>NZ_JBQENK010000001.1:0-56278 GCF_052044735.1 Pseudomonas sp. 22526
TCCGCGATCTGCCTGGATAAGCGCGTTGGCTGGTTCTGCGAGCGCTACGTCGGAATGCCGCCCAGCTCGATCGCAACCTCGCTGGCGCTCGGCAGCGGCTACGGGGAACGCGGTGGTTACCAGGTGAAGTTGGCGGTCTTCGGCAGGCTCAGCTGGCCTTTTTCGACGAAACGCATAGTGCCGAACGGGCCGCCGGCGAGCTTGCCGCGCAGCACGTAGGGCAGGTCGTCGAGGCTTTGGGTCTGGCTCAGGCCCAGGGTCTGGCGCAGCACGGCGAAGGCCGAAACGCTGACCGGCACCACCAGCACGCCCTCGGAGAAACGCCCGATGCTGCCAGTCTGGTTGCTGACCCCGGTGGCCAGCGGTTGGCCGTTGACTTCCAGGTCCAGGGCCACGCCGTTGTAGTTGATCGCGGTTTCGTTGGGGTTCTGCAGGCGTAGCTTGATGGCGAAGCGCACTTCCAGGTCCTGGCTGGGCAGCGGCTCGATGCCGACCACATTGATGTGCAACTGATCGCGCTGGGGAAACAGGGCGCAGGCGTTCAGGCTGAGCAACAGCAAGCAAAGGGTGAGGCCGAGGAATCTGCGCATCAGGGTTCGTCTCTGCGGGAAAGGAGGCACTGATGAATCTAGCGCGACCAGGTCTGCACCACAAACCGGAGGTTGTTTGAGGGACGCCATCTTCTGTAGGAGCCAGGCTTGCCGGCGATGAGGCCGGCAGGGCTGGTGGTGGGTTTGAGGCCGGGCGTCGGTGGTGTTGCCACTGACGCCATCGCGAGCAATCGAGCATCGACCGGCTGCTCCTACAGAAGCCGGTGGTCAGGCGTTGGGAGCGCGATCAGGTCGGCACCACAAACCGGAGGTTGTTTGAGGGGAGCCATCTTCTGTAGGAGCCAGGCTTGCCGGCGATGGGGCCGGCAGGGCTGGTGGTAGGTTTGAGGCCGGGCGTTTGGTGGTGTTGCCACCGACGTTATCGCGAGCAAGCTTCGCTCCTACAGAGGCCGAGGTCAGGCGTTGGGTTTGGCGCTCACATCCGGGTCCTGCATGACCTTGAGGGTTGCCGCTTCCGGGTCGAATTCGTCTTCTTCCAGCTCGATGAATTCTTCCGGCAGGAAGATATTCAGCAGGATCGCGCACATCGCGCCCACGGTGATCGGCGATTCGAAGATGTTGTGCAGCGCCTTGGGCAGTTCGCGCAGGACTTCCGGCACCGCCGCCACGCCCAGGCCCATGCCCAGGGAAATGGCCACGATCAGCACGTTGCGTCGATGCAGCCCGGCTTCGGCGAGGATCTTGATCCCGGCCACGGCCACGGTGCCGAACATGATCAGGGTGGCGCCGCCCAGCACCGGCTTGGGCATCAGTTGCAGCACCGCGCCAATCACCGGGAACAGCCCCAGCAGCACCAGCAGCCCGGCGATGAAGTACGCCACGTAGCGGCTGGCCACGCCGGTCAGCTGGATCACCCCGTTGTTCTGGGCGAAGGTGACCATCGGCAGGCTGTTGAACACCGCCGCCACCATCGAGTTGAAACCGTCGGCCAGCAGGCCGGACTTGATGCGCTTGATGTACAGCGGGCCCTTGACCGGCTGTTGGGAAATCATCGAGTTGGCGGTCAGGTCGCCGGCCGCTTCCAGAGGCGAGATCAGGAAAATCACCGCCAGCGGGATGAAGGCGATCAGGTCGAAGGAGAAGCCGTACTTGAACGGCACCGGCACGCTGACCATCGGCACTTCCGGCATCGTCGCCAGGTCGACCCGGCCCAGCAGCCAGGCGACGACGAAGCCCAGGGTCAGGCCGATGACGATCGAGCCCAGGCGCAGCATCGGATGGCTGAAGCGGTTGAGTACCACTATGGTCAGCAGCACCAGGGCGGCCAGGCCCAGGTTGCTGGCGGCGCCCAGGTCCGGTGCGCCGAAGCCGCCGGCCATGTCGGTGACCGCCACCTTGATCAGCGACAGGCCCATCAGGGTGATGATGGTTCCGGTGACCACCGGGGTGATCAGTTTGCGCAGCTTGCCGATGAACTGGCTGAGGAACATCTCGATAAAGGCCGCGCAGAAGCAGATGCCGAAGATGGTCGAGAGGATTTCCTCGTTGCTGCCGCCACGGCCCTTGACCATCAGCCCGGCGCTGAGCAGCACGCTGATAAAGGAAAAGCTGGTGCCCTGCACGCACAACAGCCCGGAGCCGATCGGCCCCAGGCGCCGGGCCTGGACGAAGGTGCCCAGGCCCGAGACGAACAGCGCCATGCTGATCAGGTAGGGTGTTTCGTTCTGCAGGCCCAGTACGCCGCCGAAGATCAGGGTCGGCGAGATGATGCCGACAAAACTCGCCAGCACATGTTGCAGCGCGGCGAAGATCGCCGCGCTGAAATGCGGGCGGTCCTCCAGGCCATAGATCAGGTCGGACTTGTAGCGCGGCGTGGAACGATCAGGTGCGGTCATGGGAAAAAGCCTGCCAATGACGTGTCGATAGGGCATGAAACACGTGGAGAAAAGGGGCGCGACGCGGGATGTCGGAGGACGTAAGGCAAAATCTGCGGACCCGGTCAGAAAAATGGAGGCGCAGGATGCCAGAAAGGTGGCCGGGTCAGAAGAGCAAAGCGCATTGCCGACTGAAACTTCAATCGGCAATGCGGCTAGAGGATGGGGCGCTTAGCCGAAAGCGGCCAGCAGGTCTTCCTCGAAGGCCCGCTGCGCCTCGCCGGGAACCTGGGCGCGGTGGCGGGCCAGATAGAAGCCCACGTCGTAACTCAATTCCTCCGGGCGCAGGGCCTTGATCAGCCCTTTGTCTTCCCAGGCGCGGGCGAAGTGGCTGGGCAGGTAGCCGATGTGCTGGCCGGAGAGGATGAAGGTGAGGCTGGCCTCGACCTGCTGTGAACAGGCCGAGCCGGGCACGCCCTGCAACGGCTCGTCGTTTCTCAGCAGCCGGTAGCTGTGGTCGACCTTGTCGGCGCGATGCAGTGCTTGCAGGTCCGGGTTGTCCTGGACGAACAACGGATGGCCGCGCCCGCAGTACAGGTGCTGGGTTTCCGTGAACAGCTGCTGGTAATCGAAGGCGTGCTGCACCTTGGAGAAATAACCGATCGCCAGGTCCAGGCGCTGCTGCAACAGCAGGCGCTCCATTTCGCCGGTCATGGCGCTGATCATCTCGATGCGCACCGACTCGTCGCGCTGGCGAAAGCGCCGGATCGCCTCGGCGACTGTCTGCAACACCGCCGGGTCGAGCGCCTCCGACAGGCCCAGGCGCACCTCGCCAAGCAAACGCCCAGCGACGCCGTTGGACTGATGGCGAAACTGCTCGATGGACTCGAACAGGCCGCGGGTCGCCAGCAGCAGTTGCTCGCCCTTGGGCGTCAGGCGGAAGCCGCCCTTGCCACGGCTGCACAGGCGATAGCCGAGGCGGGTTTCCAGCTTGGCCATCTGCTGGCTGATGCTCGACTGGCTCAGCCCCAGTTCGCCCTGGGCGGCGCTGAAGCCGCCGCATTCGACCACGCAGACGAACAGGCGCAGCAGGTGCAGGTCGAGATCGTGCAGTTGGCCGAGCATCAAACATTACTCCGGGTGAATGTCAGGTTAATACGCTTGATATTTTTCCAATGTATCGACCGGTGCAAGCTGCCGCCACAGATTCCTCGATGGCCGTCAGCGCGGGGATCTCTGTAACCCTTCGTTAGCCGCCCACAATAAGGACGAATCCATGGATATCGCCAACCGCAACGACCAGGCCCTGACCCGTGACAGCCTGTACGGCACCGCCGCCGAAAGCACCTACGCCGGTATCACCAGCTTTATGCGCCGCCGCTACAGCCGCGACCTGCGCGGGGTGGATGTGGCGGTCAGCGGTGTGCCGTTCGATACCGCCACCAGCAACCGCCCCGGCGCGCGCTTCGGGCCGAGGGGGATTCGCGCGGCTTCCGCCGGCATCGCCTGGGAGCGCCACTGGCCGTGGGCTTTCGACCCGTTCGACCATCTGGCGGTGGTCGACTACGGCGACTGTGCCTTCGATTCCGGGGTGCCGCAGTCGGTGCCGGAGAGCATCGAGGCCCACGCCGAGCAGATCCTCGCCAGCGGCAGCGCGATGCTGACCTTTGGCGGCGACCACTTCATCACCTATCCGCTGCTCAAGGCCCACGCGCGCAAGCACGGCCCGCTGGCGCTGATCCACTTCGATGCCCACAGCGACACCTGGCCGGACGAAGAGGGCAAGCGCATCGACCACGGCACCATGTTCTGGCACGCGGCCCGGGAAGGGCTGGTGGACCCGGCGCGTTCGGTGCAGATCGGCCTGCGCACCACCAACGACGATCACCAGGGGTTCCAGGTGCTGGATGCGCGGCAGGTGCATCGGCGGAGCTGCGAAGCCATTGTCGAGGCGATCCGCCAGCGGGTCGGCGACCAGCCGGTGTACCTGACCTTCGACATCGACTGCCTCGACCCGGCCTTCGCCCCCGGCACCGGCACACCGGTGTGCGGCGGCCTGAGCACGCTGCAGGCGCTGGAGATCCTCGGCGGCCTGCGCGGCATCAACCTGGTGGGCATGGACGTGGTGGAAGTGGCCCCGGCCTATGACAGCGCGGAAATCACCTCGCTGGCGGCGGCCACCCTGGCCATGGAAATGCTCTGCCTGTACGCGGCGCGGCATAAGGTCGATCGGTAGGGTGGGAAGCGGGCTTGGCGAGCGCTTTGCGCTCGATCGCAGCCTCGCTGACGCTCGGCAGCGGCTACGGACGCGGTGCCTTTGTAGCCGCTGCCGAGCGTGCGAGGCTGCGATCGGCAACGTAGTTGCCGCAAACCGGAGGTCTGCGGCAATCCCGCGCCCGACACCGCGTTTCTCCAGCAAGGTCAGAGTTCGCTACTGACAGATCCTGACAGGGGGCTCTGTTAAGCTGCGTCGATCCTTCCCTGTCGAGCTTGAAGACGTGTCGCGCACCACTCGTTTGTTGACCCTGTTGCAAGTGCTGCGCGGCAAGCGCTGCCCGGTGACCGCCGCGGCGCTGGCGGCCGAGCTGGAGGTGTCCGAGCGCACCCTGTACCGCGACATCGCCGAGCTGACGGCCCTGGGCGCGCCTATCCATGGCGAGGCCGGGATCGGCTATGTGCTGCGCAGCGGCCTGTTTCTGCCGCCGCTGATGCTCAACGCCGACGAAACCGAAGCCATCGTCCTTGGCCTGCGTTATGTCGACCAGCGTGGCGACGAGGTGCTCGGCAAGGCCGCCGCCGATGCCCTGGCGAAGATCGCCGCGGTGCTGGCGCCGGCGGCCCAGGAAGCCTTGCACAACCCGACGGTGCTGCCCGGCCCGCCGGCTTACTGCTACCCGGAAAACGTGGTGCCGCTGAATGTGTTCCGCCAGGCGATCCGCGAGCAGGCCAAACTGCACATCGATTACGCCGATGTGAACAAGACCCCCAGCCAACGCCTGATCTGGCCGCTGGCCCTGGGCTTTTTGAACGAGGCGCGGGTGATAGTCGCCTGGTGTGAGCTGCGCGACGATTTCCGCACCTTTCGCACCGACCGGATCGCCGCCGCCAGCGAGCAGGGCCAGCGTTATCCGGGGCGCCGCAGCGACCTGTTGCGCACCTGGCGCCAGCGCATGCAACTGGACGATGCCGGGCGTTTCACTCCTGACAAGAACTGACGCGACGGCGTTTTAGCATGGCTCCAGCAACGATAAACAAGGAGCCGTAACACCATGTCCAGCACAGCCATTTCTCTCGCACCGGCCATCGCCGCCTACCTCGCGGCCACCAATGGCCGTGACAGTTCGGCGGTCGCCAGTTTCTTCGCCGAAGACGCCCAGGTGTTCGATGAGGGCCAGCATCAGGCCGGCACCCGGGCCATCGCCCAATGGATGGAAGACAGCGCCCGCCGTTACCAGCCCCGGCTCGAGGTGCTCAAGGTCCAGCAGCGCACCGGCAAGGTGCTGGTGGACAACCTGATTTCCGGCAGCTTCCCCGGCAGCCCGCTGGAATTGCGCTATGTGTTCCGGCTCGACGAGCAGGGCAAGATCGCCAGGCTGGATATCTCGCTGTAGCCGTTGCCAGGGTGATGCAGGCGTTTGCTGTTTGTAGCCGCTGGCGAAGCCTGCGATCGGCAACGCAGTTGCCGTAATCCGGGTTGCGCGTTCTGCCTGATGCACCACGTGCTGAGGTTTTGCGGCAACTGCGTTGCCGATCGCAGCCTCGCGCTGCTCGGCAGCGGCTACACAGACGCTGCGCCCCGTAGCCGCTGCCGAGCGCCAGCGAGGCTGCGATTGACCTGGGCGGCATCCCGACGCAGCGGGCGCAAGACAAGGCATGGCATACTGCGCGGCCCCTTTGCGGATGCGTGGACCCCATGCCTTTCGACTCTCCCCTCAGCGCCTATCAGTACGCTATCCAGGAGCGCGGTTTTGTCGCCGACGAGGCCCAGGAGCGGGCGATGCAGGCCCTGCAGCAGTGCCATGTCGCCCTGCATGAAGGGCGCAAGCCGATCACCGGGGTCTATCTGTGGGGCCCCGTGGGAAGGGGCAAGACCTGGCTGATGGACCAGTTCTACCAAAGCCTTGAGGTACCGGCGCGGCGTCAGCACTTCCACCATTTCATGGGCTGGGTCCACCAGCGTTCGTTCCAGCTGACCGGCACCGCCGACCCGCTGCAGGCCCTGGCCCGCGAGCTGAGCGAAGAAGTGCGGGTGCTGTGTTTCGACGAGCTGTTCGTCAACGACATCGGCGATGCGATCATTCTCGGGCGCCTGTTCCAGGTGATGTTCGAACAGGGCGTGGTGATGGTCTGCACCTCCAACCAGCCGCCCCGGCAGCTGTATGCCGACGGCTTCAACCGCGAGCGTTTCCTGCCGGCGATCGCGGCGATTGAGGCGCATATGCAGGTGGTGGCGGTGGACGGTGCCCAGGACCATCGCCTGCACCCGGGGGCGGTCACCCAGCGTTATTGGCTGACCCCGGCTGGCCAACCGAGCGCCCTGGGCCCGCTGTTCGAACAGCTGGCGGCGGGGCAGGCGGTGTCCAGCGCGGTACTGCCGGTGGGTTACCGCGAGGTCCAGGTGATCAAGGCCAGCGAGCAGGTGCTCTGGTGCCGCTTCGCCGACCTCTGCGAGCAGCCGTTCGCCGCCATGGACTTCATGGCCCTGTGTGACCGCTTCAGCGCGATCCTGCTCAGCGAGGTGCCCGAGCTCAGCGCGCAACAGCGCCCGGGACGGATTGCCCGGGGCACCGAGGACGGCGCCGAGCGAGTGGTGGCCGGCGATCGCGAGCTGCCGCAATTGTCGGTGCACGATGACAGCGTGCGGCGTTTCATTGCTTTGGTGGACGAGTGCTACGACCGCAAGGTGCCGCTCTACCTCGAAGCGCAGGTGCCGATGGAGGCGTTGTACACCGAGGGCTACCTGGAGTTTCCATTCCGCCGTACCCTCAGTCGTCTGAAGGAGATGCAGCTGCAGCGTTTCGGCTGAACACGCCTGACCATTACAAGGGAGACCTGACCGTGAACCAGCCCCTGTCCCATCATCTGCTGACCATGGCTTACCAGAACGCCTGGGCCAACCACCGCCTGGGCAAGGCCTGGGAAATACTCACCCCGAGCGAGCTGGCGGCGCCGCGGGTGAGCTTCTTCCCCAGCCTGAAAGCCACCCTCAATCACATCCTCACCTGCGACTGGTTCTACGTCGACGCGCTGGAGCGGGAGCTGCGCGGCGAGCCGCCACGGCCTGACTGCTATGTGTTTTTCGACGACGAGGAGCCCTTCGACCAGGCCGCCGACCTGCGGCGCGAGCAGGCCCTGGTGGACCGCCGGCTGATCGCCTACTGCGAGCAGCAGCGGGATGTGGACCTTGCGCGCATCGTCACCATCGCCCGGGAGAAGCCGCAGCGCGATACCCGGCTGCGCATGCTCTCGCACCTGTTCGAGCACCAGCTGCATCACCGTGGCCAGGTGCACGCCATGCTCAGCGGCACCCGGGTGGCGCCGCCGCAGCTGGATGAATTCTTCTGCGCGGGCGAGGCGGCACTGCGCGCCCAGGACTTTGCCGAACTGGGCTGGAGCGAAGCGCAGATCTGGGGCGCCGAGGCGGTCGAGGAAAAGAACGGTAGCGCTTGACGCGGTAGCCGCTCGTTTCGTCATGTGCCGGTGTTTACAATCGCGCTTGCCGGAACACATCCGGATCAATCGAACTGTTGAGGACAGACATGGACGTTGCAGACGTATTGGTACTCCAGGCCAGCTACACCAACCCGGTACACGCCGAGGCGATCGCCCTGGTGCTCAACCACTATGCCCAGGACCCGATGGGCGGCGGCCAGCCGCTGGACGCCGATATGTTGCGGCAATTGCCCGGCGAACTGGCCAAGCGCCCCCACGCTTTCAGCGTGCTGGCCTTTGTCGGCGGCGAACCGGCCGGGCTGGTGAATTGCTTCGAGGGCTTTTCTACCTTTGCCGGCCGGCCCCTGGTCAATGTGCACGACGTGTCGGTGATCGATAAATTCCGCGGCCTGGGCCTGAGCCAGAAGATGCTGCACAAGGTCGAGGAGATCGCCCGCCAGCGCGGCTGCTGCAAGATCACCCTGGAAGTGCTGGAGGGCAACGCGGTGGCCCAGGCGTCCTACCGCAAGTTCGGCTTCGACGACGCCATGCTCGACCCAAGCCATGGCCGGATGCTGTTCTGGAACAAAGCCCTGTAAGCCCCTGGAGCCCGCTGGCCGATGAACCCACGGCCCTGGATGCCCTGGTACCCAGTGCATCCAGGGGCCTTACGCCCGCGGCGGATGATTGAGCCGGGCAAACACCAGGCGGAACAGGGTGAAGCTGCCGGGCACGCTGCTGACTTCGGTCCGCCCCTGGTGCAGGTTCATGATCGAACGCACGATCGCCAATCCCAAGCCAGTGCCGCCTTCGGCGCGCGAGCGGCTGCTGTCGACCCGGTAGAAGCGCTCGAACAGGTGTTCCAGGTGCTGCTGCGGAATGCCGGCGCCGGGGTTGCCCACCGACAGCGACACGCTCGAATCGTGCTCCTCCACCAGGATCGAAATGCTCGACGCCCGGGGGCTGTGGCGGATCGCATTGGACAGCAGGTTGGAGATCGCCCGCTGGATCATCAGGCGGTCGCCGTACACCAGGCCATCGCCGGACAGGCTGATGCCCAGGTGCTTTTCCTCGGCGCTCAGGGCGAACAGTTCCGTGACTCGCCGCGCTTCCTCGCCCAGGGAAACTTCTTCGAACGCCACCTGGGAAGCCGGATGGCTGACCTGAGCGAGGAACAGCATGTCGCTGACGATCCGGGTCAGGCGTTCCAGTTCCTCGGTGCTCGACTCCAGCACCGCCTTGTACTCGTGGGGCGGGCGTTCCCGGGACAGGGTGACCTGGGCCTTGCCCATCAGGTTGGTGATGGGCGAGCGCAATTCGTGGGCCAGGTCGTCGGAGAATTGCGAGAGCTGCTGCACGCCGCCGTCGAGCCGGTGCAGCATGAAATTGATGCTGTGGGCCAGCTCGGCCAGCTCCCGCGGCAGGTTGTCCGGCGACAGGCGATGGGTCAGGTCCTGGGTCGTGACCTTGGCGGCCACCCGGCTGAATTGCTGCAACGGCGCCAGGCCGCGCTGCACCACCCACCAGGCGCCGATGCCGATCAGCATCAGCAGCAGGGGCAGGGCGATCACCGTGGAACGCAGGTAGGCGCTGAGCAGCGCCTGGTCGTTGGCCCGGTCCAGGGACAGCACCACCCGCACCTGTTCACCGTTGCGCAGGCTGATCAGGCTGGAGGTGCTGAGCAGCCGGTTGCCGGCGCTGTCGAGCCAGTCGAGGAACGCCGGGCTTTCCGGCTGGGTCAAGGCGACAGGCAGCGGTTCGAGGTTGCGGTTGCCGATGTTCAACAGCGGTTCGGCCTGGGGATCGGCGCCGAAAATGCTCAGGTGCAGGTTGTCGTGGCCCATCACCAGGTCCAGCAGCGAATGCGGGCGGGCGGCGATGTCGCCGGTCTTCAGGTCGCTGGTCAGGGTGTGGCGGATCTGTTCGAGTTTGCTGTCCAGGCTTTCCCGCGCCAGGCTGCCCAGTTCATGGCTGAGGGCCAGGTAGGCCAGGGTGGCGAGCAGCAGCACCAGGCCGGCGCCCATCAGGCTGACGGTCAGGCCCAGGCGCATGGACAGGCTGCTGGCGGTGCGTTGTGGCGAGGCTTTCATTGGCGCACTTCCAGGACATAACCGACCCCGCGGATGGTGTGGATCAGCTTGATCTCGCTGGCATCGTCGATCTTCGCCCGCAGGCGGCTGATGGAGACTTCCACCACGTTGGTGTCGCAGTCGAAGTTCATGTCCCAGACCAGGGAGATGATCTGGGTCCGGGTCAGCACCTCGCCCGACTGGCGCATCAGCACCTGCAACAGGGTGAATTCCTTGGTGGTCAGGTCGATGCGCCGGGAGCCGCGATAGGCCCGGTGCCGGCGTGGGTCGAGCTCCAGGTCGGCGACCCGCAGGGTATCGGTCGCCGGCAGGTTCTCGCTGCGCCGCAGCAGGGTGCGCACCCGCGCCAGCAACTCGGGAAACTCGAACGGCTTGACCAGGTAATCGTCGGCCCCCAGGTCCAGGCCCTTGACCTTGTCGGCCAGGCGCCCGCGGGCCGAGAGCATCATCACCCGGGTGCTGCTGTCCTTGCGCATGTCTTCCAGCACTTGCCAGCCGTCCTTTTCCGGCAGGTTGACGTCCAGAATCACCAGTTCGTAGTTTTGCTGTTCGATCAGGTAAAGACCGTCGACACCGGTGGCGGCGCGATCCACCACATAACCGCTTTCGGTCAGGCCCTGATGCAGATAATCGGCAGTTTTACGCTCGTCCTCGACAACCAGAATGCGCATGGAAAAGTGACCTCTTGATCATTAAAACGATTTCAATGGCGCTGGATATGAAGTTGTTGTTGGACCAGCCATAAAACCCGCGAAGTTGCTGCTGATAAATAGTTTCAGCCGTTTGGGTGGGGGAATGCTCAAGCCTGAAGTGGCTTTAGGGTCAAGATTTAAAGTGCCTGATATCAATGGCTTGTGAATGTTTTCGACAGCCGGTAGCTGACTAGCAGCCCAGTGTAGGAGCGAAGCTTGCTCGCGATGATCGTTAACGATATTGCGTATTGACTGAATAAGTGCGGTGCTCTCAAGTGCATCGCGGGCAAGTCGGATCGCCGCCCGCTCGCTCCTACAAATGGATCATTGGGGATCATGACGTTTATTACTGTTTCAATATGTGTCGAAGTTGCGCGGAACTTAATGCTAATACAGCAGGCGATGATTGTTTCTTATATGGCGTAATTGTCATTTTGACGCCAGAAAGTTGATAGCCCATTGTCATGTCGCTGATATCGACGGGATAAAAAAGGCGCCCATGAAAGGGCGCCGGAAGATCCTCTCTGCCAAAGGAGCATTATCGCCAGAGAGGAGTAGAGCTCGGGGCATATCAGGCATCCGGTTGCGCAGTGGCGCGGGTTGGGTTCTCGGCGGGTGCCTGGGTTTCGGAGGACGTCTGTTCGCTATCGGTGCGGGGTATCTGCTGGCTGATGGGGAAATTGTCCCAGTAGTGCTTCATGCGTTCAGCGCCGCCTTCGGCGAACGCTGCACCCGAGCTGGCAATCATCAGACCGGCGAGCAGGAGTGTGGAGGCTTTCATGTGCGGTGTCCCATTAACAGTGATCGGAATTCCGTCGCGTCCCTGTAACGAAGCAGTAATAGAAGTATGGCGCGATCTTATTAACTGGGGGTTAACAGGGCGCTGAAGGCGGGATGACAATTCTGTCATCCCGGATGAGAGGCACTGACGGCCCACTGATATGGGCCGTGTAGGAAGAAGGGCGGGTTAAAGCTTCCAGTCCAGGCTCAGGGTCATAGTGCGCGGCTCGCCCCAGTAGACGCCGTTATAGAAGCCGACCCGTTCGTAGTACTTCTTGTCGAACAGGTTGGTGACGTTGAGCGAAGCCGACAGGTGCGAGTCGAACTCGTAGCGAGACATCAGCCCGGCGACGCTGTAGGCCTGCTGGTGGATGCGGGTGTTTTCGGTAACGAGGCCCCCGTCGCCGTCGCGTCCCACCGGCCGCCGGCTGTTGCCGTAGATTGCGCTTTGCCAGTTCAGGCTGCCGCCGAGGGTCAGCGCCCGCCACTGGCCCGGCAGGCGATAGGCCGTCGACAGGCGCAGCATGTTCATCGGCTCGCCGCCGTCGGCGCGCTGCTTTTCGCCATTCAGGGCGTGGGTGTAGGTGTAGCCGGCGGTGAGGTTCCAGCCCGGGAGGATTTCGCCCGCGACCTCGGCCTCGAATCCCTGGACTTTGCCGCCTTTGCCGCCCGACTTGTAGAACTCCTCGCCGGTGACCGGGTCCGGCGGCACCGAGCTGTCCAGTTCGGCGACGTTGTCCTGCTTGCTCCAGAACACCGCGGTGGCCAGGTTCAGGCGCTCCTCCAGCAGGCTGCCCTTGAGCCCCAGCTCGTAGTTGCTGCCGACCACCGGCTCCAGGTATTTGCGGCTGGCGTCGCGCTTGTCCTGGGGCTTGAAGATATCGGTGTAGCTGACATACACGGTGTATTCGGGGGTGAGGTCGTACAGCAGGCCGGCGTAAGGCGTCCACATGTCGTTGTGCTGCTGGCGGGTGTCACTCTGGCGGACCAACTGGTTGTCGGTGTCATAGCTGCGAGCCCGACTGTGGATGTTCCAGCTGCCGTAACGGCCGCCGAGCACGGCGTGCAGGTCGTCGCTCAGGCTCAGGCGGGTGGCCAGGTAGCCAGCCTTTTGCCGGGTTCTGTCGCTTTCGCCGGACAGGTTGGTCACGGTGTCGGGAAACTTGGCGATGCCGCCCATGTATTTCCAGTCGGCGATGTTGGTGTAGCCCGGCGGCGTCGGGCCGGCGACGGTGTGCGGCGACGACTCGCTGCGCTCAGCCTCGCCGTAGCCGAACATCAGTTCGTGTTCGCGGCCCAGCAGGCTGTAGGGACCGGCCAGGTTGAAGTCGTATACACGCATTTTCTGCGTGCCGATCATATGGCTGGTCCAGGCGGTCATGCCCGAGCGGTCGGCTTCCGGGAAACCGGCGCCGCCGTAATAGACCTTGCCGTCGCTGTCGCTGTCGCGGTGGGTATAGGCGGCTTTCAGGTGCCAGTCGTGGCCCAGGCGCTGGTCGAGGGTGGCGAAGGCGGTCTTGTCCCTGAGCGGCCAGGAACTCCAGTGCGCCGCCATGTTGGTGGAGCGCGGCAGGTTGGCCTTGCCGCCCGAGGCGTTCCAGTAGGGCACGGTGCCCCAGGAGGTGCCCTGGACCTGCTTGTCCTGATAGTCGTAGCCCACGGCCAGGGTGGTGCTGTCGGTCAGGTCGGCCTCGAGAATGCCGTAGCCGACTTCCCGCTGCAGCTGGTAGTGGTCGCGGAACGACTGGCTGTCGCGATAGGCCAGCACCGTGCGCCCGCGCAGGCGGCCGTCGAACCCCAGGGGGCCGCCGACATCGACGTAGCTGTAGTAGTTGTCGTAGCTGCCGCCACTGACGCCAGCCTTGGCCGCCCATTCGTGGGTCGGCCGCTTGCGCACCATGTTGACCGTGGCCGAAGGATCGCCGGCGCCGGTGGTCAGGCCGGTGGCGCCGCGGACCACTTCGATGCGGTCGTAGATGATGGTGTCCGAATCGGACTTCATGCGGTTGAAGGTGTTGAGCATGCCATCGATCTGGAAGTTGTCGATGGAGTAGCCGCGGGCGGAGTAGATCACCCGGTCGGAGTCCAGGTGCTGGACCACTACCCCAGTGGTTTGCCCCAGCACCTCGGACAAGGTATCGAGTTTGAAATCGTCCATCTGCTGGCGGGTCACCACCGACACCGATTGTGGGGTTTCCTTGATCGACAGGTTCAGGCGGGTGGCGGTGCTCATGCTGCCGGTGGTGTAGGAACCGGTGTTTTCGGTGGTGGCGCCCAGGCCCTGGGCGGTGACGCTGGTGGCATCGAGTTCCAGGGCCTGGGCACCGCGGTCGGCGCTCTGCGCGGGCTCGGTTTCAGCCAGCAGCTCGGGGCTCAGGACCGCGCCGCACAGGCCGAAGGTCAATGTCATGGAACGGGTGAATGGCGCGAGCATCGCTGCCGTCTCCTTGTCGTCGAGGGAAAAAATCCGTTTGCACTGAGACGAAAAGGAGGAGGGGTATTTAGGATAAACGAGAATAATTATTATCTTTCGGATACAAAAATGCCCCACGAAGGGGCATTGAAGGCCGGTATTACGGGGCTGCGGGGCCCCGTAGGAAAAGGCTTATTCTTGCATCGCTTATTTCTGTGCGACTTATTTCTGTACCACCGCGCCGGGTGGCGGCGCCTTGGGCTTCATCAGGCTGAAGTCGATCAGGGCTTTCTCGCTGCGTTCATAGGGGTTGCCGATCAGCAGCGGACGCGGCTTGAAGCTGTCGCTGACCAGGCTCTTGCTGCGGTCCAGCTCATCGGCACTCAGCCCGGCCATGTCGGCCCAGGTGTGGATCAGGTTCGAGCTGCTGTAGGGGCGGCCGAGGTCGCCGGCGAAGTTCCAGTCGTGGTTCTGCTTCCACTTCGGCGAGGCCCAGGCGATGAAGGGAATGGTGTACATCGGCGCGGTCGGCTTGCCTTCGTTGCGGCCCAGGGTGTTGTGGCCGGCAGAGTCGAACACGTCTTCGCCGTGGTCCGACAGGTACAGCAGGAAGCCATTGGGGTCGGTCTTGGCGTAGTCCTTGATCAGGCTCGAAACCACGAAATCGTTGTACAGCACGGCGTTGTCGTAGCTGTTGTAGGTCGGTACCTGGTCGTCGCGCACGCCAGTCGGTACGCCGCTGCGGTCGGTGAACTTGTCGTAGCTCGGTGGGTAGCGGTACTGGTAGCTCATGTGGGTGCCCAGCAGGTGGACCACGATGAACTTGCGCGGCGCGCCGTCGGCCAGGGCCTTGGAGAACGGCTCCAGCACATCGCCGTCGTACTGGCGGGCGTTCTGGTTGCGGTTGTTGTTCAGGTAGACCTGCTCGTCCGCCTGCTCGGAGAAGGTAGTGAGCATGGTGTTGCGCTTGGTCATGGTCTGCTGGTTGGTGATCCAGTAGGTCTTGTAGCCGGCCTGCTTCATCACGCTGACCATGGACGGGGTCTTGAGGTACAGGTCCGGGTTTTCTTCGTCGGCGAAGGTCAGCACCTGCTGCAGGGCTTCGATGGTGTAGGGGCGCGGGGTGATCACGTTGTCGAAGATCGCCAGCTGGTCCTTGAGCTTGTCCAGCTCCGGCGTGGTCTGGCGCGGGTAGCCATAGAGGCTCATGCGCTGGCGGTTGGTCGACTCGCCGATCACCAGGACCAGGGTCGAAGGCTGGTTGGCCATGCTGTCCTTGAGGTTCTGCAGCGGCGGGATCTTGCTCACGTTGTCGAGCATGCCCTGCATGTTTTCCAGCTGCTCGCGATAGCGCCGATAGGCCACCACCATCTGCCATGGCACCGCGGGCTCGATGCGCGTCTCGAATTTTTCCAGGCCGCCGGCGAAGCTGCCGGTGCGCGCGGTCTGCTTGATCAGCGGGTAGCCGATGACGGCGATCAGGATCGCCATGGCCGCTACCAGCGCACGGCCGCGCGGCAGGTAGACCGGGCGCAGGCGGGTCCAGAGGAAAATGGCGAAGGCGGTATGGGCGAGGAACGCCAGCACCATCCACCAGGCGAAGTACTGGGTCAGGTACTCGCCGGCTTCGGAGGGGTTCGACTCGAACATGATGAAGATGACGCTCTGGGAGAACTCCTGCTGGTAGATAAAGAAGTAACCCAGGCTGGCCATGGAACAGGCCCAGAGCACCACGCCTATGACGGCGGCCATTGCTCGGGTGCGGGTCGGGAACAGCAGCATCGGCGCCAGCCAGATCGCGCTCATGATGAAGGCCTGGCGGAAACCGGCGAAGCCGGAGGTGTCGGTTAGCTGGATCAGCAACTGGGTGATGCCGGAGAAGTACCAGAAGAACAGGAAGAGCCAACCCAGGCCCGCCCAGTCAAACCCTTTCGCGGACGTCTTGTCGCGTTTAAACACAGCCATCGAGCGCTCCAGCTTCATTGAACAGGACATTCGCCGGAAAGCTTCGACCACCTCGGCGAACGCGCGCCGCGCCCGTGGGGGCGGCAATATTGCGCCGGAGTATCCATAAGCAGGTGTGAAAACTTTGTGAGTTGGTACCTGCGTGTCAGATAATGCCGTCGCCAGGAGGCGGGAAGGGTAAAAAGCGACGGGCAAAAAGAAGCCGGCGATCCATCGAGGACTCAGCCGGCTTCATTAATCACCTGTTGCAAGGACCGGCCACGGCGGGCAGGTTCCTCGGATCAATCAGGCCTGTAGCTGGGTGACGGCAGCCGCCTGACCCTGGTTCTGCAATGCCAGGCGCAGTTGCGCCAGCTCTTGCTTCAACTGGTCGCGCTCGTTCTTCAGTGCGCGCAACTCGTCACGACGGATAGTGACGTAGAGGGTTTGTGCAGGTCGTGCCGGTAGTACTGTGCCCATTGCTCACCTCGCAAATGGCGTGCATCAACTGTGGTCCGGCCGCTCGAATTCCGAGGCCTGAAACACTATCGGCGGCAATTTTGATTTCTTTTGCCGGCAAAGGGAACTTTTTTATTTTCAGCGGTCGTTGTGCCTTCTGGGCGATTTGCGTCGTTATCCACTCACTGCTTGGGAAACTTAGTCCGGACGCTCTGGACTAACCCTCACTGGCCTCGTTGGGCTATAACCTTTTGACACAATTTAGTAGTAAGGAGCATCAGCACATGCAACTGGGGATTATCGGACTGGGCCGCATGGGCGGAAACATTGCACGGCGCCTGATGCTCAATGGGCATGAAACCGTGGTCTATGACCGCAACAGCGCTTTTGTCAGCACCCTGAGCGGCGAAGGCGCCAAGGGCGTCGCCGACCTGCCGGCCCTGGTCGCCGGCCTGGAAAAACCGCGCGCGGTCTGGGTCATGCTGCCGGCCGGCGCGCCCACCGAAGACACCATTGAAACCCTCAGCCAGTTGCTCGAACCGGGCGACGTGATCATCGATGGCGGCAACACCTACTACAAGGACGACATTCGTCGCGCCCAGGCGCTGGCGGAAAAGGGCCTGAACTACATCGACGTCGGTACCTCCGGCGGCGTTTGGGGCCTGGAGCGCGGCTACTGCATGATGATCGGCGGCGACGCCGAGGTGGTGCGCCGCCTGGACCCGCTGTTCGATGCGCTGGCACCGGGCATGGGCGACATCCCGCGGACCAAGGACCGGGTGGCTGAAGACGATCGCGCCGAGCGCGGTTACATCCACGCCGGCCCAGCCGGTGCCGGGCACTTCGTCAAGATGATCCACAACGGCATCGAGTACGGCATGATGCAGGCCTTCGCCGAAGGCTTCGACATCCTCAAGACCAAAGCCTCGCCAAGCCTGCCGGAAGACCAGCGCTTCGACCTCAACGTCGCCGATATCGCCGAAGTCTGGCGCCGCGGCAGCGTGGTTTCGTCCTGGTTGCTGGACCTGACCGCCGACGCCCTGGCCAGCGATCCGCAACTCGACGGTTTCTCCGGCGAAGTGGCCGACAGCGGTGAAGGTCGCTGGACCATCGAAGCCGCCATCGAGCAGGCGGTGCCGGTCCCGGTGTTGTCCAGCTCGCTGTTCGCCCGCTTCCGTTCCCGCCAGCAGAGCACCTATGGCGACAAGATGCTGTCGGCCATGCGCTTCGGCTTCGGCGGCCACGTGGAGACTCCGAAAAAATGACCGCCTCGCGAAAGAAGTCCAAGGCTCAGCCCGCTCCACCCACCACACTGTTTCTGTTCGGCGCCCATGGCGACCTGGTCAAGCGCCTGCTGATGCCGGCGCTGTACAACCTCAACCGTGACGGCTTGCTGGATGAGGGGCTGAAGATTGTCGGCGTCGATCACAACGCGATCAGCGATGTGGATTTCGCCAAGAAGCTCGAGGACTTCATTCGCACCGAGGCCGCCGGCAAGGTCGGCAACGGCGCGCAAGCGCTGGATCCGGCGCTCTGGGCCAAGCTGGCCAATGGCATCAGCTATGTCCAGGGCGACTTCCTGGACGACAGCACCTACGACGCGCTGGCGGCGAAAATCGCCGCCAGCGGCACCGGCAATGCGGTGTTCTACCTGGCCACTGCACCGCGCTTCTTCAGTGAAGTGGTGCAGCGCCTGGGCGCGTCGGGGTTGCTGGTCGAAGGGGACAACGCGTTTCGCCGGGTGGTGGTGGAGAAGCCGTTCGGCTCCGACCTGCACACCGCGCAAGCGCTGAACGAATGCCTGCTCAAGGTGATGAGCGAGAAGCAGATCTATCGGATCGACCATTACCTGGGCAAGGAGACGGTGCAGAACATTCTGGTCAGCCGTTTCTCCAACAGCCTGTTCGAGGCTTTCTGGAACAACCATTACATCGACCACGTGCAGATCACCGCGGCGGAAACCGTCGGGGTGGAAACCCGTGGCAGCTTTTATGAAAACACCGGCGCCCTGCGCGACATGGTGCCCAACCACCTGTTCCAGCTGCTGGCGATGGTCGCCATGGAGCCGCCGGCCGCCTTCGGCGCCGATGCGGTGCGCGGCGAAAAGGCCAAGGTGGTGGGGGCGATTCGTCCCTGGAGCACCGAAGATGCCCTGGCCAACTCGGTGCGTGGCCAGTACGTGGCGGGCAAGGCGGGCGACAAGCCGGTGGCCGGTTACCGCGAAGAGGCCAACGTGGCCCCGGACAGCAACACCGAAACCTACGTCGCCCTCAAGGTGATGATCGACAACTGGCGCTGGGTCGGCGTGCCGTTCTACCTGCGCACCGGCAAGCGCATGAGCGTGCGCGACACCGAGATCGCCATCTGCTTCAAGCCTGCGCCCTACGCGCAGTTCCGCGATACCGAGGTCGACCACTTGCAGCCGACCTACCTGCGCATCCAGATCCAGCCCAATGAAGGCATGTGGTTCGACCTGCTGGCGAAAAAGCCCGGGCCGACCCTGGACATGGCCAATATCGAGCTGGGGTTCGCCTACAAGAACTTCTTCGAGATGCAGCCTTCCACCGGCTACGAGACGCTGATCTACGATTGCCTGACCGGCGACCAGACCCTGTTCCAGCGCGCCGACAACATCGAAAACGGCTGGCGCGCGGTGCAGCCGTTCCTCGATGCCTGGAAGGAAAAGGACAAGGTCCATATCTACCGGGCCGGCGAAGACGGACCAGCGGCCGGCGACGAGTTGCTGACCCGCGACGGCCGTGAATGGCACAGCCTCGGATGAGCGGCGAGGGGCAGCCGGCCATCCAGTTCCTGCTCAGCGACATGGACGGCACCTTGCTGCTGCCCGACCACAGCCTGAGCCAGCGCACCATCGCCGCGGTGTGTGCGTTGCGCGAAGCCGGGGTGTTCTTCAGCCTCGCAACCGGGCGGCCGCCGCGGGCCATGTTGCAGCAGATCGAAGCCCTGGGCGTCGACCTGCCGACCGCGGCCTTCAATGGCGGCACCATCGTCAACCCCGATGGCAGTTTCCTGGTGCGCCACCATGTGCCGGTGGACGTCGTCGTCAGTACCTTGGCGCTGCTGTCGCCGCAGCCGGAAGTGGAGGTCTGGGTCTTCGCCGACGGTGAATGGCTGCTGCGCGACCCCCATGGGCCAATGGTGCCGCGGGAGCAGCATGGCCTGGGCTATCCGCCAGTGGTGGTGGAAAGCTTCGAGGACTACCTGCCGCGCATCGACAAGATAGTCGCCGCCAGTGCCGACACCGAGCTGTTGGTGGAACTGGAGGCGCGTTTGTTGGCGCAGGTCGGCGGACAGGCGCAAGTTTCCCGTTCGCAGCCGGTGTACCTGGATGTGACTGCGCTGCAGGCCAACAAAGGGCAGGCGCTGATCACCCTGGCGGAGTTTCTCGGGGTGCCGCTGGAGCGCACCGCGGCGCTGGGGGACGGCGGCAACGACCCGGCGATGTTCCAGCAAGCCGGGTTGTCGATTGCCATGGGTCAGGCCGAAGCGGCGGTGAAACGCCAGGCCGACCTGGTGACGGGCAGCAATGTCGCCGATGGTGCCGCCGAAGCGATCGAACGATTTATCCTGCCGCGCTAAGGCAAAAACTGTAGCCGCTGCCGCAGGCTGCGATAAGGCCGAAGGCCTTCAGCGATCTGGAGATCGCCGCGNGGGCCGATCGCAGCCTACGGCAGCGGCTACAGGTTTATCGTTCGCAGCCCGAGCCTGCGGCTACAGGCTTACAGCCAGTAGCTCACCGCATACCAGCCCAGCACACCCATCACCAGGGTGTAAGGCAACGCCATCCACACCATGCGTCCATAGGACAGGCGCACCAGCGGCGCGATCGCCGAGGTCAGCAGGAACAGGAAGGCCGCCTGGCCGTTGGGTGTGGCCACGCTGGGCAGGTTGGTGCCGGTGTTGATCGCCACCGCCAGGGTCTCGAAGTGTTCGCGGCTCATCTGTCCGGAAACGAAGGCTTGCTTCACTTCGGTGATGTAGATGGTGGCGACGAACACGTTATCGCTGATGGCCGACAACAGTCCGTTGGCGATAAACAGCATGCCCGGTTGCTGGCCCGCCGGCAGCGCCAGCACCCACTGGATCAGCGGAGTGAACAGCTGCTGGTCGTGAATCACCGCGACCACCGCGAAAAACACCACCAAGAGGGCGGTGAACGGCATCGCATCCTTGAAGGCGTTGCCCAGGCGGTGCTCGTCGGTGATGCCGGTGAAAGTGGTAATCAGCACTATCACCATCAGGCCGATCAGGCCGACCTCGGCGATATGCAGGGCTAGCGCGGCAATCAGGATCAGCGCCGCCACGCCCTGTACCAGCAGCGCCGCGCGTTGCCGGTCGGTGCGTTCGGCGTTGTCTTCGGCGGCGTAGTTGGCCAGCACCGCGCGCACGTTGTCCGGCAGCAGGGTGCCGTAGCCGAACCAGCGCAGTTTCTCCAGCAGTACGCAGGTCACCAGTCCGGCCACCAGCACCGGCAGGGACACCGGGGCGACCTTGAGGAAGAAGTCGGCGAAGTGCCAACCCATTTCATGGCCGATCAGCAGGTTCTGCGGTTCGCCCACCAGGGTGCAGACGCCACCCAGGGCGGTGCCCACCGCGCCGTGCATCAGCAGGCTGCGCAGGAAGGCGCGGAACTGTTCCAGGTCCTGGTGATGCAACTGAGGCAGGTGCTTATCGTCGTTGAATTCGCTGTCCTGGCGCGGGTCGTTGCCGGAGGCCACCCGGTGATACACCGAATAGAAGCCCACCGCGGCGCTGATGATCACCGCGGTGACCGTCAGGGCATCGAGAAACGCCGAGAGGAAGGCCGAGAGAAAGCAGAACAGCAAGCCCAGCAGCGCCTTGGAGCGCACCCCCAGCAACAGCCGGGAGAACAGGAACAGCAGCAGTTCCTTCATGAAATAGATGCCGGCCACCATGAACATCAGCAGCAGGATCACCGGGAAGTTGTGCACCAGTTCGTCGTACAGCGCCTGTGGCGTGGTCATGCCCAGCGCCACGGCTTCCAGCACTAGCAGGCCGCCGGGCATCAGCGGGTAGCATTTGAGGGCCATGGCCAGGGCGAAGATGAACTCGGCCACCAGCATCCAGCCGGCCGCCACCGGGCCGACCGTGAACAGCAGCAAGGGGTTGAGCAGCAGGAAGGCGAGGATGCTGGCTTTGTACCAGCGCGGTGAATGGCCGAGAAAGTTGTGGGCGAAAGCCTGGGCCAGTGAACCGGACATTGGCTGCTCCTTATAGTGAAGAAGCGCGCAACTTGCCGCATGCACCGGTGAAGATCAAGAAACTCTGAAATCTTTTGCCACAAACACCGCCCGACCTTTTTGTAGGAGCCAGCTTGCTGGCGATAAGGCCTCAAGAGCGGTATCGATCTCGAGGGCCCAATCGCTGGCAAGCCAGCTCCTACAGTCAGCGGTGCCGGTCAGTCTTCGCGTTTGACCACCAGGGTCAGGATGTCGTAGCTGGCCACCAGTTCACCCAGCTGGTTGCTGACCTCCACGTCCCAGGCCACCACGCCCTGGGGGATGTCCTGCGGGCTCTGCTTGCCCTGGTCGATCTTGCGCTTGCAGGTCAGGCGCGCCTGGATGGTGTCGCCGATGCCCACCGGGTTGATGAAGCGCAGGGTATCCAGGCCGTAGTTGGCCAGCACCGGGCCCGGCGCCGGGGACACGAACAGCCCGGCCGCCGCCGACAGTACGAAGTAACCATGGGCGATGCGCTTGCCGAACTGCGACTCCTTGGCCGCGATCTCGTCGAAGTGCATATAGAAGTGGTCGCCGGACAGGCAGCCGAAGTTCACCAGGTCGGCCTCGGTCACCGTGCGCCTGTGGGTCAGCAGCGACTCGCCGATCTGCAGGTCCTGGAAGAATCGGCGGAACGGATGCACCTCGGTCTCGATGACCTTGGCGCCACGCACGTATTCGCCGGTGACCGCCGCCAGCATGGTCGGCGAGCCTTGCACCGCCGCCCGTTGCAGGTAGTGCTTCACCGCGCGCAGGCCACCGAGCTCCTCACCACCGCCGGCACGACCCGGTCCGCCGTGCTTGAGCTGCGGCAGCGGCGAGCCGTGGCCGGTGGATTCGGCGGCGGATTCGCGGTCCAGCACCAGCAAGCGGCCGTGCCAGGCCGCGGCGGCCGGGATGGCCTTGGCGGCGATCCGTGGATCGCGGGTCACCAGGCTGGCCACCAGGCTGCCTTTGCCTCGCGCAGCCAGGGCCAGGGCCTCGTCGAGGTCGTCATAGGCCATCAGCGTGCTGACCGGGCCGAAGGCCTCGATATCGTGGGCGCCGCCTTCGGCATGCGGGTCGCGAGCCTGCAACAGGGTCGGGGCGAAGAACGCGCCCTGGCCGGTGTTTGCCCCGCGCGGCTCGAAGCCGTCCCGGGCGCCGAACAACAGGTCGCTGCTCTGCAGCAAAGTCTCCAGGCGTTCGGCCACGTCCCGCTGCTGGTCGTGGGAGGCCAGCGCGCCCATGCGCACGCCTTCCACCGATGGGTCGCCGACCACCACCTTGGCCAGCCTGTCGCGCAGGCGGCTGGCGACCGCATCAATGTGCCTGGCCGGCACTATGGCGCGGCGGATGGCGGTGCATTTCTGCCCGGCCTTGGTGGTCATTTCCCGGACCACTTCCTTGATGAACAGCTCGAACTCTTCGTCGTCCGGGCTCACGTCCGGGGCGAGGATCGCGCAGTTCAGCGAGTCGGCCTCGGCATTGAAGGGCACCGAGTTGCGAATCAACTGCGGATTGGCCCGCAGCTTGGCTGCGGTATCGGCCGAGCCGGTGAAGGTCAGCACGTCCTGGCCCTGCAGGCGATCGAGCAGGTCGCCGGTGCTGCCGATCACCAGTTGCAGGCTGCCGGCGGGCAGCAGCCCCGACTCGTCCATCAGGCGTACCACGGCTTCGGTCAGGTAGCTGGTGGCGGTGGCCGGCTTGACGATGCACGGCATGCCGGCGAGGAAGCTCGGGGCGAACTTTTCCAGCATGCCCCAGATCGGGAAGTTGAAGGCGTTGATATGCACCGCCAGGCCGCCGCGGGGCACCAGGATATGGGTGCCGGCGAAGCTGCCGAGCTTGCTCAACTGCAGCGCCGGGCCTTCGTGGACGATATTGCCCGAGGGCAGTTCCCGCGAACCCAGGCTGGCATAGGTGAACAGGGTGCTGTTGCCGCCCTCGATGTCGATCCAGCTGTCGGCGCGGGTGGCGCCGCTGTGGTGGGAAAGGGCGTACAGCTGTTCCTTGCGTTCGCTCAGGTACAGCGCCAGCGCCTTGAGCCGCTGGGCGCGCTGCTGGAAATCCAGGGCCATCAGTGAGGCGATGCCCTGGCGCCGGCCATGGTCGAGGGCCTCGGCGAAGTCCAGGCGCTCTTCGTGGGTACGGGCCAGTTCGTGGCCGTCGATGGCGCTGCGCAGCACCTGGGCGCCGTGTTGGCCGATCCAGCGGCCGGCGATGAAGCTTTGCAGGGTAGGGGCGTGAGGCATCACGATTCCTCCGGATGATGAATGAGGCCGGCGCGGCCAGCGACCGCGCCGGCGGGGTTTACCAAAGAGCCAGGGTGTAGCCGAGGATCAGGCGGTTCTCGTCGAGGTCGGTGGTCAGGCCGTTGCCCGACCGAAAAGTTACGTTGCGCCAGCGGATGCTCAGGTCCTTCAGCGGTCCGCTCTGGATCACGTAGGTGATGTCGGTGTCGCGTTCGCTCTCGCGGCCGTTGTCGACAGTGCCCGCCTTGACGTGGCGGCCATCGGTGTAGCGGGTCATGAAGGTCAGGCCGGGCAGGCCCATGGCCGCGAAGTCGTAGTCGTAGCGCAGTTGCCAGGAGTCTTCCTCGGCGCGGGTGTAGGTGTTGTAGGTCACCAGGTTGACCACGTAGGGATCGCCGCCGTTGAGGAAGGGGAAGGCGCTGTCGCCGGACAGCTGCTGCCAGGTGGCGCTGATTTTGTGCGGGCCCTTGATCAGGCTGAACATGCTGTTGAAGTTGCGGTTGTCGATCCGCCCGGCGCGCTCGGCGCCGTCGCCACGGCTATCGAAATAGCGCAGGTCGCTGCGCAGGCTGAAGCCGCCGCCCAGGGGCTGGGTATGCAGCAGGCCCAGGTACTGCTGGCGATAGATCTGTTCGAGCTTGCCGTAGTAGTAGCTGAGGCTCAGCTGCGGGCTGAAGGCGTAGCTGGCGCCGGCGAAGTCGAGATGATCGCTGCGGGCGGCGCCGTAACCTATGTCGTCGTTGCTCGAGGAATCCCGCAGGTTGGCTTCGGTCAGGCGCCCGGCATTCAGTGTCAGGCCGCTGATTTCCTGGCTGGTCAGCAGGCCGCCCTGGAACGTCGAGCCCAGCAGGCGGGTGTCGTTGTAAGTCGCGACGGGCAGCAGCGGTTGCAAGGTGCCGATCTTCAACACGCTTTTCGACAGGCGCAGTTTGCCGGTCAGGCCCAGCTCGCTGAACTCGTCCGCCGGTTCATGGCTGTTGGGGCCGAACGGCAGCAGGCCGGTGCCACGGCGATCCGGGCTGGAATCGAGCTTGAGCCCGAGCTCGCCGAGGGCATCCAGGCCGAAACCCAGGGTGCCCTCGGTGTAGCCGGACTCGATCCGCGCGGTGAAGCCCTGGGCCCATTCCTCGGCCTTGGACTGCGCGGCGTTGGCCTGGCGAAAGTCACGGTTGATGTAGTGGTTGCGCATTTCGATCCGTGCCTTGCTGTCGCCGATGAAGTCGGCTTGTACGCTGCAGGTGAACAGGCCCAGGCCCAGCGAGGCCATGGCCGGCAGCAGGTGTTTCGGTGAGGCGATGGAAACGGGGTTCATTGTTGTTATTCCCTGTCATCGATCGGAGCGGGTTCAGTGTTTGCTGGCGCCGGAAGCGCCGATGCCGGTCATCGAGCGGATGAACTGCGCGAGGTAGCGGCCACGCTCCAGTTCGGCACGCGCCGAGGTGTCGGTCACCGAGAACAGCCAGGCACTGAGGAACGCCAGGCTCATGGAGAACAGCGCCGGGTTGGAGTAGGGGAACAGCGCCCGTTCGTGATGCAGCACGTTGACCCAGACCGCCGGGCTCAGCACCAGCAGCACGATCGCCGACACCAGCCCGGCCAGGCTGCCGGTCACGGCGCCGCGGGTGGTCAGGCCCTTCCAGAACATCGAAAGGAACAGCACCGGGAAATTCACCGAGGCGGCGATGGCCAGCACCAGCCCGGACAGGAAGGCGATGTTCTGCGACTCGAACAGCAGGCCGAGGACGATCGCCAGCACGCCGATGCACAGGGTGGCGATGCGCGACACGCGCATTTCCTGTTGCTCGCTGGCCTGCCCCTTGCGCAGCACGCAGGCATACAGGTCGTGGGACACCGCCGAGGCGCCGGACAGCGCCAGGCCGGCGACCACCGCGAGGATGGTGGCGAAGGCCACCGCCGAGATGAAGCCGAGGAACAGGTTGCCGCCCACCGCCTGGGCCAGGTGCACGGCGATCATGTTGCCGCCGCCGATGATCGCGCTGTTGGCATCGCGGAACGCCGGGTCGGTGCCGACCATGACGATCGCGCCGAAGCCGACCACGATCAGCAGCAGGTAGAAGTAGCCGATGAAGCCGGTGGCGTAGAACACGCTCTTGCGCGCTTCCTTGGCGTCGCTGACGGTAAAGAAACGCATCAGGATATGGGGCAGGCCGGCAGTGCCGAACATCATGCCCAGGCCCAGGGAAATGGCATCGATGGGGTTCGACAGCAGCCCGCCGGGGGCCATGATCGCGCTGCCCTTGGCATGCACGGCGCTGGCCCCGGCGAACATCGCTTCGGTGCTGAAGCCGAAATGCCTGAGCACCATGAACGCCATGAAGCTGGTGCCGAACAGCAGCATCACCGCCTTGATGATCTGCACCCAGGTGGTGGCGAGCATGCCGCCGAAGGTCACGTAGAACACCATCAGCACGCCGACCAGCATCACCGCGTAGAGGTAGCTGATGCCGAACAGCAACTCGATCAGCTTGCCGGCGCCGACCATCTGCGCCACCAGGTACATCAGGGCCACGGTCAGGGTGCCGAAGGCCGAAGTCAGGCGCACCGGAGTCTGCTCCAGGCGGTAGGACACCACGTCGGCGAAGGTGTACTTGCCCAGGTTGCGCAGGCGTTCGGCGATCAGGAACAGGATGATCGGCCAGCCGGCGAGCACGCCAAGGGCGTACAGCAGGCCGTCGTAGCCGTTGAGGAACATCATCGCCGAGATACCCAGGAAGGACGCCGCGGAGATCATGTCTCCGGCGATCGCCAGGCCGTTCTGCAAGCCGCTCATGCCGCCGCCGGCGGTATAGAAATCACTGGCCGAGCGGGTGCGCAGGGCGGCCCAGCGGGTGACGCCGAGGGTGAACAGGACAAACACCAGGAACATGCCGATGGCGTTCCAGTTCAAGGGGCGGGCGCTGCCTTCGGCGGCCAGCGCCAGGTCGGTGGCGAACACGCACGGCAGGGCGAACAACGCCAACAAGGGCTTCATTGGGCGCACTCCTGCTTGAGCTTTTCGTTCAGCGGGTCGATCAGGTTATTGGCGCGATAGACGTAAAAACCGGTGAGGGCGAAGGCCAGCAGCACGATTGCCACGCCCACCAGCATGCCGACCG
This sequence comes from Pseudomonas sp. 22526, assembly GCF_052044735.1. NCBI lineage: Bacteria > Pseudomonadati > Pseudomonadota > Gammaproteobacteria > Pseudomonadales > Pseudomonadaceae > Pseudomonas > Pseudomonas sp. 22526. The sequence goes on from NZ_JBQENK010000001.1 coordinate 27,067, forward strand.
TGGTCGCGCCGCCACTCAGCGAGCGCCCCAGGGTGCTGGGGGAAAACGCCACCAGCAGCACGAAGCCGTAGTAGATCACCAGCATGGCCAGGGTCAGGGACCAGTAGAGGTTCTGTTTGCGCCGCACCAGCTGGATGAAGTCGGGATGCTGGCGGATCTGTTCGATGTCTTGCGGGGTCATGGGAGCGCTCTCTTGATGTTGTTTTTGTTTTGGTTGAAACGCGGTGAACTTTTTTGCTTCCGTAGCCGCTGCCGCAGGCTCGGGCCGCGTTCGGACGATAAGGCCGAAGGCCTTCAGCGATCTCAAGGCCGTGCGCCCGCTTCGCCGGAGTGCCGTCCAAGTCGATCACAGCCCGCAGCAGCGGCTACATCAGAGCTGGTCGAAGTCCAGCACCACCTTGTCACTGACCGGGAACGACTGGCACGACAGCACGTACCCGGCGGCCACTTCGTAGTCCTCGAGGGCGTGGTTGCTGTCCATCTCCACTTCGCCTTCGATCACCTTGCACTTGCAGGTGGAACACACCCCGGCGCGGCACGAATAGGGCAGCTCGGCGCCCTGGGCATTGCCGGCGTCGAGGATGCTCTGGCTGTTGCGCGGCAGGTCGAAGGCCAGGGCGCGACCGTCGCTGATCACGGTGATCTGGCTGACCGCCGCGTCGCGCTGCCGGGCCGCCTCGCGGGCCTCGCGCTTGTGCTGGCTGCCAGCGGCGGCGAACAGCTCGAAGTGAATGCGCTCGGCGGCCATGCCGCGGGCCTTCAGGCTGTCGCGCACGGTTTCGGTCATCTCCTGCGGGCCACAGATGAAGGCCGCGTCCAGGGCCTTGACGTCGAGCCAGCGGGAGAACAGCCGGGCGCATTTGTCGGCGTCGATCCGGCCGTTGTAGAGGTCGACGTCCTGCTGTTCGCGGCTGAACACGAAGATCAGGTTCAGGCGTTGCAGGTAGCGGTTCTTCAGGTCTTCCAGCTGTTCGCGAAACAGCGCGGCGGAGCTGGAACGGTTGCCGTACAGCAGGGTGACGCGGCTGTGGGGCTCGGTTTCCAGGGTGCTCTTGATGATCGACAGGATCGGCGTGATGCCGCTGCCGGCCGCCACCGCCAGGTACTGGCCATGGCGCGTGGGGTCGAGTTCGACATGGAAGTGCCCGGCGGGCGGCATCACGTCCAGGCAGTGCCCGGGCTGGAGCCGTTCATTGGCAAAGGCCGAAAAACGCCCGCCGGCCACGCGCTTCACGGCAATGCGCAGTTCGCCGTCGTTGACCCCGGCGCAGATCGAATAGGAACGGCGCACCTCCTCGCCATCCAGCTGGGTGCGCATCACCAGGTGCTGGCCCTGGGTGAAATGAAAGCTGTCCTGCAGGTGCTGCGGAATCTCGAAGGCGATGGACACCGCGTCGCGGGTTTCGCTGCGCACATCCTTGATGGTCAGGCTGTGGAATTTGCTCATTGTTGTTCTCCCACTGACACGGCGTCAGATGCACTTGAAATAGTCGAACGGCTCCAGGCAGTCCCGGCAGCGATACAGCGCCTTGCAGGCGGTCGAGCCGAACTCGCTGAGCTGTTCGGTGTGGGCGCTGCCACATTGCGGGCAGCAGATGGCAGCGCTTTCGCCCAGCAGGCTGCGCTTGCTGCTACTGCCCACTGGCGGGGCGATGCCGTAGGCCTGCAGCCGTTCGCGGCCGCCGGTGGTGATCCAGTCGGTGCTCCAGGCCGGGGTCAGCCGGCGTTGCAGGCGGGGCGCGCAAAACCCGGCGAGTTCCAGGGCGGCGCGGATATCGCCCTCGATCACCTCGGTGGCCGGGCAGCCGGAATAGGTCGGAGTGACCACCACCTGCAGGTGGCCGTCGTGCCAGCCGAGGTCGCGGACGATGCCCAGGTCCACCACGCTGACCACCGGCACCTCCGGGTCCATGACCGCGCCGAGGATGGTCCAGGCGGCTTCCAGGTCGCCCGGTTGCTGGGCACGGGCGCCGCGGTCGCTGGAAATCAGTTCACCAGGTCGCATCGGGGTAGGCTCGTGGCAGCGCCTGCATTTCCGCCAGCAGAATGCCCAGGTGTTCGCTGTGCAGGCCGCGGCGGGCGTCCAGGTAGAAATGGCTGGGGGCCGGTGGCAGGGGCAGGGTGGCGCTGGCGAAAGTCTGCGTCACCCTGGCCTGCCAGGCGCTGGCGACCTGCGCCGGGTCGGCGATGATGCCGGTCTCGTGCAGATGGTTTTCGCTGTCGTCGCCGCTGATCAGCTCGAGGGTGAAGCGCCAGAGCAGGGGAATCGCCTCCAGCATGCGTTGGTGGCTGTGCTCGGTGCCGTCGCCCAGGCGCTCGACCCATTCGCTGGAGCGGCGCAGGTGATAGGTGACTTCCTTCACCGCCTTGGCGGCGATTCCGGCGATGCGCTCGTCGCTGGACTGGGCCAGGCCCTTGAGCACTTCCAGGTGCCAGGCGTCGTAGAGAAACTGCTTGAGCAGGGTCACGGCGAAATCGCCGTTGGGTTGCTCCACCAGCAGCAGGTTGCGGTAGGCCCGCTCGTCGCGGCGGAACGCCAGGTGGTCGGCATCGCGGCCGTCGTCCAGCAGATCGGCGGCGTAGTCCAGCCAGTTGCGGGCCTGGCCCACCAGGTCGAGGCCGACGTTCATCAGCGCCAGTTCTTCTTCCAGGGCTGGCGCGCGGCCGCACCACTGGCACAGGCGCTGGCCCTGGATCAGGGCGCTGTCGCCCAGGCGCAGCAGGTATTGGATCAATTCGCTTGGCGTGTTCATGGTCGACCTCACATGTGCCCGACTTCGGCCGGCAGCTCGTAGAAGCTGGCGTGGCGATAGACCTTGTCGTCCGCCGGGTCGAACAGCGGGTCCTTTTCATCCGGGGACGAGGCGACGATCAGCGCCGAGGGCACCACCCACAGGCTCACGCCTTCGCTGCGGCGGGTGTAGAGCTCGCGGGCGTTCTCGATGGCCATGGCGCTGTCGGCGGCGTGCACGCTGCCGACGTGCTTGTGGTTGAGCCCGTGCTTGCTGCGCACGAAGACTTCGAAGAGGGTCCATTCAGACATAAGGGTGACTCCACATCAGGGGCTGAAGCGGTGTAGCCCTGGCCGCGGGTTGCCGCGGCCAGGGTTCACGCGGCGTTTTTATTGGTTTTCTTGCGGGCGTGGGCGACCGCGGCTTCGCGCACCCAGGCGCCGTCCTCAATGGCCTGGCGCCGGGTGGCGAGGCGTTCCTGGTTGCACGGGCCGTTGCCCTTGAGCACTTCGTAGAATTCGTCCCACTGGATCTCGCCGAAGTCGTAGTGGCCGCGTTCGGCGTTCCACTTCAAGTCCGGGTCCGGGCAGGTGCAGCCGAGCAGTTCCAACTGCGGGATGGTCTGGTCGATGAAGCGCTGGCGCAGTTCGTCGTTGCTCTGGCGCTTGATCTTCCAGGCCATGGATTGCGCGCTGTTGGGCGAATGTTCGTCGCTGGGGCCGAACATCATCAGTGCCGGCCACCACAGGCGGTTAATGGCGTCCTGGACCATGTCTTTCTGCGCCTGGTTGCCCTCGCGCATCAGGGTCAGGAGGATTTCGTAGCCCTGGCGCTGGTGGAAGCTCTCTTCCTTGCAGATGCGCACCATGGCCCGGGAGTAGGGGCCGTAGGAGGTGCGTTGCAGCACCACCTGGTTGACGATCGCCGCGCCGTCCACCAGCCAGCCCACCGCGCCCATGTCGGCCCAGTTCAGCGTCGGGTAGTTGAAGATGCTCGAGTACTTGGCGCGGCCGCTGTGCAGCTTGGCGATTTCCTCGTCGCGGTCGGCGCCCAGGGTTTCCATCGCGCTGTACAGGTACAGGCCGTGGCCGGCTTCGTCCTGGATCTTGGCCATCAGTTGCAGCTTGCGCTTGAGGGTCGGGGCGCGGGTCACCCAGTTGCCTTCGGGCAGCATGCCGACGATTTCCGAATGGGCGTGCTGGGAAATCTGCCGGATCAGGGTTTGCCGATAGGCATCCGGCATCCAGTTCTTGGCTTCGATCTTGATTTCCGAATCGATTTTTTCCTGGAAGGCGCGTTCCTGTTCGGACATCTCCGAACGGGGCTTGATGCTTTTGACTCCGGTCTCTACCAGCTGTGCGTACATGGTGCGTCTCCTGCCGTGAAGGATTGCCTGGGCATGGAGAACTTTATATGTGATACAAAAATAAATATCAAACACAAAATAACGTGTCGTATGTGTTTTTGTATCGCTTTGCCCGTCGAGGGCATTCCCGCGGGCAAAAAAAAGCCCCGCCGAAGCGGGGCTTTAAGCAAAAAAGGCTTATTTCTGACGGTTATCCACCACGTGGCTGGCCTTGCCCTCGGAGCGCTTGAGGGTGAAGGGTGGGCGCAAAACGATACGCGAGCTGATACCGATATAGGTCTTGATGTGCCGGCTCAGTTCGTCGCAGATGGCTTTCTGCTGCTCGTCGCCCAGCTGCTGATGCTCGTTCTTGAGCTCCACATGCACCTCGACGCTGTCGAGGTTGCCGTTGCGGTACAGGTGGATCTCATAGCATTCGCAGAGTTGCCGGACCTTGAGCACCTGCTCCTCGATCTGCGTGGGGAACACGTTGACCCCGCGAATGATCAGCATGTCGTCGCTGCGCCCGGTGATCTTGTCGATACGCCGCATGGGCCGCGCGGTACCGGGCAGCAGGCGGGTCAGGTCGCGGGTGCGGTAGCGGATCATCGGCAGGGCTTCCTTGCTCAGCGAGGTGAACACCAGCTCGCCCATCTGGCCATCCGGCAACACCTGGCCGGTCACCGGGTCGATGATCTCGGGGTAGAAGTGGTCCTCCCAGAGGGTCGGCCCGTCCTTGGTCTCGGCGCACTCCATGGCCACCCCCGGGCCCATGATTTCCGAGAGCCCGTAGATATCCAGGGCGGTGATGCCCAGGCGCTGCTCGATGGCGCTGCGCAGTTCGGCGGTCCAGGGTTCGGCGCCGAAGATCCCCAGGCGCAGGGCGAGCTTTTGCGGATCGATGCCCTGGCGCTCGATCTCGTCGGCGATGTTGAGCATGTAGGAGGGCGTGACCATGATGATGTCCGGCTGGAAGTCCTTGATCAGCTGTACCTGTTTTTCGGTCTGGCCACCGGACATCGGAATCACCGTGCAGCCCAGGCGTTCGGCGCCGTAGTGCGCCCCCAGGCCGCCGGTGAACAGGCCGTAGCCGTAGGACACATGGACCTTGTCGCCCCGTCGGCCGCCGGCGGCGCGAATCGAGCGCGCGACCACCCTGGCCCAGGTGTCGATGTCGTTCTGGGTGTAGCCGACCACCGTCGGCTTGCCGGTGGTGCCGCTGGAGGCGTGCAGGCGCACCACGTCCTGGATCGGCACGGCGAACATGCCGTAGGGGTAGTTGTCGCGCAGGTCGGACTTGCTGGTGAACGGGAACTTCGCCAGGTCCTCCAGGCTGCGCACATCGTCGGGGTGCACGCCGAGCGCGTCGAAGCGCTGACGGTACAGCGGCACATTCCGGTAGGCGTGGTTCAGGCTCCAGCGCAGGCGTTCCAGCTGATGCTGGCGCAACTGGTCGACGCTGGCGGTTTCCAGTGGGTCCAGCAGGGGATCAAGCACGGCTTTGGCAATTGGCATGTTCATGGCTTCACTCGAATTATTGTTGTGTTGCGACCCGCCGGCGGGCGGGCCTTGAGTGCCTGCGCCCAGGATACCCGTAGGGGCTCCGGGCGCGGGTGTATCTGGTCTTAAAGTCGTTCGACGATCAGGGCGATGCCCTGGCCCACGCCGATGCACATGGTGCACAAGGCGTAGCGGCCCTGGCGCTGCTCCAGTTCGTGCAGCGCGGTGGTCACCAGGCGCGCGCCGCTCATGCCCAGGGGATGGCCCAGGGCGATCGCGCCGCCGTTGGGGTTGACCCGCCCGTCGTCGTCCGCCAGGCCCAGCTCGCGCAGCACCGCCAGGCCCTGGGCGGCGAACGCCTCGTTGAGTTCGATCACGTCCATGTCCGCCAGGCTCAGCCGGGCCAGCTCCAGTACCTTGCGCGTGGCCGGCACCGGGCCGATGCCCATGATCCGTGGCTCGACCCCGGCGGTGGCCATGGCGACCACCCGACCACGAGCCTTGAGGCCGTAGCGTTGCGCGGTCGCGGCATCGGCCAGCAACAGGGCGCAGGCACCGTCGTTGACCCCCGAGGCGTTGCCCGCGGTGACGCTACCGCCCTGGCGGAACGGCGTACCGAGCTTCTGCAACTGTTCCAGGCTGGTGTCGCCCCTTGGGTGTTCGTCGTGTTCGACCAGGGTCGGCGGGCCTTTGCGCTGGGGGATGGGCACCGCGACTATTTCCCTGGCCAGGCGTCCGCTGGCTTGTGCCGCTGCGGCCCGCTGCTGGCTGCGCAGGGCGAAGGCGTCCTGGTCGGCGCGGGAAATGCCGAACTGCGCGGCGACGTTTTCCGCGGTTTCCGGCATCGAGTCGATGCCGAAACCTTGCTCCATCAACGGGTTGACGAAGCGCCAGCCAATGGTGGTGTCGAACAGCTCGGCCTGGCGGGAAAACGCGGTCTGCGCCTTGCCCATCACCAGCGGTGCGCGGGACATCGATTCGACGCCGCCGGCCAGCACCAGCCCGGCCTCGCCACAACGCAGGGCGCGGGCGGCGGTGCCGATGGCGTCCAGGCCGGAGCCGCACAAGCGGTTGAGGGTGGTGCCGGGGACCTCCACCGGCAACCCGGCCAGCAGCGCCGACATGCGCGCCACGTTGCGGTTGTCTTCGCCGGCCTGGTTGGCGCAGCCGTAGATCACTTCGTCGACCCGGCTCCAGTCGACCCCGGGGTTACGCTGTATCAGGGCGCGCAAGGGTATTGCCCCCAGGTCGTCGGCGCGCACGCTACTCAGGGCGCCGCCGTAACGGCCGATGGGGGTGCGGACCGCATCGATGATCAGGGCGTCATTCATTGGGGTTCTCCTGCGCCAGCACCGGGCCGCGCACTTTGTAGGATTTGCCGTGGAACAGGGCGATCAGCACGCCATGCTGGTTTTCGATCCGCACGTCGTAGTTGCCGGTGCGGCCGCTACGGCTTTGCTCGATGCAGTCGGCGGTCAGGGTGTCGCCCAGGCGGGCCGGGGCGATGTAGTCGATGCTGCAGCCGATGGCCACCGTGGCTTCGTCGTAGGTATTGCAGGCCAGGGCGAAGGCCGAGTCCGCCAGGGTGAACAGGAATCCGCCGTGGCAGGTGCCGTGGCCCTGCAGCATGTCTTCGCGCACGCTCATGCCCAGTCGGGCGGCGCCGGGCGCCACCGACAGCAGGCGCATGCCCAGCGCCTGGCTGGCGTTGTCGCGGTTGAACAGGCTCTGGGCGCAGGCGCTGGCCAGGCTCATGGCAGGGTGATCAAGCATGCAGCGTCCTCCCTTCGGCAACCCGGCGGCGCAACAGCAGGGACGGTCGATAACGCTCCTCGCCGTAGGCGGCCTGCAGGTTTTGCAGGACCTCGAGCACCCATGGCAGGCCCAGGCGGTCGGCCCAGGCCAGGGGGCCTTCGGGGTAACTGACCCCGGCGCGCAGCGCCAGGTCGATGTCCGCCGCCGAAGCCACGCCTTGCAGCAAGGCATCGGCGGCTTCGTTGGCGAGCATCGCCACCGTACGCAGGACCAGCAGCCCCGGGCTGTCGCTGAGCTGGCTGACCTTGAACCCGGCGCGTTGCAACAACGCCACCGCCTGGTCGCGGGCCAATGGGCTGGTGCCGGCGCAGCAACTGATGGCCAGGCGACCGGCGCTGGCATAGTCATGGGCCAGGTCCAGCAGGATCAGGTTGCTCAAGCCTTGGTCGCGGGCGCGCTGGCTGGCCAGGCGCCCGTCGCTGACGGCCAGCACCGCGTCGCCGACCCGCAACAGGCCATGGCCGTCACGCTCGACCAGGCGCACGCCGGACTCGCGCAGGCGTTGCAGCAAACCCTGGGCAACCCCCAGGTCGCCCTCGACCACGCAGTACTCGATGCTCTGATCGCTGTGCAGTTCGACAGGGGCCGGGCGCTCCGCACCCTCGGCGTAGGTATAGAAACCCTGGCCACTCTTGCGGCCGAAATGCCCGGCATCCACCAGTTCCTGCTGAATCAGCGACGGCTGAAAGCGCATGTCGCCGTAATAGGCCTCGAATACCGAGCAGGTCACTGCGTAGTTGACGTCGTGCCCGATCAGGTCCGTCAGCTCGAAGGCGCCCATGGCAAAACCACCGGCCTCGCGCAGCAGGGCGTCGAGGGTGGCGCAGTCGCCTGTGCCTTCCTGCAACAGGCGCAGGCTTTCGGCGTAGAACGGCCGGGCCACGCGATTGACGATAAAACCCGGGGTGGAGCGGGTGTGCACCGGCTTCTTGCCCCAGTTTTTCACGGTGTCGTACAGGCACTGCGCCAGTTGCCGGTCGCTGGCCAGCCCCGAGACGACCTCGACCAGTGGCATCACCGGTGCCGGGTTGAAAAAGTGCAGGCCCAGCAGGCGTTCGGGGTGTTTCAGGCCGGCGGCGATGCGGGTGATCGACAGCGATGAGGTGTTGCTGGCGAGGATGCAGCTGTCGCGGCACAGGCTTTCCAGCTGGCGAAACAGCTCACGCTTGGCCTCGAGGTTCTCGGCGATGGCCTCGATGATCAGCTCGCTGTCGGCCAGTTGCTCGATGGATTCGGCCGCCTGCAACCGGGCCATGGTTGCGCTGTGCGCCTGGGCATCGAGCTTGCCGTTGGCCACGCGTTTGGCGAGTTGCCGGTCGATGCCGGCTATGGCCTGCGCCGCGGCGCCCGGGCGGTTGTCCAGCAGCCATACCGGGTGGCCGGCCTGGGCCGCGACCTGGGCAATGCCGGCGCCCATCGCGCCGGCGCCGATCACCGCGACACGGGCCTGGGGTGTCAGTGCGCTCATGTTCAGCGTCCCTTGAAGGTCGGTGTGCGTTTGTCCATGAAGGCACTGACGCCTTCGCGGTAGTCCTCGCTGCGCCCGGCCAGGCGTTGCAGGTCTTTTTCCAGTTCCAGCTGTTCGTCGAAGCTGTTGTTCAGGCTGGCGTTGAGGCTGCGCTTGATCAGCGCCAGGCCGTAGGTCGGCTGGGTGGCCAGGTGGCGCGCGAGCTTGAGGGCCTCGTCACGCAACTCGGCATCTTCGACGCAGCGATAGATCAGGCCCCATTGCTCGGCCTGTTCGGCCGTCAGGCGATTGCCCAGCAGGGCCAGGGCCTTGGCCCGCGCCATGCCGACCAGGCGCGGCAAGCTCCAGGTGCCACCGGAGTCGGGGATCAGGCCGATCTTGCAGAACGCCTGGATAAAGCTTGCCGAACGACCGGCCAGCACCAGGTCGCAGGCCAGGGGAATGTTGGCTCCGGCCCCGGCGGCTACGCCGTTCACCGCGCAGATCACCGGCAGCGGCAGGTCGCGCAACCGGCGGATCAGCGGGTTGTAGAAACGTTCGATGGACTCGCCCAGGTCCGGCACCTGCGCACCGGGGGCCACGTTGCGGTCGCTCAGGTCCTGGCCGGCGCAGAAGCCACGGCCTTCGCCGGTCAACAACAGCACCCGGGCCTCGGGATTGGCGCGCAGTTGCTTGAGCGCTTCGCGGACCTCGCCATGCATTTGCGCATTGAAGCTGTTGAGCTGCTCGGGGCGGTTCAGGCTGAGGAGGGCGACGCCTGCCTCGACGGAAAACAGGATGTGTTCGAAGTTCATGGTTCTGGCGCTCTCTGACGGGTCGTGTGAGTCGTTGGGCCGTATGTCGGCCTAGTGGCCGGTGAAGCTGGGTCGGCGTTTTTCCTGGAAGGCGCGGATGCCTTCTTCGCGGTCGCGGGTGCCGGCCAGCACCGTGAAGGCGTGGCGCTCGAAGCGCAGGCCGCTGGCGAGGTCGGTGTCCAGCGCCTTGAGCAGTGCCTCCTTGGCCAGGCGCAGGGCCAGCGGCGCCTTGCCGGCGATCAGCCGCGCCAGCTGCAGGGCGCGCTCGACCGTGAGTTCCGGTTGGGTGACCTCGCTGACCAGGCCGGCGCGCAAGGCATGGCGGGCATCGATCGACTCGCCGCCGAGGACCATCTGCATGGCCAGGGATTTGCCGACCGCCCGCAGCAGGCGCTGGGTTCCGCCGGCGCCGGGCATGATCCCGAGGTTGATTTCCGGCTGGCCGAAACGTGCGTCCTCGCCGGCGATCAGGATGTCGGCGTGCATGGCCAGCTCGCAGCCGCCGCCGAGGGCGAAACCGTTGACCGCGGCGATCAGCGGTTTGCTGAAGCCGGTGATCTGCTGCCAGGAAGCCTGGCGCGGGTCGTTGAGGATGCCGGTGAGGTCGCGCTCGGCCATTTCATTGATGTCGGCGCCGGCGGCGAATGCCTTGCGGCTGCCGGTCAGCACCACGACCCGGGTCTCGTTATCGGCCTGGGCGGCGTCCAGGGCGGCTGCCAGTTCGCCGAGCAGTTCGGTGGTCAGGGCATTCAGGGCGGCGGGGCGTTGCAGGGTAATCAGACGAACGCCGCCGTCGAGGCTTTCGACAGCAAGGGTTTGAGGCATGGCGGATGCCCTCGGGGTGCACGCTCGGCGCAGGGCCGGGTCATTATTGGATCGGCTGGGGAGCCGGTTTTCGCCGAGTATATCGCCAATGCGATACACAAATGCAACGTAAAAATATTATTAGTGTGTCTTTATGTTGAGTGTTTGGTCGGTCGTGCCAGGGTAGAGATAGGTAGAAAAGTCGGTGGTTTTCTCGGTTTGTTGGGGTTTGTGCCCGCTGTCTGTAGGCTCTCACTGTGCAGGAGTGTGATACTGATTTTCCGCTTTTTCGTTTAAGCTTGATGTGATACAAAATAAATCATGATCAGCATCGCTTTGCGCAATGTGTCGACTTGCCGCCCTAGCCAAGGAGTACCTCATGACCTGCTACAGCCTCGACGGCCTGACCCCGGTGGTCCATCCCAGTGCTTATGTGCATCCGTCCGCCGTGCTGATCGGCGACGTGATAGTCGGTGCCCACTGCTACATCGGCCCGCTGGCCAGCCTGCGCGGCGATTTCGGGCGGATCGTGCTGGAGGAGGGGGCCAACCTGCAGGACACCTGTGTGATGCATGGTTTTCCCGACAGCGACACGGTGGTCGAGCGCAACGGCCATATCGGCCACGGCGCGGTGCTGCACGGCTGCCGGATCGGCGCTGATGCGCTGGTGGGGATGAACGCGGTGGTGATGGACAACGCCCGCATCGCGCCACGCTGCTTCGTGTCCGCGGCGGCCTTCGTCAAGGCCGGCTTCGAGTGTGCAGAGCAGTCGCTGGTCATGGGCGCCCCCGCCAGCGTCAAACGTCGTCTCAGTGACGAAGAGCTGCACTGGAAGCAGGCCGGCACCCGCGAATATCAGCAGTTGGCCAGGCGCTGCCTGGAGCAGATGCAGGTCTGCGAGCCGCTCGCGGAACCGGAAGCCAATCGCCCGCGGATCAGTGACAGCGGCCTGCGCCCGAAAAATACCGGGCAGTGAACACCAAGGCGCATGGATAGCGCGGCCCAGGCCACTCGAAACCGGCGAAACCCGGTATATTTCTTCCTTTTTGTCCGGTACGCCCATGTCGTCCCTAGCCCCCTTGAATCACCTCGTGACCCGTTTCCAGGAGCAGACGCCGATTCGCGCCAGTTCCCTGATCATTACCCTGTACGGCGATGCCATCGAACCCCACGGCGGGACGGTGTGGCTGGGCAGCCTGATCCAGTTGCTCGAACCCATCGGCATCAACGAGCGGCTGATCCGCACCTCGATCTTCCGCCTGACCAAGGAAGGCTGGCTGACCGCCGAGAAAGTCGGGCGCCGCAGCTATTACAGCCTGACCGGTACCGGTCGCCGGCGTTTCGACAAGGCCTTCAAGCGCGTCTACAACGCCAGCGTGCCGGCCTGGGACGGTTCCTGGTGCCTGGTGATGCTGTCGCAGCTCGGCCAGGACAAGCGCAAGCAGGTACGCGAAGAGCTGGAGTGGCAAGGTTTTGGCGCGATTTCGCCGGTGCTGCTGGCCTGTCCGCGCAGCGATCGGGCGGATATCAATGCGACCCTGGTGGACCTCGGTGCCCAGGAAGACACCATTGTGTTCGAGACCACCGCCCAGGACGTGCTGGCCTCCAAGGCGCTGCGCCTGCAGGTGCGCGAAAGCTGGAACATCGACGAACTGGCGGCTCATTACAGCGAGTTCATCCAGCTGTTCCGGCCGCTGTGGCAAGCGCTGCGCGAGCAGGAGCAACTGCAGCCGGCCGATTGTTTCCTGGCGCGCCTGCTGCTGATCCACGAGTACCGCAAACTGCTGCTGCGCGACCCGCAGCTGCCGGACGAACTGCTCCCTGGCGACTGGGAAGGGCGGGCGGCGCGCCAGCTCTGCCGCAACATCTATCGGCTGATCTACGCCAAGGCCGAAGAGTGGCTCAACGACGCGCTGGAAAACGCCGACGGTCCGCTGCCCGACGTGGGCGAAAGTTTCTATCGGCGTTTTGGCGGTTTGAAGTAAGGCGTTTTCAAGATGCAGCCCTCGTTCAGGAACAAGAGGAGCCTGGCGAGGGATGGGCAGCTACTAAAGTGCCACGTCAGGCGCGGACTAAGGCTGTAATAAAGAAGTTTTAACGAATGTCTGAAGACTCGCCTTGAAACAGGCGGGGGAGGAGCAAGTCAGGCAGGGAAAGTTGAACTTTCTGCAAACTGGCTAAAGTGTGGCTATATCAACTGCGACAAAATAACGCAGATCACCCGAAGGTGATCTGCGTCCGTGTTCTTACTCTGGCATGGCCCAAGATTGCAGTTTGTAACCTTCCTGGCTCAGTTCGGCGCGGGCCTGTTTCAGCAGGTCTTCCAGTTGCGCCGGGTCGGAGTAGGCGCTGCTTGGAATCTGTTTGCGGCCAATACGGGTATTGGTGCGGTCGATGACGGTCAGGCTCAGTTCGCCGTTACCGTCTTGTGGGGCCCAGGCGACGCATTGGAATGGCTGGAATGCGCGGTCGGCGATCAAAAGTGCTTCGTTGATACGGAGCGGGGCGTTCATGGGGTCTTCTCTCTATGTGCCCAATCAAATGATGTGCCGTCGGTTGGGCTTACCGTTCGGCTGGTTACTTGTACTGATGTCTCGAACCAGGGATCAGGTCACATAGAAAGACCAGAATTTACAACTTTTGTTCACAGCCGCGATGCAGAGCCTTCTTTTGAAAGCTGAATGAAAGATTCGCGGCGAGGAAATATAGGGATTCCTGGATCCATGTAACAGTTAGTCCAAATGGTGATTGCCGCTATAAACAATCGATACAAGACCCCGTCAAGTTATTGCTAACGTTACAACCAGGTTCGCCAAACTACTGTTTCTCATAACTTTTCCTATTTTTGGCGCCAAGGAACAGTCATGCTTGAAGCGACCGCCCAACGGCGTCTGTTAGTGGTAGACCCGTGCGACGATTGTCATCGTCTGCTGCCTGGATTACGCACGGTGGGCTGGGATGTCGACAGTTGTGACCTGGAAGCGGCCGGCGATCGCGGTTGTGACGTCGGTTTGCTGCGTTTGCAGCCGTTTCACCTGGAGCGACCGGAAGCGGTCAAGGATCTGATCAGCCGCAGCGGTACCGAGTGGATCGCGGTGCTCAGCCCGGATGTGCTGCGCCTGCAGAAAGTCGGCGATTTCGTCTGCGAATGGTTTTTCGATTTCCACACCCTGCCGTTCGATGTCTCGCGGGTCCAGGTGACCCTCGGACGGGCTTTCGGCATGGCCCGCCTGCGTGGCCAGGGGCACATCCATGTCGCTCAGCCCGAGCATGAGTTGCTGGGCGATAGCCGACCGATCCGCGACCTGCGCAAACTCTTGAGCAAACTGGCGCCCACCGAGTCGCCGGTGCTGATTCGCGGCGAAAGCGGTACCGGCAAGGAACTGGTGGCCAGGACCCTGCACCGGCAGTCGCAGCGCCACAGCAAGCCCTTCGTGGCGATCAACTGCGGGGCGATCCCCGAGCACCTGATCCAGTCCGAACTGTTCGGCCATGAGAAGGGCGCGTTCACCGGCGCCCATCAACGCAAGGTCGGGCGTATCGAGGCGGCCCATGGCGGCACGCTGTTTCTCGACGAAATCGGCGACCTGCCGCTGGAGCTACAGGCCAATCTGTTGCGCTTCCTGCAGGAAAAACACATTGAACGGGTGGGCGGCAGCCAGCCGATTCCGGTGGATGTGCGGGTGTTGGCGGCGACTCACGTCGACCTCGAGGCGGCGATCGACAAGGGACGCTTTCGCGAAGACCTGTATTACCGCCTGAACGTGTTGCAGGTGGTTACCGCGCCATTACGCGAACGGCATGGCGATATCGGCATGCTGGCCAGCCATTTTTCCCACTTCTATAGCTTGGAAACCGGGCGCCGGCCGCGCAGTTTCAGCGAGGACGCACTGGTGGCCATGGGCAAGCACGACTGGCCGGGCAATGTCCGCGAGCTGGCCAACCGGGTGCGGCGCGGCCTGGTGCTGGCCGAGGGCCGGCAGATAGAGGCCCGGGACCTGGGGCTGCTCAGCCCGCAGGCGAGCATCGCGCCCATGGGCACGCTGGAGGACTACAAGCATCGTGCCGAGCGCCAGGCCCTGTGCGATGTGTTGAATCGGCACAGCGACAACCTGAGTGTCGCGGCCAGGGTGCTGGGCGTATCGCGCCCGACCTTCTACCGTTTGCTGCACAAGCATCAGATCCGCTAGGGCGGTGCAACGAAAAGGCCCGCGGCGATCACCTCGCCGCGGGCCTTTTTTTCGGCTGTGCTTTAGAAGTAGTAAGGGAATTTCAGGCTGAAGGTGAAGTCCGGCGCATCGTCGGTCAGTCCGATGGACAGGTTGGGCACTATGGTCAGGTTGTCGGTGGCCGCCACGGTCATGCCGACGTTGAAGTAACCGGCGTTGGCATCGCTGGACACCACGGACTGCCAGTCGCCGCCGTCTTCCTTGAGCTTGCTCTTGCGCTGGACCAGGTCGGAGAAGGAGAACGACATACTCATCTTCTCGTTCAGGGCGAAGGCGATGCCCATGCCGATCTGGAAGCTGTCGCCGAGCTTGACCTTGCCCGGGGTCTTCAGGTTGACCGTGGAGCTGATGTCGTCGAAGGATTCTTCCAGGTTGTGGGTGTAGGAGAGGGTACCGAACAGCACCGCCGGGTCGAAGGTCTTGACCAGGGAGATACCAGGGGTGATCGACCAGACGCCGTTACCGGTCGGCAGGTCATCCGGGACGAACAGGTTGGTGTTGTCCTGGACCTGGCGCAGCTTGATGCCGAACGGCTCTTCGCCGGTCGGCGCCTTGACGCGCAAGGTCAGCACCGCATCCGGGGTATTGACCGATTCGTCGAGGAATTTGTAGGCGATGCCGAAGTTCACGTCGCCGAGGGTCGGGTCCTTGGACACGGTTTTTTCGCTGGTGACGCCCGCCGCGCCGTTCTGGGCGCCGCCGGACTGGTAGGTCGATTCGCGGTAGATCACCGGCACGTTGACGTCGAACTGCCAGCGGTTGTCCAGGTTGTAGCGGGCCGTGAGATCAAGGGTCCAGTTGTCGGCCTTGATCCGGTCCAGGTTGATGTTGCCGAGGAAGATCGAGTCCAGCGCCAGGAAGCCGTTGAGAATCAGCTGCCGGGTGTCATAACGGGAGTAGGTCAGGCCGGTCTCGACACTGAACTTGCCGCCGCCGAAGAAGCCGCTGGCTTCGTCGTACAGGTTGGACACGCTCTGCGCCGGTTGCGAGTCATCCTTGAGTGATTCCCCATAAGAGCTGCCGCCGGTCGGGGTCGGGCCTTTGCTCGTGGTCCCGGCCACTTGCTGGTTGCCACGCATGTCCGCTGGCGACTTGGCCAGGCGTTTCGGCGGTGGCGCCGCCGGTTGCTCCTCGACCTGGCGAACCCGCTGTTCCAATACCGCCAGGGCTTTCTGCTGCACTTCGTAACGTTGCTTAAGCTCCAGTAATTCTTGTTTCAGGGCCTCTACGTCGGCATCAGGCGCTGCCTGCAGCAGTGTGGCCGGGAAGAGCGTGCTCAAACATACAACCGCGCGCAGCGAGACTGATCGATACATGAGTAAGCCGTCCCTTTGAGCCTAATGATCGAGAATCAGCGTAGTTCAATATCCCAGGTTGCGAAGACCCTTGAGCTGGGTCAGGTTGCAGTCCAAAGCGCCAGTACTCGCCCCGTTATTGTTGAGCACCACGTTCAGTTGGGTCATGTTGCTGACCAGGTTGCTGTCGCCCAGCAGGCGAGTGTTCTGCAGCAAGCCGCCCTGGGCCACTTGTTGCAGGGCCGAGCCCTGGTTGTTATTGGCCTGGATGGCCATCTGGATGCCACCGCCGGTGGCGGACACGGCCACGCTGCCCGCGGCATTGCTGCCGCTGATGGTTTGCCCGCTCATCAACAGCTGGCCTTGCGCCGGCACCAGCGCCGGAGCATGGCTGGCTTCCTTGACGTCGATGGAGACGTTGTTATAGGCGCTATTGCCATCGCCCGCCGCGCGTACGCTCTGGGTCACACCCTGGGTGGTGGCCAGGCCCGCGCCGCCGATCACGTTGCCCGAGCCTTGGGTCGGCGTCGAGCCGTTGCCGGCTTCCTTGATCGTGGAAACGTAGAATTCCGGTTTGATCGTCGATTGCTGGATCTGCATCGAGGTCGTGGCCCCGATCAGATCCCCCGAGGCGTTGCGCCAGGTGCTGCTCATGACAATGCCGAAGCTGATGATCCGCCCCGGCATGACGTAGCGCCCACGGAGCTCGGAGAGTTCCTGGTCCTTGATTTCTATAGGCTTGAACCCTGCATAAGCGTACGCAGGAAGACTTGTTACCAGGCAGGCGGCGGCCAGCCAGTACGCGCTTTTCATCTGCTGCTCCCGGAGCATCCTGCCCCTTTATCCTTAGGGCGACCCTAGAAGAAGTCGCTCTGAATGAAACCGAATTCCATCAGTTCTGCGTCTTTGACCGGGTTGAAGGTATCCAGCTTGTTCTTGGCCGTCAGCGGGTTGGGCGGGTCGAGCAAGGCGTTGGCCTTGTCGTAGCCGGGGCCGACGATGGCGAAGACGATACCGTTCCAGCCTTTGACAAAGTCTTCGTGGGAGTAGCGTTTATGGCCCAGGACGGGATCGCCGATATAGACCCAGTCTTTCTGTGCCCGCTGCATGACCACGAAGTGCTTGTAACCACGAATGTCCATCAGTACCACCACTGGAATGGAGACCGCCTGCAGTTTGTCGGGAGGTATCCGGTAGCCCCGGGCGCGCATGCCGATGCTTTCCAGGTAGCGCTTCATGTCCAGCATGGAGAAGCCCTGGGTGCGCACAAGGTCCTGGTCAGCGGTGGCCAGCATGCCTTTGATGACGTGCTCCTCATCGACGTCGAGCCAGTAGGCCTGGCGCAGCACCGTCGCCAGTGCGGCAGCGCCGCAGCTGAAGTCGGTTTTCTGCTCGACCAGGTCGGCGAATTTGCGCTCCCGCACGCTTTGCACCTGCTTGTACACCAGGTTTCCGCCAGGCAGCACGGCCACCGGCATCTGCGCAGCCTGAGTCAGGCCCGCCAGGCACAGCAGAAAGGAGAGGGCGGCAACTCGCATGATCGACACTCCTTGTGAGGCTGTGGGAAAGCCCCGTTTCCGGGGCTTTCGTCACTATCGTGATTACAGGCAGGCTCTGCAGCCGGCAGCGATGGACAGCGAGTTGCTTTGTTGGTTGCCGGCACCTGCCGAGACGTTGGCGCCGCCGTTGCCGGAGAAGCCGTTCATCGAGCCAGACATCGACGCGTTGTTGATCACAGGGTTTTTCCAGCCGTCTTTGGTCAGCACTTGCTTCGTCCAGACGCCGGAAAGTTCGATCGTGCCTTGTTCCTTGAAGGTGAATTTCTGATCGTCGTTATCGTGGCCGCCACGACGATCGTCGTTGTAGCCATGATGACCACCACCATGGTGATCGTCGTCGCCCTGGATCTTGCCGTAGCCGGTGCCTTTGTAGGTGCCGGAGGCATTGAACTCGCTGGTGAGGGTGTCTTTTTTGTAGGTACGTACACCCTTGTTATCCACGTCCAGGCCAGTGACGGTCTGGTCGGCCGAAGCCGATGCGGTCGCTACGCGCCCGCCGGATACGGCGATTGCCAGGTTGTTTTTCTGTTGGTTGAAGTCGCCGGCGGTGACGTTGATGCCGATGTTGCCGGAGCCGCCGTTGCCAGCATTGTCGAGTGTTGCGTTGTTTTGCGTGGACCAGTTTTTCACCGTGTTGTTGGTGTTGGTCTGGGTTGCGCTGGAAGTGGCTACCGCGCTGCCGAAGATGAAGCTTTCATCGGCGGTGGCCAGGGCGACGGCGTTGTCTTGTTGGTTGCCGGAGCCGGCGGCCACGTTGGCGCCCATGTTGCCGTTGGAGTTGTTCATCGAGTCGCTGGCGTCGGCGTCGTTTTGGGTGCCGCGGTTTTTGACGCTGTTGCCCGAGCTGAACTGCTCGTCGGTCACGTTGGCCACGGCGCCGGCGGTGAGTTGCAGCTTGGTTTTGAGGTCCAGACCGTCGTTGCCTCCATGACCGCCATGGCCACCGTGACCGCCGTGGTGACCATTGTGACCGCCATGACCACCGTGGCCGCCGTGACCTCCGTGGTTGTCGTCATTACCACCTGCATGTGCAGCGATTGCCATCACTGCGGCAAGTGCAAAAACCAGTGGCTTGAGAGCCATTGTAGGTTTCATGGTGTTTCTCCGTGCTTATTAGTTGGTTAAGTGTTGGTACTTTCCAATCGCACTGCTGCGGGTCAGTCAGCGACCCGTATGCTCAGGGTGTTAGCCATTCGGTTCCCCACCCCGGCACTCTGGTTCACCTGAATCACTCCCCGGCTGCCGGTGAAGGCCTGGTCGCTGGTAACGACCTGGCGGCTGCCTTTGGAAGCCTCAGTTGCTCCCGAGCCTGGTAACAGCGCCACGTTCTGCTGGGACAGGACGCTGTCGTCGATGCTTTGCGGCTGGGCACTGATGCCCACCCGCATTGCGTTGACCATCTGGTTGTTGGCGCCGGCTCCCTGGTTCACGCCCAGGACCCCGTTGCCGTTACTGAAAGCGTTGCCGCCGATGCTGCTGCTGGCGTCGATCGCGCTGCTGGCCGGTGTGCCGAGCTTCTGCCGCACCACTGTGGTGGCCTGGGCGTCGGTGCCGATGGCGATGGCGCGCGTGTTGGTCTGTTGCTGCTGGTCGCCGGCGGCCTGGTTGACGTTGAAGTTGCCGTTGTAGCGGGCGCCGGAGTTGTGCAGGGTGGCGGTGTCCACCGCCTGGATGCCTGGGTCGGCCATTGCCGAAGGGCAGCCGAACAGGGCAAGCAATACGAGGGTGCGAATCATCTCATTGGCCTCCGGCCAGTCTGCCCAAAGGAGCCAGGCCAGAATTCAGCGAGCGGTTGATGGTGCCGGAGATGGCGCCACCGCTGCCGCCGCCGTGGCCGGCACTCATGCCGGTCAGGCCGTTGGGGTTGGTGACGCTGTTCAGCCCCTGCAGGTTGACGCCGTTGGGCATGACACTGCCGCTGATCGTGGAACCGCTGCTGACCCCGGCAAAGTCGCCGTCGCTCAATTCGGTGTTGCTGGTCATCTGTTTGACCCGGGCCGAAGGGTTGGCATTGACGGTGGTCGGGTAGGGATCTGGATGCAGCGGAGGGCGGCCGACGCTACGAGGTTGCACGTCACGGTCGAGAATAATCCTGCCGTCCCTGATGTCGTCGGCAGCCTGGAGCGGAAGGCTGAGCAGCGAGCCGATGGCACAGCTGATCAGCAGGAGGTGGGTCAGAGCTGAATTGCGATTCTCCACGGCAGCATTCCCTTCTTCTATCGCTGGCCCTAGTCAGCGTTGCGAGGGTAGAGAGCAGAAGCCGTGCCGCTTTTTGATTGTTTCAAAAATTCAACAGGTTACGCATAACCAGGAGTGTTGCTGGGGCAGGGGTGTTTCAAGGATGAGACCACTGTCGCCTTCGGCAGCCCGGTATTGCCATGGCGAGGCTCTGGATCGGGGGGCTCGCGGCGGGTTGTATCAGCGTTTTAACAGATGGCCGAAGGGCAGTGAGAAGCCCTTTGATCTGGCCGTTTTACGCAGCGGCGGGTGTTTCAGGGATGGACATTTTTCTCGCCAGCAGAGGAGAAAAAATGCGGACAGGAGAAGGATTCGGCTAACCCTGAAGCAGGCGCTCGACCAGCTCGAATGCCCGTTGCCGACGGGCTTCCCAGTCGCCGCGAATCACTTCGAAGGGCTGCTGGTGTTGCACCAGCCAATCACCGGTGGCCTTGAAGAAGGCCAGGCGCTCGCTCAGCTCGGGTTGGCAGCGCTGGCCGTCGTTGCTCCAGCCGACATCTTCGGGGGAGAGTAGCAGGTGCAAGTCATAGCAGCGAGCCAGCAGTTCGGGTTCCAGCCAGTCCGGGCAGGTACCGAACAGGGTCTGGCTCCAGAGCATATTGCTCAGCAGGTGAGTGTCGAGAATCAGCAGCGACGGGTGTTGCGCCCGGGCCTGGTCTTCCCAGGCCAACTGGCCGCGGGCGATCTCCGGGATATCCGCCAGGCAGGTGTCGCGCCGGTTCTGCTCGATGAAATGGCGGACGTACTCGCCCACCTGGATGCCACCGAAGCGTGCCTGCAAGTGGCCGCTGAGCCAGCTTTTGCCGCTGGACTCGGGGCCGGTCAGGACCAGGACCTTCATGCCGGGCGCAACGCCGGGTCGGCCCGCCAGGCGCGCCAGCCCTGCACGGCCAGCAGGGTGAACAGCCCGTACAGCGCCGCGGTCAGGTACAGGTCCTTGTAGATGAACAGGCCGACAAAAATCACGTCGACGGCAATCCACAACGGCCAGCATTGCACGCGTTTCTGCGCCATCCACCACTGCGCCACCAGGCTGAAGCCGGTCAGCGCGGCGTCCAGCCAGGGTTGCGCGGCATCGGTCCAATGGGCCATGGCCGCTCCCAGCAGCAGGCTGCCGATGGCCCCGAGGCTCAGGCCGAACAGCATCGAGCGGGGCGCCAGCAGGCTGACCGGACGCCCCTGATGACTGGCGCCGCCGCGGGTCCATTGCCACCAGCCATAGAGTTGCAGGGCGGCGTAGACCACTTGCAGCAGCATGTCCGAATACAGCTTCACCTCGAAGAAGATCCAGCTGTACAGCAGCACCATGACCAGGCCGATCGGCCAGCACCAGGGGTTCTGTCTGACTGTCAGCCAGACGGCGATCACGCCGAGTGCAGCGGCGAACAGTTCAAGCCCGGACATGAAAACTACCTGGAAGCGGAGGAGGGTGCGGATTGTAACCAGAAGCGGCCTTGCATGTTAGTGAAGGCCGCAAACCGTGGCGGGGCGAACCCCGCCACGCACAGCCTCAGACCCGGAACTGGCGCAACAGGCCGTTGAGCTGCTCGCTCAGCTCCTTGAGGTGCAGGCTGGCGGCACTGGACTGCTCGGCCGCCAGGGCGGTGCTGTGGGACAGGCCGGCGGCCTGGGTCACGTTCTGGTTGATGTCTTCGACCACATGGGCCTGTTGCAGGGTGGCGCTGGCGATGGAGGCGTTCAGCCCGTTGAGGTTGCGCAGGGCCTGGCCGATGGCGTTCAGGCTTTCCCCGGCCAGCCCGGCCTGCTCGATGGTCTGCTGCGAAGCCCGGCTGCTGTCGCCGATGACTTTCACCGCGGCTTCCGAGTGCCCTTGCAGGCGCTCGATCATCGACTGGATCTCGGCGGTGGACTTCTGCGTGCGCTGGGCCAGCAGGCGTACCTCATCGGCCACCACGGCAAAGCCACGCCCCTGTTCGCCGGCACGGGCGGCTTCGATCGCCGCGTTGAGCGCCAGCAGGTTGGTCTGCTCGGCGATCGAGTGGATCACCTCCAGCACGCTGCCGATCTGGGTGCTTTCCTGGGCCAGGGTGCGAATCACTTCCACCGCCTGGTCGATGGTGGCCGACAGCCGGTCGATCTGTTGCAGGCTGCCGTCGATATTGACCTGGCCCTGCTGGGCCTGGGCTTCGGCGTCGCGCATCTCGCTGGCGGCGTGTTCGGCGTTCTTCGCCACGTCCTGTACGCCGTAGGTCACTTCGTTGATGGCGGTGGCCACCAGCTCCATCTGCTGCGACTGCTGCTGGCTGCGTTCCTGGGCCTGGCTGGCGTTGCTGCCCAGGTCGGCGGAGGATTGCGCCAAGGCTGCGGCCGACACCTGCAACTGGCTGACGACAAGACGCAGCTTGGCGGTGAAGCCGTTGAAGTGCCGGGCCAGTTCGGTGACTTCGTCCTGGCCGTGGGTGTCGAGGGCGCGGGTCAGGTCGCTTTCACCGCTGGCTATATTGGCCATGGCGTGCACGGTTTCCTGCAGCGGACGGACAATGCTGCGGGCGATCAGCAGCACCAGCAGGGCCATGATCAGGGCAATGGCGATGCCGACCACCGAGGCTTTCACCACCTGGCTGCGGAACTCGGCCTGCACGTCATCGATGTACACCCCCGAACCTATGATCCAGCCCCAGGGCTGGAACAGCTGGACATAGGAGGTCTTCTGCACCGCTTCGCTGGCGCCCGGTTTCGGCCAGCGATAGTTGACCATGCCGGCGCCCTTGGCCTTGGCGATGGCCACCATTTCGTTGAACACGGCAAAGCCGTCGGGATCGCGAATCGCCGAGAGGTTCTGGCCGTCGAGCTTGGGGTTGGCCGGGTGCATGACCATGACCGGGGTCAGGTCGTTGATCCAGAAGTAGTCGCTCTGGTCGTAGCGCAGCCCGCGTATGGCGCTCAGTGCCTGCTTCTGCGCCGTCGCGCGATCGAGGCTGCCGGCGCTTTCCAGGCCCTGGAAATAGGCCAGCACGCCGTTGGCGGTCTGCACCACATGCTGGGTCTTCTGGGCCTTGGCCTGGTACAGGTCGTCGTGGATCTGCTTGAGCATCAGCATGCCCAGGGTCATCAGCATCAGTACCGCTACAATCAGGATCAGCCACAGCCGGCGGCTGATCGACATTCTGCGTAAGCTGTTCATGAATCTGTCACTCCCGATTGTTGTTCTTGTAATGGAAACACCCCGTACATCCGTCATGCGCTCCTTGCAGTCAGGTCCAGCCGATTCTCTCAACGCGACAGCGTTTATCGAGTATGTCTGCTAGGATTTCGGCCTCATCGCGAAAAAC
Organism: Pseudomonas sp. 22526; assembly: GCF_052044735.1. Lineage (NCBI taxonomy): Bacteria > Pseudomonadati > Pseudomonadota > Gammaproteobacteria > Pseudomonadales > Pseudomonadaceae > Pseudomonas > Pseudomonas sp. 22526. The sequence goes on from NZ_JBQENK010000001.1 coordinate 50,139, forward strand.
CTGAATCCGGCTGATTTTTCACGGAATTTTCAAGGGCGATGATGATCCTATTGCGGCTGCGAAGTCGCAACGCACGCGTCAGTGAACATTGAAGAAAAACTAAAAGGCATGCCACGGCATGACCTTCGGGGGATTGATGGAGCTTTGGACCGCCGTACAGGCATTGATTTTAGGGATTGTGGAAGGGCTGACAGAGTTTCTGCCCATCAGCAGTACAGGCCACCAGATTATCGTTGCGGACTTGCTCAACTTCGGTGGCGAGCGCGCCATGGCGTTCAACATCATCATTCAGCTGGGGGCCATTCTCGCGGTGGTCTGGGAGTTTCGCCGCAAGATCCTCGATGTGGTCACTGGCCTGCCGACCCAGCGCAACGCCCAGCGTTTCACCATCAACCTGCTGATCGCCTTCATGCCCGCCGTGGTGCTGGGGGTGATTTTCGCCGACCTGATCCATGAATACCTGTTCAACCCGATCACCGTCGCCACGGCGCTGGTGGTGGGTGGCGTGGTCATGCTCTGGGCCGAGCGCCGGAAGCATGAAATCCACGCCAACACAGTGGACGAGATCAGCTGGAAAGATGCCTTGAAGGTCGGTTTCGCCCAGTGCCTGGCGATGATTCCAGGCACTTCGCGCTCGGGCTCCACCATCATCGGCGGCCTGCTGTTCGGCCTGTCGCGCAAGACCGCCACCGAGTTCTCGTTCTTCCTGGCCATGCCGACCATGGTCGGTGCCGCGGTCTACTCGGGCTACAAGTACCGCAACCTGTTCCAGCCGGACGACCTGCCGGTGTTCGCCGTCGGTTTCATCACCTCGTTCATCTTCGCGATGATCGCGGTCAGGGGCCTGCTCAAGTTCATCGCCAACCACAGCTACGCGGCCTTTGCCTGGTACCGCATTGCCTTCGGCCTGGTGATCCTCGCCACCTGGCAGTTCGGCTGGGTCGACTGGACCGCGGTCCATTCCTGATGGACGCACGCAACCCGAACCGCCCCGGCAACGTCGCCGGGGCACGGATCCAGCAGCCACGGCTCAAGGCGGTGGTTTTCCTACTGCTCTGTGCCTTGCCCTTGTGCGGTTCGCTGCTGTTGGGCGTGAAGGGGATTTCCTGGGTGCCGCTGGCGGCCTATGGCGCGGTCAGCGTGCTGACGTTCTTCCTCTACTGGAGCGACAAGCGCAAGGCCCGCAGCGACAGCTGGCGGACCCCGGAAAACGTCCTGCACGCGGTGGAGCTGGCCGGCGGCTGGCCAGGCGCCTTGCTGGCGCAGCAGGCGTTTCGCCACAAGACCCGCAAGCTGTCCTATCAACTGGTGTTCTGGCTGATCGTGCTGCTGCACCAGGTGTTCTGGATCGACCGGCTGTTTCTTGAAGGCAGCCTGTTCTCGCTGTTCTAGGCTCTTTACGAAAAGTCGGCGAGCGAAGGTCAGGCAAGGCAAAAACAGGCGAGGAAGCGGAGTTTAGGGGCCTAAATGAGCATTCCGAGCCTGTTTTTAACGCAGCATGAGCGAGCGCAGCCACTTGTCGTACAGAGCCTAAAGCAATAGGCCGACCTGTACCCGCTTGGGCAGCTTGCTCACCACCAACTGGTGGGAACGCTGCAACAAGTCCCGCAGTTCGCCGGCGCCCAGCGGGTAGGGCGTCTGCATGATGATCCAGTGCGCCCGGGCCAGGTACGGCGCCGGCGCGATGCCGGGGCGGTCGACATGGCCGAGGAACAGCTCCTTGTCCACCTTGAACGCCAGTGATTCGCCCCGCAGGTTCTGCAGGGCGAACATCTTGTTGCCGGCCACGGAAAACACCCGCACACCGCCCCATTTGTAGTCTTCGCGCGCGCCCGGCAAGTCCAGGCAGAATTGCGCCACATCCGCTTCAGTCATGGTTTTTTCCTTTTGTCGCGCTGTCACAGTGTGCGGTCCCCGCAGCCTTTGAAGGCGTCGCTGACATGCTCGATCCAGGCCCTTACCGCTGGCAATACACCGCGCCGGTGAGGGTAGACCGCCTGCAGCCAACCGCCAGGCAGCGACCACTCGGGCAGCAGTTGCACCAGTTGCCCGGTCTGCAGTTCTTCCTCGCAATACATCATCGGCAGGATGGTACAGCCAAGGCCGGCGAGGGCGCAGGAACGGCGCACGAGAAAGTCGTCGATGCCCAGGCGCGCCTCCAGGACCAGGTCGCATTTCTCGCCCTGGGCGTCGAGCATGCGCAGATGCACCATGCGATCGGCCTCCAGGGCACCCAGCACCGGCACCTTGTGCAGGTCTTCGGGGCTGTGGATCGGCCACTCGCGAGCGAATGCCGGGTTGGCGACCATCACGGTCTGTGCCTGGCGCAGGCGCCGGGTCACCAGCAACGGGTCTTCGTCGCCATGCTCGCGAACCCGCAGTGCCACGTCGATGCCTTCGGCGACCACATCGACCCGGCGGTTGAGCAGCTGCATGTCCAGCTGGACCTGGGGATATTGCTCGAGAAAGGAACTGATGACGGTCGGCAGCATATGATGGGCCAGGCCCACCGGGCAGGACACCCGCAGGCGCCCGCGAGGTTCGCTGGACATGCTGGCCACAGCTTCGTCGGCCATTTCCGCTTCCAGCAGCATGGCCTGGCAGTGGCGCAGGTAACGTTCGCCGACCGCGGTCAGCTTCAATTGGCGGGTGGTGCGTTGCAGCAGCCGGGTATGCAGCCGCTCCTCCAGCTCGGCGATACGCCGCGACAAACGGGATTTGGGAACCCCCAGTAAACGCCCGGCGGCGGCGAAACCGCCGGCTTCCACCACCTTGGCGAAGTAATAAAGATCGTTGAGGTCTTGCATAGAGTGACTCGACTGTCCTGCTGATGGGACAAGCTATCGCATTTTAGCCGAATAATCAGCTATTGGTTTCATCTGTAGGATTGTGCTCAATTGATCGCCTGGTGGCGATCCTCACTTGGAGAATCCCAGATGAAACTGTTGCATATCGATTCGAGCATCCTTGGTGACAACTCGGCTTCCCGTCAGCTGAGCGATAGCGTGGTCAAGGCCTGGAGAAACGCCGACGCCAGCGTTGAGGTGACCTACCGCGACCTGGACGCCGACGCCATCAGCCACTTCAGCTCCGCCACCCTGGTGGCCGCCGGCACCCCGGCCGAAGTGCGCAACGCCGCCCAGCAGCACGAAGCCGAGCTGAGCGCTTCGACCCTGGCCGAATTCCTCGCGACTGACGCCGTGGTGATCGCCGCACCTATGTACAACTTCACCATCCCGACCCAACTCAAGGCCTGGATCGACCGCATCGTTGTCGCTGGCCAGACCTTCAGCTATACCGAAGAAACAGGCCCTAAAGGCCTGTGCGGCGGCAAGAAAATCGTGGTGGTGTCTACTGCAGGCGGCCTGCATGCCGGCCAGGCTACTGGCGTGGGTCACGAGGACTACCTGAAGGTGCTGTTTGGCTTCCTAGGTATCACCGACATCGAATTCGTCCGCGCCCAAGGCCTGTCTTATGGCGACGAAGCCCGCAACAAGGCTTTGAGCGACGCCCGGACGCAAATCAGCGAGCAACTTTTCGCTGCGGCGTAAGGCTTGTGTAAAAGTCGCTTACGCCCCAGGCAACGCCCTTTAAACTCTGTATTCTGATGCCCTCCAGGCAGCGGAATACGGAGTTTTTCGTGTTCGCGTTTTTATTCTGGCGCGGGTTATGCAGGTCATGCGCTGGTTTGACCCAGCCCCGATAACTTCAGGTATCAGGCCAGCGAAACCCTGGCCAGTGAAGCAATGAATCGGCGTTTTCATCAGGTAGGGAAGGTGGTGCATCCATGATGCGTCTTTGGGCAATGTCACTGATCTGCCTGCTCGGCGGCCCGATTATCGTGCACGCCGCACCCGCGCCCCATCCGCACTGGAGCGTGGGTTTCCACGAGATGAGTTTTCTCGACCCGCTGGATCAGCAGCCGATGCGCGCCATTGCCTTCTATCCCTCCACCGGCATCGAGCACAGCAGCAAGGTCGAGGGTTATCAGATTGCCGCCTCCCGGGATTCGAAGGTCGCCATCGGCCGTTTTCCGCTGTTGATGCTGTCCCACGGCAATACCGGCACGCCGCTGGCCCTGCACGACCTGGCCACCTCGCTGGCGCGCAAGGGCTTCGTGGTGGTGGCGGTGATTCACCCGGGCGACAACTACAAGGATCACAGCCGGCTGGGCACCCTGAGCAATCTCTATGGCCGGCCGATCCAGATTTCCGAAGCCATCACCGCGACCCTGGCCGACCCGATGCTGTCGCCTTTCGTCAATGCCGGGCAGGTTGGGGTCATAGGTTACTCGGCCGGCGGCGAAACCGCGCTGATCCTGTCCGGGGCGACCCCCGACCTGGACCGCTTGCGCCGCTACTGCCAGGAGCGCCCCGACGATCACGATGCCTGCAATACCCTGGGCGAGCTGATCGTCGATCGCGACGACCTGCAACCGGTCGCCGATCCGCGGGTCCGGGCCTTGCTGCTGATGGCGCCGCTGAGCCTCAAGTTCGGGCGGCAGACTCTGTCCGGCGTGCATGTACCGGTGCTGCTGTACAGCGGCGACGTCGACAAGCTGGTGGCCCTGGACAAGAACGCCGCGGCCCTGGCCCGCAAGTTGCCGGTGGCGCCGGACTTCAGGCTGTTGGCCGGGGCCGGGCACTTCGTGTTCATGGCGCCGTGCAGCGAGGAGCAGTTGCTGAGCATGCCGGCCTTATGCACCGACGCCGATGGCGTCGACCGCGAGGACATCCACCGCAACCTGATTGCCGAGGCCGGCCGCTTCTTTGCCCATGCCTTGGGCAAGCCGAGCCGGGCCGGGATGCAGACCGCGGATCAGTGATTCAGGCGTCGGCCCGGCGCATGAGCAGCAGGGTCAGGCCCAGGGCGCTGAGGGACAGCAGCGCCGCGCAGAAGAAAATCCACGAATAACCCAGGTTCAACGCCACCGCGCCCATCAGAGGGCCGGCAATCGCCAGCGCCAGGTCGAAAAACACCGCGTAGGCGCTCAGGCCGGCACCGCGGCTGGTGCTGGGCACCTGCTTGATCGCTTCCACCCCCAGCGCCGGGTACACCAATGACAGGCCGAACCCGGCGAGCCCGGCGCCAATCATGGCGAACGCCGTCGAGGGCGCCAGCCACAGCAGGATCAGGCCCAGGGTCTCGATGCTCATGCAGGCGATGGCCGCGCGGTAGCCGCCAAAGCGGCTGATGCTGGAGATGAACAGCAGGCGCGAGAGGATGAAGCAGATGCCGAATACCGTCAGGCAATAGGCCGCGCCGGTCCAGCCGCGGCTGAGGTAGAACAGGGTAATAAAGGTGGTCAGGGTGCCGTAGCCGATGGAGGCCAGGCTCAGGCCGGCGCCGTAGGGCGCGATACGGCCGAACACCGCGCGAAATGACAGGCGTTCGCCACGGATCACCGGCACCGACGGCTTGTTGCGGATCAGCAGCAGGGCCAGGGCCGCCAGCAGCGACAGGGCCAGCCCCAGGCTTTCGAAACCGTAGTCGGCGACCATCACCACCCCCAGCGGCGCGCCGATGGCAATCGCACCATAGGAGGCGATGCCGTTCCAGGAAATCGAGCGCGCGGTGTGTTCGGCGCCGACCTGGCCCATGCACCAGCTGATGGTGCCCACGCCGATCAGGCCCTGGGCCACCCCCAACAGCAGGCGTCCCAGCAGCAGGATGCCCAGGCTGAGCAGCGGCAATGCCTGCAGCAGGGTGGAGGCCAGGGTCAGCAACCCACTGAGGAAAATCCCCGCCAGGCCGTAGACGATCGCCCGCTTGGTGCCGAGGTTGTCCGACAGGCGCCCGGCCATGGGCCGGCTGAGGAGGGTGGCCAGGTACTGCGCGCCGATGGTCAGCCCGGCCACCACCGCGCTGAAGCCCAGTTCCTCGTGGACATAACCGGGCAGTACCGCGATCGGCAGGCCGATGCAGAGAAACGCGATAAAGGTATAGAAGACTATGGAGACGATCTGCAGGGTGATCGCCATGGAGCTGGGCACGGGCTTTTGTTGCGCAGACATGAGGGCTCGTTCGCGGGCGGGCGGTTGGAGAACTGCATCATGGCTCGGGCTGGAAATAAAAGGAAGCAGGCTAACGATTTCTTTATGGCCGGCTATTTATGGGACTAGGGAGGACGCCATCGCGGG
>NZ_JBQENK010000001.1:56285-531123 GCF_052044735.1 Pseudomonas sp. 22526
CCCGCGATGAGGCCGATACATTCAACATCGATGTGGCTTGCAGGACTGCTATCGCGAGCAAGCTCGCTCCTACAAAAAGCGGTTTGCGTCGCTGCAGGAGCAGTCGGTCAACGCCCGTTTGCTCGCGATGCTTTTATAGCCGCACAAAAAAAGCCCCGTCACAGGGACGGGGCTTTCAGATCGGCAACCAACGGGTGTTCCTTAGAACACCACGCCCTGGCTGCGCAGGTAGTCGTCGTAGGTGCCGCTGAAGTCGGTCACGCCGTTCGGGCTCAGCTCGATGATGCGAGTGGCCAGGGACGATACGAACTCACGGTCGTGGCTGACGAAGATCAGGGTGCCCGGGTAGTTTTCCAGCGCCAGGTTCAGCGCCTCGATGGATTCCATGTCCAGGTGGTTGGTCGGTTCGTCCATCACCAGTACGTTGGGCTTTTGCAGGATCAGCTTGCCGAACAGCATGCGGCCCTGTTCACCACCGGAGATGACTTTCACCGACTTGAGGATCTCGTCGTTGGAGAACAGCATGCGGCCCAGGGTGCCACGGATGATCTGCTCGCCTTGAGTCCATTGGCCCATCCAGTCGAACAGGCTGACGTCGTCTTCGAAGTCATGGGCGTGGTCCTGGGCGTAGTAGCCCAGCTCGGCGCTTTCGGTCCACTTCACCGAACCGGCGTCCGGGGTCAGCTCGCCCATCAGGGTGCGCAGCAGGGTGGTCTTGCCGATACCGTTCGGGCCGATGATCGCCACGCGCTCGCCGGCTTCGACGGTGAAGCTGAAGTTCTTGAACAGGGTCTTGCCGTCGAAGCCCTTGGACATCTGCTCGATGGTCACGGCCTGGCGGTGCAGCTTCTTGGTCTGTTCGAAGCGGATGAACGGGCTGACGCGGCTCGATGGCTTGACCTCGGCCAGCTGGATCTTGTCGATCTGCTTGGCGCGGGAGGTGGCCTGCTTGGCTTTCGAGGCGTTGGCCGAGAAGCGGCTGACGAAGGTCTGCAGCTCGGCGATCTGGGCTTTCTTCTTGGCGTTGTCCGACAGCAGCTGCTCGCGGGACTGGGTCGCCGCGGTCATGTACTCGTCGTAGTTGCCCGGGAACAGGCGCAGCTCACCGTAGTCCAGGTCGGCCATGTGGGTGCAGACGCTGTTGAGGAAGTGACGGTCGTGGGAAATGATGATCATGGTGCTGTTACGCGCCGTCAGAATCGTTTCCAGCCAGCGGATGGTGTTGATGTCCAGGTGGTTGGTCGGTTCGTCGAGCAGCAGCACTTCCGGATCGGAGAACAGGGCCTGGGCCAGCAAGACCCGCAGTTTCCAGCCCGGAGCCACTTCGGTCATCGGGCCGAAATGCTGTTCCAGGGGAATGCCCAGGCCCAGCAGCAGTTCACCGGCGCGGGATTCGGCGGTGTAGCCGTCCATCTCGGCGAAGTCGGTTTCCAGCTCGGCCACGGCCATGCCGTCTTCTTCGCTCATTTCCGGCAGCGAGTAGATGCGATCGCGCTCGGCCTTGACCTTCCACAGCTCTTCGTGACCCATGATCACGGTGTCGATCACGGTGAATTCTTCGTAGGCGAACTGGTCCTGGCGCAGTTTACCCAGGCGAACGTTCGGCTCCAGCATGACCTGGCCGCCGGACGGCTCGAGGTCGCCGCCGAGGATCTTCATGAAAGTCGATTTGCCGCAACCGTTGGCGCCGATCAGGCCATAGCGGTTGCCGCCGTTGAACTTGACCGAAACGTTCTCGAATAGCGGCTTGGCGCCGAACTGCATCGTGATGTTAGCTGTGGAGATCAATTACTTACCTATCAGTGATTTAGAGCTGACATGAAACGGCTGACACCGATTGGAAAACCCTGTCTGGAGTCTCTCCAGGGCAGGACCGGGTCGGGGTTGAGCTGAGCCAGCGGGCATACGTCGACAGCAGCTTTGAGGCATGGGCCAAGCTGCCGAGCAAAAAATGCGGGAGTTCATGTTGGAATTTGGCGCGCATTGTCGCATATGTGCGCGGGCAGTTGTATGACAGCGAGCCACGGATTTTTCATACAGGCCGGTAAGCGTCTGCCGTTGTAAAAGTCGCCGCTGCGGATTTGCCCCGGGCAATGCGACTTAGGTCGTGGCACGGTAGGCGGACACATTTTCACAAATGGGAGTTAACCTTTGGTTACAAACTGTGGCTAAAATGCCGACCAGTTGCCACATGCCATCATTGGCATGGGTTCAGGGACGTACCATCAGGACCTCTTATCGCTTTCGGACGCTGCACATGACCCCCTCGGCCCAGGTGGCCCTAGCGGGGCGCAGTATGTTCTCTTCTGACATGTGACGATTTCCGTGAAACTCATCATTGCCGCTGTTTACGTTCTATCCATCGCGTATGTGCACCTGCGTGGTCGCGTGCGCCATAAACTGGGCCGCCAGCTGAGTGATCACTCGACCTTCCTGGCCCCCATCAACTGCTTCCTTTATCTGTTCTCGAAGATCCCCAACCGTCCATACCTCGATCCGGCCGACTTTCCCGACCTGAGCCCGCTGCAGGCGCACTGGGAAGAAATCCGCGCCGAAGGCCAGAGCCTGCTCAGGGCCGGTGAGATCAAGCGTTCGGAGCAGTACGACGACGTCGGCTTCAACTCGTTCTTCAAGACCGGCTGGAAGCGCTTCTACCTGAAGTGGTACGGCGACAGCCATCCTTCGGCGATGAAGCTGTGCCCGCGGACCACCGAACTGGTGCAAAGCATCGGTTCGATCAAGGCGGCGATGTTCGCCGAACTGCCGCCGGGCTCGAAGCTGGTGCGCCATCGCGACCCTTATGCCGGTTCCTACCGTTACCACCTGGGCCTGGAAACGCCCAACAGTGCCGGTTGCTACATCAATGTCGACGGTGAGAAGTATCACTGGCGTGATGGCGAGGCGGTGATGTTCGACGAGACCTACATCCACTACGCGGAAAACACCACCGAGCAGAACCGCATCATCCTGTTCTGCGACGTGGAGCGGCCGATGAAGTACCGCTGGGCCGCCGCCTTCAACCGCTGGTTCAGCCGCACCGTGATGGCCGCCGCCGGCTCGCCCAACGATGCCGGCGACCGCACCGGGGGCCTGAACCGCGCCTTCACCAAGCTGTACAAGATCCGCCTGCGCGGCAAAGAGCTGAAAAAGCGCAACCGCAAGCTTTATTACCTGGAAAAGTGGGCGATCTTCGCTGGGTTGTTGCTGCTGTTCATCTTCATCTGATTCGCCGGATGGCGAATCGCTGATCGCGGGNTTGCCCGCGATAAGTCTTTCAAGGCCTGTCCGCGCCTACCGCCTCCCAATCCGTCTATGTCGTGATCCACTGCCGCCTGGCCTGGCCTTGATGCCTGAGCGGCAGCTTTCGGGATCTGTATCGCCTCTTCGGGCGAGCCGATAACTCGTGTTACATGTCTGACGGATTATTTAATTAACAAGGCCGAACCTGCGACGTAGCCTGGACTCGAATGCGATAACTCGTCGTCATCCAGGAGGGTCGCCATGAACAACCTGCTTCGCGGTCTTGCCGTGTTCGCCCTGATGAGCGGGGCCAGCATCGCGGCGTTCGCCACGCCCCAGGCGTTCGCGGATAGCAGCCCGGCGCCCGCCATGCTGCTGGCGCAGAACCTGCCCGGCAGCAACAACAATCCCTACAACAGCCCGATACGTCGGGCCAACCCCAACAGCATGCAGGGCACCCAGCCCAGTGCCCCGGCTGTCCGTGGGGTTAATCCAGTACCGGTGCAACGCCCTCCGACCCTGGAGAACGGCGGCATCGGCAACGGTTACCCGCGCACCATCACCCAGCCGCGGATCATCGATCCGACACCCGTGACCCCACCCCGTAACCAACAGCAGCGATAAACGCTGACCGCCCGAGGCCGATGCCGGCCCCGGGCGGAAACCTTTTTATCGACAGAAGGAATCGTGCATGTTGCGTAAAACCCTCTTGGCGACAGTCTGCGCCAGCCTTGTTCTGGGCAGCGCGCTACCCGCGGTGGCCGCTACCCAACAGTTGCAGAGCGAGCTGGGCCCGCTGAGCCTGACCCCGCTGGTCGAGGGCCTGGACCACCCCTGGGCCCTGGCGTTCCTGCCGGACCGCCAGGGCATTCTGGTGACCGAGCGCCCCGGCAACCTGCGGCTGGTCGGCGCCGACGGCAAGCTCTCGGCGCCCCTGGGCGGCGTGCCGCAGGTCTGGGCCAAGGGCCAGGGCGGGTTGCTGGATGTGGTGTTGTCGCCGGACTTCAAGCAGGACCGCCTGGTCTATCTGTCCTACGCCGAAGGTGGCGGCGAGGGCGGCACGGCGGGGACGGCGGTGGGGCGCGGGCGATTGTCCAAGGACTTGAAGGCGATCAAGGACTTCCAGGTGATTTTCCGTCAGGCGCCCAAGCTCTCCACCGGCAACCATTTCGGTTCGCGCCTGGTGTTCGACCGCGACGGCTACCTGTTCATCACCCTGGGGGAAAACAACGAGCGCCCGACCGCCCAGGACCTGGACAAGTTGCAGGGCAAGATCGTGCGCCTGTATCCGGACGGCCGGATCCCGGAGGACAACCCCTTTGTCGGCCAGCCGGGCGTGCGCCCGGAAATCTGGTCCTACGGTCACCGCAACCCCCAGGGCGCGGCGCTCAATCCCTGGAGCGGCACCCTGTGGGATAACGAGCATGGGCCCAAGGGCGGCGACGAAATCAACCTGATCGAGCGTGGCAAGAACTACGGCTGGCCCCTGGCGACCCATGGCATCAACTATTCCGGCGCGCCGATTCCCGAAGCCCAGGGCAAGACTGCCCCGGGTACGGTGGCGCCGCGGCATGTCTGGGAGAAGTCCCCTGGCATCAGCGGCATGGCCTTCTATGACGGCGACCGCTTCAAGGCCTGGCAACACAACCTGTTTATCGGCGCCCTGGCTTCCCAGGAACTGATCCGCCTGCAGTTCGACGGCGACAAGGTGGGCCACGAGGAGCGCCTGCTGGGCGAACTCAAAGAGCGCATCCGCGACGTGCGCCAGGGGCCGGACGGTTATCTGTATGTGCTGACCGACGAGGACAAGGGCAGGCTGTACAAGGTCGGCCTGGAATAATTTAGGTACCTGTAGGAGCGAAGCTTGCTCGCGATAGCCGCGAAGCGGCGATTCATCCTACCAACACGGGTTATCGTCGAGGGTTTTTTCGCGAGCAAGCTTCGCTCCTACAGGGCGACGGGCGCGGGGGCAGGGTAGAGGATCACCGCCGCCTGCAGCTTGCCGCTGCCGAAACGGCACATCTTGGCGAACTCGCTGTGGCTCACCGGCAGGTGCTGGCAATCCATCGGCTGGCGGTGCTGGCTGTGGTCGACATCGGGATCGTGCAGGTAGACGAACTCCTCGTCGCAGTCGGTGACCATTATCCAATGCGGGGCCTTGGAGCGGGTCAGGCGGTAGCTGCTGATCAGCACCAGGGGCTGGCCTCCATCGGCCAGCAACCTTGGCAGGTCCAGTGGCCCACCCAGCACCTGCAACACGTCGCTGCTATCCAGCTCTGCACAGAACTCCTCGTGCACCAGGCGCATGACGTCTTTTTTATGCTCGTCGCGCACCCCGCCGAGAAACAGCGGCCCGCGGGTATTGACCTGCAGCCTGACCCTGAAGCCCCGGCGCCACGCGGCCAACGCCAGCCCCTGGGGGCTGCAGCCGCCATGGCCGGAGGTCATGAACACGGTGGTCGCCTCGCGCCACAGCTGCAGCTCCTCGCGCCGCTCCAGGGCCCGTCCGGGTTGCAGCGCGCCCATGGCCATCAGCAGGCAGGCCGGGCCGCAGGTGAAGTCGGTGGTCTGTTGGTAGTAGGGCACGCTGATACTGCGGGTTTCGCGATGCTGCAGGATGCGTTTTTCCAGGCGCAGGGCATCGGTGTGGTCCTCGTAGTAATCGTGCAGCACGGCGAAGCGCCGATAACCGCTGCGTTCGTACAGGGCGATAGCGGTCGGGTTGTCGGTGCGCACCTCAAGCCGCAGGTAGGCGCAGTCATGCTCCCGCGCGCAGGCTTCGATCTGTTCCAGCAGGCGCTTGCCCAAGCCCAGCCCGCGGGCTTCGACCGCGGTGGCGATCGAGTACAGGCGCGCCAGGGACGTACCGCGATGGAACAGCACCAGGGCATAACCCAGCAGATTTCCTGCGTGCTCGGCGACGATCAAGCGCGCATGGGCGCGGCTGATCATCCACTGGAAGCTGCGCGGGGTGAGGCGATCGGTGGTGAAACACTGCTGTTCCAGCCGTACCAGAGCGGGCAGGTCCTCAGGTAGGGCAACGCGAAAGACAAGATCCATATTACCGCCGTAAAAGTTGCGTAACGAAACGAGACTTTTAAAAAAGTTCGTGCTTAATAGAAAAGGTCTTGTTCTAAAACGGATCAAACATTATGTCAGCGGTACAAGGTCATTGGCGTGAAGTATCCGAGCAAAGTCTGCCGGCGACAATAACTCCGGTTAATTATTTTTCAACGCTTGGCGAAACTTCCAGTCAGCTGGTCATTATTGTCGAACGCAAGGAAGACTGGGCCTCTTACTTCCCCAGCGAAGATATCGTCAGCGCTCAGGAATACCTGGAACAGACCCGTGAAACCCAACCCGGCAAGCGGGTCCAGGTGATCAACCTGTGTCGCAGCTACAAGTACCTGGGCCACGGTTACTACTGCTCGCTGCTGGCCGAGGCGCGGGGGCACAAGGTGATTCCCTCGGTGCGCACCATCAGCGAGCTGACCCGCAAATCGCTCTACGGGCTGGCCCTGGACGACCTGGATAAAACCCTGGAAAAGGCCCTGAGCAATCATCTTTACAGCGATACCGAAGGTTTTACCCTGACCCTTTACTTCGGCAAGACTCATATAGAGCCCTTGCAGGAGTTGGCCCGTCAGTTGTTCGAAGTTTTTCCCTGCCCGATATTACTGGTGGACTTCAAACGAACTAACGGCTGGCATATCGAAGGCGTGAAGGCGGGTGCGCTACATAAGTTGCGCGAAGATCAGGAAGATCAATTCGCTCTCTCCCTGGACAGTTTCAGCCGGAAGATCTGGCGCGTGCCGCGCTCGAAAAGATTGGCCCGGTATGACCTGGCGATCCTGCATGACCCCCAGGAAGCCTTGCCGCCTTCCAACGCCCGGGCGCTGGAGAATTTTGTCCGGGTCGGCAAGGGCCTGGGCATCGATGTCGAGCTGATCGAGAAGAAGGATTACTCGCGTATCGCCGAGTACGACGCCTTGCTGATCCGCGAGACCACCAGCGTCGACAACCACACCTACCGCTTCGCCAAGAAGGCCGAAAGCGAAGGCCTGGTGGTGATGGACGATCCCGCCTCGATCCTGCGCTGCACCAACAAGGTCTACCTGACCGATCTGCTGAAAAGCCACCAGCTGGGCATGCCCGCCACCGAGATTCTGTACAAGGAGCGACCGGAAGATTTCGAGCGGGTCGGTGAACGCCTGGGCTTCCCGCTGGTGCTGAAGATTCCCGACGGCTGTTTCTCCCGCGGGGTGATCAAGGTCGAGAGCCAACAGGCGCTGCTGGAGGCCACCGCCGAGCTGTTCGAGCACTCGGTGCTGCTGCTGGCCCAGGAGTTCTTCTACACCGAGTACGACTGGCGCATCGGCGTACTCAACCGCAAGCCGATCTTTGCCTGCCAGTACTTCATGTCCAAGGGCCATTGGCAGATCTACAACCACAAGGCCAAGGGCCAGGACATCAACGGCGAATGCCGCACCCTGGCGATCCACGAGGCGCCGCGGGCGGTAGTGGAGCTGGCGGTGAAGACCGCCAATCTGATCGGCGACGGCCTGTACGGTGTGGACCTGAAACAGTCCGGCGACAAGGTGGTGGTGATCGAAGTCAACGACAACCCGAACCTGGACGCCGGCATCGAAGATGCCTACCTGCGTGACGACCTGTATTCCCTGGTACTCGAGGAGTTCGTCCGCCGCCTGGAGCTCAAGCGCCGCGGACAGGCCTGGTGAACGGTCGATGATCAAGAGCTATCAGCTGACCCAGGGCCGCCTGCTGGCGGTGGAGCGCCTGGACGCCGAGGTGATGCTGTTCAGCAACCCCGACCTCGCCGAACGCGACCTGCTGCACACGGACTTCAAGCTTGACGAACACGCCCTGGCCTCGGCCCTGGACCCGGACGAGGTGTCGCGCATCGAGTTCCACCCGGACAACCTGTTCCTGATCTGGAAGCGTCCGGAGAACTACTCCGGCGGCGGCAGCCTGTCGTTCGAGGTGTCGTCCTGCGGCCTGCTGTTTTCCCCGCAGCGCCTGCTGGTGATCGCCCACGACGACACCCAGCTCAGCGGCCTGGGGGCGCGCCAGGCCTTGCACAGCCCCCTCGACGTATTGCTGGACCTGCTGTCCAACAACATCCATCACTACCTGGGGCACCTCAAGGTGATCAAGATGGTCGCCCGGGAGTTGCAGCAGAAGTTCAACGACTCGATGGAGAACCGCCACCTGATCCAGATGTTCAACCTCAGCGAAAGCCTGATCTATTACATCAACGCCATTCACAGCAACGGCGCGGTGCTGACCCGGTTGCGCAACCACGCCGAGAAGGAACATTTCAGCGCCGAGGCCATCGGCCTGATCGACGACCTGATCATCGAGAACAACCAGTGCTACAAACAGGCGGAGATCTATTCGACGGTGTTTTCCGGGCTGATCGACGCGCGCGGCAACCTGATGAACAACAACATGAACAGCCTGCTGCGCAAACTGACCCTGATCAACGTGGTGTTCCTGCCGTTGAACCTGATCGCCAGCATTGGCGGCATGTCCGAATTCAGCATGATGACCGCCGGCACCCCCTGGTGGATTGCCTACCCCCTGTTCCTCGTGGCGATGCTGCTGGCGGCGGGGGGGATGGTGCTCGGTCTCAGGCGCCTGACCGGCAGCGGCAAGTGCGCCTGAGCGTTCAGGCCGGTTGCAGGGTCAGTACTTCGTAACCGTCGCGGGTCACCGCCACCGTGTGTTCCCACTGCGCCGACAGGCGGTTGTCCCGGGTGACCACGGTCCAGCCGTCTTTCAGGCCGCGCACCCGGGCGCTGCCCTGGTTGATCATCGGCTCGATGGTGAACACCATGCCTTCGCGCAGCTCCAGGCCGGTGCCGGGGCGACCGAAATGCAGGATCTGCGGTTCTTCGTGCATCTGCCGACCGATGCCGTGGCCGCAGTACTCGCGCACCACGCTGTAGCCTTGGGTTTCCGCGTGTTTCTGGATGGCGTGGCCGATATCGCCAAGGCGCGCGCCGGGGCGGACCACCTTGATGCCTTGCCACATCGCCTCGAAGGTGGCGCTCACCAGATGCTGGGCCTTGGGGCTGACGTTGCCGACCAGGTACATCTTGCTGGAGTCGGCGATAAAGCCGTTCTTTTCCAGGGTGATGTCGATGTTGATGATGTCGCCGTCCTTGAGGATGGCCTGCTCATGGGGCATGCCATGGCACACCACTTCGTTGATCGAGGTGTTGATCGAGTAGGGGTAGTTGTACTGGCCCTTGCTGGCCGGGCGGGCGCCCAGGTCGTGGCGGATGAAGCGCTCCACCGCGGTGTCCAGCTCCATGGTGGAAAGGCCGGGCGCGACCAGCTCGTCGAGAAAGCTGAACACCGTCGCCAGCAGGCGCCCGGACTCGCGCATCAGGGCCAGTTGTTGCGGGGTCTTGATCAGGGCCTGGGTCATTCGCTGCGCCCCCGGATCAGATCGCTCTTGTTCAGCAGCAGTTTATTGATCAGGTCGTTGTAGGCCAGGTGCGGATTGAGTTCGGCCAAGAGGCCGATCTTGATCCAGAACTCGGCCTGGGCGTTGATGGAGCGATCCATGGCGTCGCTGGCGACGCGGATCTGTTCATGCAACTGATCTGAAATCTTGACGATGCCCACGGGATTCATGCTCCTGAAAATATACGAAGCATATACGTTTCATATATTCGTGGGCAAACGGGGATCTCTCGATCGGGTTCAAGCCTGCTGGCGGGCAGGGCTGGCGGACCTGCGCTCACGAAGGCCGCGAACCACCAGATACAACAGCGGACCGATGGAGACGAACACCGCCGTCAGCAGCAGGTAAGGCAGCACCGACAATGCGGACTGGCCGCGAGAGCGGGCGTCCCGGTACATCCAGATGCCGGCCAGGGTCGCCAGCAGGTACAGGTCGATCACCACCTGCGCGGTGTCGGGGCGGGACATCAGGCCGAGGCCAAACTCGAGCAGCGATTGTTCCGCCTGCAGCATCACCGCGAAGGTGTAGCCGGCAAAGGCGATCAGGGCAATCAGGGGCAATCCGACAGACTTCATGGGTTCCTTCCTTGGTTTATGAATGAGGGGGGTTATGAATGAGGGCTTGAGCGAGCCGCGAGAGTAGCGCAGGCAGCGGCCGCTTCAAAGAATTGGCCATTGACTTGCCAGCAGCGCGCCGGTTAATTTCCTGGCCATGACTTTTTCCGCATTGCGTTCCCAGCCAAGCATTATTACCGCCATTCCTGATTGGCGGGATTGCTGACGACTGCACCCAACCCGCCCTAGAGGCGGGTTTTTTCTTTCTGTCTCCGGGGTCTTCAACACAGCCAGGAGAGCCGTATGAACCATCCCGCCGAGCCGCACACCCCGCTGGAACTGCTTGAGCACTACGTGAAGAAGATTCTCGCGGCGCCGGTCTACGACCTGGCGGTGCGCACCCCGTTGCAACCGGCGCCGGCCCTGTCGGCGGCGCTGGGCAACCAGGTACTGCTCAAGCGCGAGGATCTGCAGCCGACCTTTTCCTTCAAGATCCGCGGCGCCTACAACAAGCTGGTGCAGCTCAGTGACGAGCAAAAGCGGCGCGGGGTGATTACCGCGTCCGCCGGCAATCACGCCCAGGGCGTGGCACTGGCGGCGCGGGAACTGGGGATCAAGGCGACCATCGTCATGCCCTCTACCACGCCGCAGCTGAAAGTGCAGGGCGTCAGCAGCCGTGGCGCCGAGGCGGTGCTGCACGGCGAGAGTTTTCCCTTTGCCCTGGCCCATGCCCTGCAGCTGGCCGAGCACAGCGGCCAGACCTTCGTCTCGCCCTTCGACGACCCGGACGTGATCGCCGGGCAGGGCACGGTGGGCATGGAGATCCTGCGTCAGCACCCCGGGCGCCTGGACGCGATCTTCGTCCCGGTGGGCGGAGGCGGATTGATCGCCGGCATCGCCGCCTATGTGAAATACCTGCGCCCTGAGGTGCGTATCGTCGGTGTCGAGTCCGAGCATTCCAACTGCCTGCAGCAGGCGTTGCAGGCCGGGGAAAGGGTGCTGCTGCCCAGCGTCGGCACTTTTGCCGACGGCGTTGCCGTGGCGCAGGTCGGCGCCCATTGTTTCGAGCTGTGTCGCTTGCTGGTCGACGAGGTGATCACAGTGAGCAACGATGAGCTCTGCTGCGCGATGAAGGACATCTACGATGACACCCGTTCCATCACCGAGCCGTCGGGGGCGCTGGCGGTGGCTGGGATCAAGCAGTACGTGGCCCGCAGCGGGGTGCAGGGCGAAACCCTGGTGGCCATCGATTCCGGGGCCAATATCAACTTCGATCGCCTGGGGCAGGTGGCCGAGCGTGCGGCCTTGGGTGCGGTTGCGCTGGTGTAAGAAGGGAGCAGGGCTTCTGTAGCCGCTGGCGAAGCCTGCGCACGAGCGCGAAGCGCTCGCCAGCCGAACCCCTGATGCACCGCGTTGCCTGGCCTGGCGGCTACTGCGTAGCCGATCGCAGCCTGCGGCAGCGGCTACATCACCTGCGATGCAGCCGCCGGGGGCTGGATTATTCCGCGCGGGCCTTTTCGACCTTGTCCGAGGCGGACCACAGGCGGTAGCGCACTTCAATGTCCTTGGGGGCGTAGATCACGATCGGCAGCTTGCTGTTGTAGCGCAGCACGAAGCCTTCGCCGACCACCGGCACGAACGCCTGCTTGCTGGTGCCTTCGGGGCAGGCCATCAGGGTGCTCATCGGGCCGCTGACCTTGTCCAGGCGGTAGTAGGGGTAACCCCAGCCCTCAAGGTTCTTCTCTTCCAGCGCGCCGCCCAGGCGCTGACGGTTGCAGTCGACGGTCAGGGTCTTGCCGGCCAGCACCTCGACCTTGAAGTCTTCTTCCTTGGCCTGTTTGGGCAGATGGATCACCTGACGCACAAAACCTTCTTCGGCCTTGGGGTAGGGCGCCACGTCTTCGAGTTTGGCCGCATGGCTCAGGGTGGAAATACCGCTCAACAGCACAGCGATGGCGGTGGAAACAGGAAAAAAGCGCATAAGGCCTCCTTGCAGGTTGATCGACGGCTCTCTCCATGGAGGGAGCCGCTTGCTTGAAACGCCGGGCAGTTTGACTGGGTAACGCCCGGTCATGCAAACCGTGGCCCGTTTCGCCGCGGCAACTGACATGACGTTTTCCTTCAATATCCATGGATAAGTCGTTGATTTATAAAGCATGAAAATGGGAGAGAGGACGGCATGCATATGCTCCATCCTTTATTGGCGAGAGGCAGCTATCGGATCCGCAGGAGGTCCTCCAGTCGGGCGAAAGTCCTAGGACTGAGGGTGAAAAAAGCCTCACTGCTCAGAGCAAAAAAGAATTTAGTAGAAGCAAAAATACGGCCTAGTCTAGGAATTGGCTTTCTCTTCCAGGGAGGTTTAGTCATGCCGTACGCCGTATTTCGGGGGTGGAACCCCGAGACGATATTCTTGCCATCATTGAATGGCCACTGCACCAACGGAGAGATCTGCCATGTTCTTATCTGCCTTGGAACTGCGCAATATCATTGAATGCAGCTTCCTGCCCAAACGCTGCGAGTGCACCCTGAGCCCCGACCTGCACATGACCGTGAAAGTCTATGGCGACCATGAAACCGACCGCGTGGACCTGGTGGTCACCGGTATCGATGCGGCGAGCCTCAACGGCTGCCGGGAAATCAACGACCTGATCGCCGAACTGCGCTACGACCTGGCCAATCATCCGGGCAGCCAGCCCATCACCCTGAAGTCCAGGGTTCATTGATCGGCGGCTCTGCCAATGCCTGCGTTGCCTGCCTGGCCTGGATAAATCCCGGGCCAGGCGCAAACTCGACTCACCGCGAATAAAATCCCTGCCTGACTATCGCCGAGCTGCCTGCAACCTGGCGCGGGGTAGAGCAGGGCAGTCCTCAGTTCTGATAACTGCAGGCGTCCGACAATTTGCGGTAGCTGATGGCCTCCAGCTTGCCCGCCTTGTCGATAAAGGTCATGTCCGCGGTGATCACCTTGCACTCCGGCGTTGCAGGCTCGGTCATCGACACCACCTTGGCCACATTCAGCGGCATGCCATAGTGATAAGGCACCGGCTGCACCTGAGCCGTGTCCGCCTGAGCCAAACCCACAGCCCCGACAAAAGCCAAGGCCCCGACCAGCAAAATACGCATGTTCATGAGAATTTCTCCGATAAGCCCGACACAAACCGCCATCGAGCACGCCGCGGAGGGCGGCAGAGGATTCTGCGCTGCGCGGTCTCGTACAGTTTTGGGCTGGGGGATTAATCGAAGATTAAGTAGGGGGCTAATGAATCTTTGAGGTGCCGGGCTGATCACTCATAGCCGGCTGGGGGAAAAGAGTTTGAGCTGAAATTCTCAGCAAAAAGGATGTTCATAGAGGCAATTAGAACAATCAACGACTCAGCTTGAAAGGAAAAAAAGAAAGAGGTGGGTGAGTGGCCTTCCACTCATGTGCAAGCTTCTCAGCAGTCTGTATTTGTTCTGGGGTAATTTTTTCTGCAATATTAGGCAGGATGTCTTCAACATCTCGGCGGACGCCACCCCCACCATCCAGTTCGAGCAAGAGTGAAAGCAACGCATATGACTTTACAAAATCTAATGAATAACCGTAATTAGAAGGTTCTCCAGCCAAATAGGAGGCATATCCGAATACACCTTCTACATACCCAGAGTTGGCAGCCTTTTCGTTCCACTGTCTGAAGCCTTCAAGATCCTTTTTCTCTATCAAAATAGCAGCTAACCCCATCATTCCTCTAGGGTAACCTCCTTGAGCCGAAGCTCTCATCCAATGCTCAGCCTTTTCTGTTCTACTTGAGGGTGATAGAAAGAAACCTCCACCTTCTTTGTATTCGACTCCCAATAAATACTGCGCGAGCGCAAAACCATTCTCTGCCGATTGTTCGAGCCACTTCTTGTCAGCAGTAAGCTCGTACATAAGATACATAGACTCGGCATTACCATTCGCAGCCTGCTCACCTGCATGCTGTTTAGCCATCTGTAGCCACTCTCTTGGCTCTTTACGGCCTTCAGGGCAGTTTCCCATTGCTACGCAGAGATCATCGGCATTCCCGGCCAACCGGATCATTGAATAGATATCACCTTGCAGGGCCGCTGCCTCGTAAGCACTTTGCGCTTCAGGGGTGATGTATCTTTTGCTCTTGCGAATTGCCTCGCCTAAAAAATACTGTGACTCTGAATCACCAGCGTCTGCAGCTGCTCTTAGATAAGGAACTGCCGAAATGGTTTTGAACTGGTTGTATAGAACCAACCCTTGTTCTTTAGCTGTCTGCTGCTCCGCAGAAAACTGTGCATGAGCTTGGCTGAGAGCCATCAACAAGATAACGGCAATGCAGTAAGGGAATCTCATAAGAGTTACTGGCTTAGCCTGTCAGGGAAAAAAGATAGAGGTGGGTGGCTAACCTTCCACTTTTTGGATGCTTCTATTGCTTCCTCTATTTGTTGTGGGGTCATTTTTTTTGCAATTAGAGGGAGCTTGTATTCAACATTTTCTTGCATTCCACCGCCCCCGTCCAACTCCTTTAAAAGATAGATGAGGGCATAGCCTTTTATAGGCTCGAAAGGAAATCCATAAGTATCGGGTTCATGGGCAAGATCAGAGCCGTAACCATATACTGTTGGGGCATAACCAGTTAAAGCTGCTTTTTCATTCCACTGACGAAAGCCTTCTGTGTCACCCTTTTCAAACAATATGGCCGCATATTCCATCATCGCTTTTGGGTAACCACCCTCGGCGGATGCCTTAAACCACTTCTCAACTACTTCGGCACGGCTCCATGGCAAAAGAAAACCTTCACCCTGCTTGTACAGTATTCCCATCCAGTACTGGGCAATCGCATGACCGTTAGTGGCGGCTTTTTCAAGCCAAGTGTTATCCAGTGTAATCTCATACATTACATACATTGCTTCTGCATCCTTTGCAGAAGCTTGAGGTTCGGCAAGTTCTTTAGCTTTATTTAGCCAATCAATTGGATTCTTCTGGTCAATAGGACAGTCCTTTGCCATTTTGCAGAGGTCATCCTTATCCCGGCCAAGTTGAATCATCGCGTATAAATTGCCTTGAGATGCGGCCGCCTCATACCACTTTTTTGCCTCAGAATTCATAAAGTGATTCTTTTTTCTGAGTGCCTCCGCCAAGAAGTATTGTGACTCATCGTCTCCTGCCTCGGCTGCAACAGTCAAAAAAGGAGCAGCCGAAGTGGCTTTGAACTGATTGTATAGAATCAATCCTTGCTCTTTAGCGGTCTGCTGCTCCGGCGAAAGCCCCGCGGTCACTTGACTGGAGAACAACAAGAAAATAGCCGTCACTATGGAAGATATTTTCAAAAAGTGATCTCCGGTCCAAGTAGAAATCGATGAGGTTGTTAGTGGTGAATGTCAATACCCAAGTTTGTCTGGAAAATACGAAATGGGCGGGTGAGAGGATTTCCATTTCATTGCAAACTCTTTTGCTTCTTCGATTTGGCTGGGCGTCATTTTTTCAGCAATTTCTGGAAGTACTTCTTCAAGGTAAGGTTGAACGTTTCCACCGCCACCATCCAAGTCAGATAATAGTGAGGTTATCCCATACCCTTTTACAACATCATAGGGGAAGTCAAAGCGTGATGGCGCATGGGCTAAGTATGCACCATAGCTGCTGATACCTTCCTTTAGCCCGGCTTCGGCAGATTTCTTAATCCATTTTCGTACAGCAGATAGATCGCCATTGTCTTCATATAAAAAGACTGCATACTCCATCATCGCCTTGGGATAGCCGTTCTCTGCAGACCTTCTTAGCCAGTCGCCTACGACGCTGTTACGTTTCCATGGCAGAAAGAAACCTTCACCTTGCCGTATACCAATTGCCATCCAGTATTGAGCAATAGCATGATCATGCTCTGCGGATTTTTCCAACCAATCTTTATTTGATGTTACTTCATACATAATGAACATGGCTTCGGCATCGCCTTGCTCTGCTTTTGGTTTGGCCATGTCTTGAGCGTGTTTTAACCATCCTGATGGGGTTCTTTTCCCATCAGGGCAGTTTTTTAACGTTGCACACAGATCTTTTTTACTGCGCCCTAGCCGAATCATGGAGTAAAAATCGCCTTGCTCTGCGGATTTTTCATACCATGATTGTGCTTCTTTGGTAATGAACTGATTAGTAAGGCGTAGCTCTTCCGCTAGATAGAACTGTGCTTCAGGATCTCCCGCCTCTGCGGCTAATCGAAGTTTATGTTCCGCAGATTTATATTGATTGAATAATGCAATTCCTTGTTCTTTAGTAGCCTGCTGCTCTGGTGAAAGCCCGGCATTTACCTGTCCACAGAGTATTAGGAAAAGAGCTGTAGCAATGAAGGGCGTCTTCATAGGGTATATTCAATTGAATACTAAAAACCTAATTTAGGAGGAAAGAAGGAGAGTGGTGGGTGGGTGGCCTTCCATTCTACAGATTTTCTTTCAGCTTCGGTAACTTGCAAGTTTGTCATCTTTGATTCTATTTTAGGCAGTGTGTCATCCACAAATTTCTGTACGCCACCACCTCCATCTAGCTCTTTCAGGAGAGATATTAATGCGTGGCCCTTAACTAAGTCAGTTTTGAAGCCTAAAGTGTCAGGTTCTACTGCTAGAAAATATCCATAAGCGTAAACGCCACTTTCATAGCCAGTTTTAGCTGCTTGTTCTAACCAGTAACGAGCTCCGGCCAAGTCACCTTCGCCTCTTAGAACGCCGAAATATTCCATCATTGCTTTGGGGTTACCACCCTCTGCAGCCTGTTTTAATAGGTCTTCAGTAGCTTGTGAACGTGCCCATGGGAAAATAAAAAAACCTTCCCCTTCTTTATATCTGTTGGCCAGCAAGCGTTGCGCAGGGGCGTATCCAGCATCGGCAGACCTCTTTAGCCAGTCCAGTTCACCCTTAATGCTATACATCACGGCCATTGCTTCTCCATCACCTTTTTGTATTAGTGGCTCAGTAGTCTTCAACAGCAACTTCATCCAGTCACTGGGGGTATTTAGACCTGGAGGGCATTGTTTGATTACACTGCATAGATCGCTTTTAGATGTGGCGAGCCTAAACATTGCATAGTAGTTGCCTTGGATTGCGGAAGCTTCATACCATTTTTTAGCTTCAGGTGTGATGTACTGGTTCTGTTTTCTTATATATTCGGCTAGGTAAAATTGCGACTCGCTATCACCTGCGCTAGCAGCAATACGCAATTCTGGCTCAGCAACTTTGTATTGGTTGAATAGAATGATTCCCTGTTTTTTTGCTAGCGCTTCTTCTTCTGCTAATGCGGCTAGTGTGTTATCTATAGATGCAAAAAAAATAAAAAAAGTTGAGAACAAGATGGTGCTAAGTATTGATTTGGTTTTTTTCATGTTACTCGCTCACTGTATGTTTAACTGCGCCGCGAGGTAGGAAGTCCCTACCGTAATAGGTCGTTCTCACACAGGTTCCGTCCAAACGAGCGCCAAGTGTCTTGATGTGTGTTCTGTATAGACTTCTTACCTGGTCGCTCTTTGGATCCGTAAGTCGCTGTACTGCTTCGGACATGAAGTTGTCCATTCTCAATCTTTTCTCGCAATAGGCCTGCTCTGCGCCTTCAATAGGTTTGACGCCAGATTCGTTCATGCTCATACATGACTCTTCAAATTGGGTTTGAACCAAATTGATAGTGTTTTTTTGCTTCGCTTCTACCAAGATCCATCCCAAGATCTGCTCTATTGCTTGTTGTTGAAGAAAGTGGCATTCATCTTTTGAGTATTCTTTTTTTGAGGATGAGGCATCTTTGTCGTCATATTCTGTTGTTTCGAACGACTTTGCTGCAGAGGTTAGCGTCATAAGCATTGGCCCAAGAGCCTGTGGGGTAGCATTAATAAACCACTGTCTAAGTTCCTCGGGTTTAGGGTAGTTCATGATTGCATGAGCAATTAAAGCTCCACGCCCCCCACCAGTTAGGGATTTGTATAATGATATGGCCATATCCCACCCCATCATATAGACCATGGCCACATTCATCCCGGCAGTACCGATAAAGTTGAGCTTGTCGATAAACTCAGATGCTTCACCTGTAACAAAGATCAGCCTCTTTCCCTGATTCTTATGCATCTCACGACGTATCAGGTTGATCAGTTCTGTTACCCCGTCGTACCCCACCTCAAACTCAAACTCCCCACCGCCACCGGCACCTACTATCAGCGATGCCTTGAGCCTCATGATAAAGCGGCCTTCGTGCAGCGAAATCGTTACGTCTGCGTTAGCGCCAGCACCCAGGGAGCCGGTGAATCCCGCTGTGAGCCTTGCGAGACTGAACCATTGGCTTGCCTTATTGGCATTGTCTTTACCGGCCATCCCGGGAGTCGGTGCAGTACGCAGTAATACAACTTGCTGTGGGGGGGCCCAGTTCAAGGCACCTGTCAGCAGAACTCCCGCCTGGACTCCGGCAAACAGGCTGAATTCGGCCTTGGCGCCGTCTTCTACTTTCAAGGCACTGGTGGGATTGTCCTGCATGGCGCTGCGTTGTGTGACCGCTATTGCTCGTTTCGCTTCTGGTCGTTCGGCATTTTCAATGGCTTGCAGGTTCATGCCGCCTCGAACATTGCCCGCGCCCAGTTCAATGCTTGATGACAGAAGCAATGACGCGCCGGCATAACCCCATGCCCTGGCGCCCAGATGCAAGGAAAAACGACCGAGATTGAGCGTCTGAGGCTGGTCCTGGTAGTCCTGATAATTGAGTACAAACTCTTTTGCCCGACTGCGTTCCGGGAGGTCGACTTTTAGAAGTTCAACTTCACCACGCGCCAGATCAATGCCGAAGCTGGCTTCGGCAGAGGCCTTGAAACCATCGGCCAGCGTGAACTCGGGGCCTTCAAGCTTTAGCTCTTTGTGAATCATCGACTGTGCAGGAGAGAGGCACCTGATGAGCTGCGCCTGAGGGCTTTTATCGAAGAGCCTCAATTGACTGCGAACCTCACCCTTGAACAACAACTGGCGCAGCCGCAAACCCCATTCCTGCCTGACGGAGGCATCTTCAAGCGTACTGACCTTGTAGTTCTTGCTTTGCAGGTAGCTATAGAAGAGCTCGACATCAAACCAGCCTTGGGCGTCAAACCAGTTATTTTCCTGGTCCTTGATCGCGATGGCGCCTTGTAGACGCAGCCATTCGTGGAATGAATTGTCGGTTGTGTCTTCAGTGGACTTTTCGCTGCTGTTACCAGGCACTTTCACCAGATCTTCTTCGAGATCGGCTCCTATTTTGCTCAAGTCCTCTTTCACTACTTTTCTGATGCCTTCAAGGTTCAACAGGCTAAAGTGCTTCAAGGGCTTGTTCACGGCGCTCAGCAAACTGACTTCCCGTAATGGGAATCCTGCCTTTACCCGACGTTCTTCCGGTTTCGGTTCGAACTGTTCCGGCTCCCACAACAGGTGGCGGAGCGGGGTGGTTTTGGCCACGGCGGCTTCCGCTGTAGCACGCAAGGCAATTCTCGATTGCTGGAGGCGTTCCCATTCAGCCTGTTCGGCATCGATCAAACCAGAGGGGGCGGGAATGTTCTGACCGCTAGCGTCAATCCAGGCTTTGTATTTGCTGCGGATCCGCTCACTGACGTCATTTTGCTGCTGTTCCGTCTCAAGATAGGACTTGAACTGCTCAATGCCTGCTTCAATGGCGCCATTTTCCGGAATCAACGCGAATTCAGGCAGAGCCAACCCGTAGTCCGCGACTTTCAGGATTGCGTCGATATAAGCGCTGAACTTCTTCTCCAGCCTCTTGCGTTCCTCAGCTTGCAATTCCAGATAACGGCACATTTGTGCCTTGCCGTCGCTCGCGCAGTTGGTGGCATCCAAATAGAACTTTTTATTTTTCGCCAGATCGTCTGCACTGAGCGTGGTCAGTTCGTCGTCGTCAATCAGCTCTTTGCGAGCCTTCAGATAAGTTTGAACACGTTTGCGCGCTTCAAGTGCTTCTGGGGTGAACAAGTTGCCGTTTTCGTAGATGTAGCCCTCTTTTTCAGCCTGTGCCACAGCGATTTTCTTGAGCTTTTTCCACTCATGATGCAGATGCTGAAGATGCATGCCTTCTTTGTGGGCTTCGAGAAACTGATCCTGTTGAGTGCTGGCCAGCTCGCGACTGAGGTAGGAGTCGGGTTGCTCTTTCGCCCCCTGAGCCTTGGCAGCGTACTCGGCTTCTCTTTTTGCCGCTTTGATGCGCATCGCCATGGTGGGTTGGTCGATGTAAGGCTCCTGTTTCTCGATCTCCAGCATGCGGCTGCGCTGCTCGCCTTCGAGGAAGTTGGCCAATTTGGGCTCCAGGAAATACTCCAGCAGCCCAAGCTTGTTCATGGCTTTCTGCCGCTCTTCGGGAGACTTTCCAGCTGAAAGATGATCCTCGAGTTCCTTCATTGCCTCCTTGATCGAAGTCGCCGCACGATCAGGAAGCAGGTAAAACATTTGCTCTTTGGTTGCGTAAATCACTTCCCCGAAAGTGGTTGAGCAAGGTGTTTTGACCTTTTCGAAGGAAGTTTCGCAACTCTTTGGCAGTTTAGGTTGCGGGTCCAGCTGTTTTGGCGGTTTGGCCACAGTCGTCTGAGCTGCCGGTTTGGGAGCGGCTTTCGATGCAACAGAGGTATCAGATTCCATAAATGCTTCCATTCGTGCGGGGCGCGGTGAGGTTCATCAGGCGTCGCTGGCGAGTTGCTGCAGCTGTTCAACCTTGATGAACGACTCTTCCTTGGATTGCAGGACAGTCATGGCTTGTGGCCGGGTTTTAAACAGTGGCCCATTGACCACCGGGGCCAGCTTGAGCAAATGTCGGCCTTCATAAATCTGGTGTTCCAGCAGCACGTCGAGGTTCTCGGTGATGTCTGGCAGGCGTTCATCCTCGGGTTCGCCGAAGGCGGCGTATTGCTCGTCGACCCAGTACACCCAGCCCAGGCGTGCCTGGACCCTGGCGGTGTCGGCGGGGAGGTTGAAGGCGGGGCCGTCGGCGTTCCAGGGCTGCTGGGCGTTGGTGCTCCAGGCCAGCCAGTGGCCGTTCTGTGAGCCGAAATTGCGCGGGGCAGGGCTGTAGACGTTCTGCCAGGGGCCGAACAGCTGATTCGCGGTGTCGCCGGCGGTGTAGACCAGGGCGGCCCACAGGCTGGCCTTGTGATAGCTCAGCAGGCTCTGGCCGCCGGAGCCGTCGTTGGCCTTCAGCAGCCAGCGGGCGTGGACCAGGGCCTGGGCGGGATCCTCGGCGGTGAGGGCGATGCCGGCGCCGTTCTCTGCGCACAGGCGCGCGGCTTCGGCGGCCAGACGGCTGCCCCAGGGGGCGACCAGCCACAGCGGGCCTTCGCTGGCCAGTTCGGCCAAGTCGGTATTGCCGAACAGGGGCTGGGTGTTCATCGGCTCGCCGACACGATAAAGAATCGACATGGCCTCGGGCTGGCGGCCGCGATCGATGATGAAGCACAGGCTCTGGCTGGAGCCATCGCGGGGCAGTTGCTCGAAGGTATAACGCGGTGCGGCCAGCAGGGCGTTCATGGCGTTTACATGCATGTGCAATCCTTACGGCTGCAGGCGCCGTTGCTCTGTTTTCCGCACAGCGGGGTGATGCCCGACTCGTTCAGGCGGCTGGGCAGCGGGACCTTGCCGGCCTTGTCGTTATCGGCGAGTTTCAAGGGGCCGGGCAACAGCGGCGCCGCCGGTGTACCCACCCCCGGCGCGCCGCCGGAATTGATCTTCACATCGGCCCCGCTGATGGTCACGCCACCGCCGTCGAGCTTCACAAAGCTGCCGCCGGCCTTGGCGGTCAGTTCGGCGCCGGCTTCCAGCACGGCCTTGGTCCCGGCCTTGTAGTGAATCTCCTGGCCGGCTTCGACGAATTGCGCGGTGCCGATGTTGGCGTGCTGGGTGACGGCCACGGTGAGGTGGTCGTTGGCGCGGATTTCGCTCTTGCGGTCGAGGTGGGTGATGCGGTGTTCTTCGGCCTTGAGTTCGGTGAGGCTGTTGGCTTCGACGGTGTCGTGGCGTTGGTTGCCGACGCGGATCCGCTGGTCGTGCTCGACGTTTTCGTCCCAGTCGCGCTGGGCGTGCAGGTAGATCTGCTCGGCGCCTTTCTTGTCTTCGATGCGCAGTTCGTTGTAGCCCTTGCCGCCCGGCGAGCTGAGGGTCTTGAAGGTGCTGCGGGTCTTGTTCGCCGGCAGGTCGTAGGGGACGACGTTTTCCTTGTGGTACAGGCAGCCGGTGACCAGGGGCTGGTCGGGGTCGCCTTCGAGGAAGGTCACCAGCACTTCCATGCCGATCCGCGGGATGGCGATGCCGCCGTAGGCCTTACCGGCCCAGCCGCTGGCGACGCGGACCCAGCAGGAGGTGTTGTCGTCGGCCTGGCCGTCGCGGTCCCAGTGGAACTGCACCTTGATCCGCCCGTACTGGTCGCAATGGATCTCTTCACCCTTGGGCCCGGTGACCACGGCGGTCTGGCTGCCCAGGGACTTAGGCTTAGGGTGTTCCAGCGGCGGGCGGTAGTGGGCGTCCCAGGGGGTGGCGAGGAAGCGGTTGCGGTAACCCTGGTGGAAATCGTCCTTGTTGCTGGTGACGTCGCTGGTGATGTTCTCGCCCAGCACTTGCGGCTGCTTGCCCTCGTGGATCACTTCCAGCAACAGCCACAGGTCGTTCCATTCGCTGCGCGGGTGTGCGGCCAGGGTCAGGAAGTGACCGCTGACCAGGCTCGGCTCGTCGCCTTTGCCTTCGGCCAATTGGTAGTCGCTGCGGTGGCGTTCCAGGGCGCGGGTCGCCAGTTGTTTGCCGCGGGCCTGCTGGGTGAACAGGCCGGGGTAGTCGTAGTCTTCCAGGTCCGGCATGACCCCGGACTTGGCCGCGCCTTCGGGCAGCAGGCGCGGTTTCTCGAAGTCGTAGTCGCGGCGGCTGACGCGGCTGGTGCGGGTTTCCAGGCGCAGGTTGAAGCGCTTGATCACCGGCTGTTCGGCGGCCATGCCGGAGTCCTGCTGGTAGTTCACCGCCGCCAGCTTGCGGAACACCGTCTGGTCGTCGCCGAACACCAGCTTGTGGCCGCTGGCACTGTGCTGGAAGTGAAAGTGAATGCCTTCTTCTTCGCACAGGCGCTGGATGAAGTGCAGGTCGGATTCGTCGTACTGGGTGCAGTAGACCCGCTCCGGATAGGTGGCGCCGAGCTGGAAACTGTAGGCGTCGGCCAGGATGCCGCGGGCCTCGAGGACCTGGGCGATGATCTTCGGCACGCTCAGATGCTGGTAGATCTTCTGGTTGACGCTGTGGCGCAGGTAGTTGAGCTGCGGGGTCAGGCTGATGCTGTAGCGGGTCAGCTTGCGCCCGGAATCGCCCTGGGCGATGCGGTACACCAGGCCATGGATCAGGCCTTTGCCAGTGCTGCCGAATGTCAGGCAGGCCGGCTTGTGCAGCAGTTCCTCGAGCTTGAGGTCGGGACGCGCGCTGACCAGTTCGATATCGAAGCAGAAGGGCTGATTGAGGGCTTCGCGGCCAACGAAACTGAGGACCTGAAGGTCGACCGAGGCGCCTTCGATCGTCAGGGAAATATGGGTAGCGTTAGCATCCAGCATGCCGTGAAATCCATCCATTGAATAAGCAGGGGGCGGATGGTGCAGGAATAAGCCAGTCGATTCAAGCGGGGTCGGCCGCCGCCATCCGCCCCCCTGGAACATTCAGAAATGTCCCTGCTAACTGTCACTCAGGCCTGACAAGCCATCCGGCTAACGCCCTACGGGCATCAGCGGAGTTGGCTGTAGGCGATATACCGATAGCCCCTCAGGGTTTCCCGTAGCAGCTGGTCCAGGGATTGGCCCTCGGGCAGGTAATCATCACCGAAATCGCCGTCGGCCAGCTGGGTCGGGTGGGCCACCACCTCCAGCGCACCGGCTGGCCGGAAGCCTTGCAGCAGGTCCCGCGGGGTGCAGACGAAGGCCACCGTGGCGCCGCTCAAATGGACGATGCGCCGGTTCAGGGCGTTCTTGAACAGGCGCTTGGCCAGGCCGATATTGCCCCCGACATTACGCGCCAGGCGCACCGGCACCCCCTGTTGCGCGGCGAAGCGGGCGACGATCGGGGCGATCGGCCACAGGTTGTGCACGTGCTGATGGGAGTCGATATGGCTCGGGCGCAGGCCCTGGTCGAGGCAGCGCTGCCATTGCGCTTCGAGTTCGTCGCGGATCGCAGCCACGCAACTGGCCGGCAGGCGCAGCACCGAGCGCGGCAGCCTGAGGTCGAACTCGCCGCTGCTGTTGCAGAACCGCCGCTGGCTGCGGATCGGCATGCTCAGCGGCTCGCCGTAGGTCAGGTTGAAATGCAGGCCGATGCGTCCTTGCAGATTGTTCTCGCGGGCCAGCCGGCAGGCGTCCTCGAAGGCCGGCATATTGGCCATCAGGGTCGCGGAGCTGATGACCCCACGCTCGAAGGCGCGCAGGGTCAGCTGGTTGTACTCGGGGTCGAGGCCGAAGTCGTCGGCATTGACGATCACCGCCGGCAGCTTCGCCGCGGTCTCTGTGCTGTTCAAACGGCTGTTCAAAGTAGCGCTCAAGGTCGGCTCTCTTTTGGTTGGCGGGCGGCACGGCGTTCGCGCCAGTTTTTGACCTGGGGTTTGAGGGCTTGCCAGAGGCGATCGGCAAGGCCCAGCAGCAGGCCGTCGGGGCGGCGCGAATAGAAGCTCCAGCGCTGGTGCTCGACCTGGCCGCTCATGCGTTCATGCAGTTGATGGCTGGAGCGGCTGAGGCTGACCCGCGAGGCATCGACCCACTGCCAGCCTTCGTCGAGGCCCCAGCGAATCCACTCGTCGAGCAGCAGCCGGCCGCTGCCGAGGCTGGCGTAGTCCGGCAGGAAGGCGATGTTGTAGTCGTACAGCCGCCCGCGCTCCAGCAGCCCCAGGCGATAACTGATGCAGCGGCCCTGGTGTTCGAGCAGCACCACGCGCACGCAGCCGTCGGCGGCCAGCCCGCGCAGGGCGCTGCGCATCCACTGCTGGCGGCGAGCGCCGGAGAAGATCCCCAGGCCGTCCGCGCCTTTCCAGCTGGCCTGTTCCACGGCGCCGATAAAGTCCAGCAGCGCGTCGATGCCCTCGCCATCGGGGCTGACGCGGATCACCCGGGCATCGATCTCGGCGCAGCGTTTTTTCGCCCGGCGCAGCTCGTAGCGCAGATTCTTGTCCCGGGCTTCCTGGCGGTCGGCCTCGACAATCAGGTGTTCCGGCGCCCGGCAACTGATCGCGCAGGCGCTGTACCAGCTGTGCTCACGCCAGCTCGCCAGGCTGGGGCCGGCCGCCTGCAGCTCGCTCAACTGCAGCAGGGCATAGGGCAACTCGCGGCGGATTTCCTCAAGCGCCAAGGGCATGGCCGGCAGCACGTCCTCGGCCACCAGCAGCGCCAGGCGGTCGCTGAGGGGGAAGCCCAGATGGCGCACTACCTGCAACGGCAGGCCAGCCTTGCGCTCGCGGCCATGCAGCAACGGCAGGCACAGCACCAGCCGTTCCCCGTGCCAGCCCAGCAGCACCCGCAGGCGTTGCCCGGCGTCCAGCGCCTGCTCGGCGCCGCGCAGCCAGGCCAGGCGATTGAAGGGCGTGGCCAGTTCGACCGCGTTGTGCAGTTGCTCGAAGGCGGCGACGGGAAAACCGTCGTCCAGCAGGCTGGAGCGCCAGGCGAAGCGGATCGTCACAGCGGCTCCTTGCGGGAATCGACCGAGGTTTGCGCTTGCGTCGACAACTGTGGCTTGCGCAGGTGTAGCAGGCGCGGCTGGTGATAGGGCACGCGCCGATGGAAATGCAGGCAACGCAGCAGGCAATAGACGTGGATCGATTCGCCGACCTCGGTAAAGCCCATGCGCACGTGCAGCTTCAGCGCCGCCTCGTTGCGCACGTTGACCACCGCCCGGGTGGCCTTGAAGCCGCGCTCGCGGTAGTGCTCCCAGATCAGTTTCTGCGCCAGCACCACCACCCCGGTGCCGCGGTAAGGCAGGGCGCACTCGCCGGCGAACTGATAGATGCAGCCCGGCGGGATGCGGATCCAGCAGCGGTACAGCTGATCGTCGTAGTAGTCGCGCTCGTTGATCCAGATCATCAGCATTACGTTGCCGTCGGCGTCGAGGTGGGCGGTGCCGCGACAACCCTTGTCCAGCAAGCCGCGGATCGCCGGCAACTGCGCGGCGAAGTACTTGTCGAAGGCCGGCAGCAGCGCGCGGTCGATCGGCACCTGGGGCCAGCGCCGCGTGGTGACCGGGCAAGGCACCGGCAGCGCCAGGGAGCGTTCGACGCTGAGCAGTTCCCAGTGGTAATAGAAGTAGCGCTCGCGCAGGACCCGCAGGCTGTCGCGCAGGCCCTTGCGGCGGATTTTTTCCAGCAATGCGCTCAATCGGCTCATAAGGCTTTCCAGGTCAGGGCAAACAGGGTTTCGCCGGGCAACTCGAAGTGCACCCGGCCATCACGACATTCAAGGGGCGCGTCGCGAGGCTGGTCGTCGGGGCCGAGCAAGCTCAGCTTGAGCTGCGACGCATGGCACAGGCCGACGGGGCCATCCAGGCTCAGCGCCTGCACCCGCGACGCCTTGTTCACCCCCAGCAGGCTGTGGCGGCCGGCCTCGCTCATGGCCAGGGCGTCGACCTCGAAGGCCGGGTTGTCCAGGGCCTGCACATTGGCCAGCCAGTGCCGGGCAATGAACTGCTGGGCCACGGCCACCGGCTTGAGGTTGAACTGGCTGGCGCTGCGTTGCGCGAGCATGCCCTTGGGGTAGTCCGGCTCGTCGGCGGCCTGGAACCAATTGAGCATGTCCAGCAGGCCGTCGGCGGAGGCGTTGATCACCACCGAGGCCCACCACAGGCCGGCGTAATAGGTGTCTTGCTGGTAGGGGCTGAGGTCGCGGCCGCTGGAGATGTTGGTCTGGCTCAGCAGCAGGGCCTTGCGCGGCCGTCCCGCGGCATCCAGGCCCACCAGCTCGGCGGCGGCGCGCACGCTGTCGCGGTAGCGGCGGGTGGCGAGCAGGTCGCGGACCATCCATTCGTGCCAGGCCAGGGCGTCGATGTCCTCGCCGTGCCGCTCCAGCAGCTTGCGCGCCCAGTCGATGCCGCGGCGTTGCCCGGCGCCGACCCGGAACGGCCCGTCGAGCAGCCGCGAACTGGCCGGCATGGCGATCCGCACCCCGGCTGCGCGCGCCTCGGGATTGGCCTTGGCCCGGGCCAGCATCTGCTCGAAGTACAGGGCGTAGCTGCTGTAGTCCGGGTAGTTGAGGTTGGGCTCGTCGGCGAAGGCCAGGTAGTGCAGGCCGTTGCCGGCCAGCTGCACGCTGTCGGCCAGCCAGGCGTCGAGGCCGGCGAAGCTCTGGGCGTCCGCCGCGAGCACGGCGCGGCGCCCGGTACCGGCCAGCAGGGTGATGTCGCGATCGATGCCGAAGCGCTCGCGGTACAGCCGGCGAAAGCCGATTTCCCGCTCGGGCTCCTGCTCGATCACGTCGACGAAGCTGTAGAAGTTGGCCGCGCGGGCGCCAATCGCCTGCAACAGGCCGAAGGTGGATTGCGGCGGCTGGGCATAGGGCAGGGCGATGCCCAGGCGCGGCGTAGTCCCGAGGATCTGGGGTTTTAGCTGCAGGCGTGCCTCGCCCCGGGGCTGGTCCAGCGGGTGCAGTTGCTGGACCTCCTGGGCAAACAGATTGGCCGTGCCGTCCAGCCAGAACGCCGCCTTGCCGGAGCCGCCCAGGGACAGGCGCCAGACCTCGTCCTGCTCGGCCGGCGGCAGCGCCACCTGGTCGAATTGCCCGTAGGCCGGGTGTTCTTTCAGTTCCAGGCGGACCTTGGTGCCATCGCTCAGGCGGCTGGCCTGCAAGACGCTGACGCCGCCGTAATACTTGCCAGCCAGTATCGCCTGCTCACCGGCCGCGACCCGGAAGAACAGCTCGGCGCCGCTGTGCACTTCGGCGCTGAAATGCACCTTGGTCGGCTCGAACTGCGCTGCCGTGCTGCCGCGGTGGCTGACGGTGAACCCGCGAAAGCTGTAGCCGGGAATCTGCAGGCGATAGTCGCCCGCAGCCGCTGGCAGCTCGATGTCCTGTTCGCCATAGGCCTGGTCGGCGCGGATCTCCAGTTGCTTGAACAGCTGGCCGTCGGGCTGCAGCAGATATAACTGCTCGTGGTTGGCGTCGCTTTGCCAGGCCGGGCTCCAGCCGATCTTCAGCCGGTCCGGCTGTGCGGCGCGCAGGTACAGGCTGCCGTCGCGGATGCTCGACCACTGCATGGATTCGGCCCGGGCGCCCGGGGCCAGGCTCAGCAGGGCCAGGAGCGTGCAGAGACCGGCTTTCAGCATGCCGCCTCCCGAGGGCGCAATAGCGCGCGCAACTGCATCAGGTCTTCGGGCAGCAGGAGCAGGGTGCGGTACCAGGCCACGCCGCTCAGGCGGCAGTACATCACCAGCATCGCCAGGCTCACCGCCAGATAGGCCAGGGACGAGGCCAGGCCGGCGCCGACTATGCCCAGGCTCGGGATCAGCAGCGCGTTGAGCAGCAGGTTCAACAGCGCGCCGCCGCCCAGCAGCCACGACAGCGCGCCGGGACGCTGCTTGCCCAGCAGGTCCAGGCGCAGGATGCTCGCGTAGCACAGGCCGAACAGCCCCGGCAGCAGCGCCAGCAGGGCCGGATAGGCCGGACCGTAGGCCGCGCCGAACAGGCTGACGATCAGCCAGTGGCCGACCAGCGCCATGCCCAGGCAGGCGCCAAGCATCACAGTGGCAGTGATGCGCAGGGCCAGCGGGGTCAGGCGCTCGATGCCTTCGCCCTGTTGCAGCAGGCGCTTCATCAGCGGCGTGGTCACCGCCTCGGGAATGATCAGCAGCAGTTCCGCGGCAGCGCTGGCCATGGCGTACAGGCCCAGGGCGACCGGGTCGAGCAGGGCGCCGATAAACAGGTAGTCGCAGCGCAGCATCAATTGCTGGGAAAGCACGCCGGGGTGGCTCTGGGCGCTGTAGCGCAGCAGCTTGCCTTGCTCGCCCGGCTGCCAGCGCAGCCGCAACCGGTGATAACGCCCCAGCCAGTACCAGCCCGCCAGCACCACCAGCAGGGTGCCGCCGAGCCAGCCGGCCAGCGCCGCCGACAAGGC
The DNA here is from genome assembly GCF_052044735.1 of Pseudomonas sp. 22526. Lineage (NCBI taxonomy): Bacteria > Pseudomonadati > Pseudomonadota > Gammaproteobacteria > Pseudomonadales > Pseudomonadaceae > Pseudomonas > Pseudomonas sp. 22526. The sequence goes on from NZ_JBQENK010000001.1 coordinate 85,641, forward strand.
CTGGTCGCGCCACAGCCACCAGAGCAGGACAAACAGCAACAAGGGCACCAGGGATTCCAGCAGGCGCAGGCCATTGAAGGCACCGACCCGGCCGTCAGCGTTGTGCAGGGTCAGCAGGCCGCTCTTGAGCACAGTCAGCGGCACCGCCAGCAGCAACAGCCAGGCGAAGGGGCCGAGCTGGGCGGTGATCGACCAGTCCTGGCCCAGGCTGTGCATCAGCAGCAGGCCGATCAGGGTCAGGGTCCCGGCCAGCAGGCAGCCGTAGATCAGGATCTGGGTCAGCAGCAGGCCCATCGGTCGCTGGCGCGCCGCTTCATAACCCACCGCGGTGTTCAGGCCGCCGCTGGTGAGGGCGGCGATCAGGTCGGGCAGGGCGCTGAGCAGGGCGAACAGGCCGCGATCCGCCGGGCCCAGCAGGCGCGCCAGCAGCACGTTGCGCAGCAGGCGAATGGCGATCATCGCCAGCCGCGTGCCCATGCTCAGCAGCAGATGCCAGACATAGCCGTTGCGCTTCATGCCCGCGCCCCTTTCAACAGGCGCCAGGCCAACAGCGACGGGCAGCGGGCGCTGGCCTGGCTGACGTCGATGCGCGGCAGGGCCAGGGGCTCGTTGCGCGATGGCTCGATCAGCCCCGGGGCGGTGCCCAGGGCATAGCAGTAACCAAGGTCGGCGACCGCCTGGCGCACGGCCGGATCATGGTCGCCATTGGGGTAGCAATAGATCGGCAGCGGCGAGGCGCAATGGTGCTGCACGCAGGCGTGGGAGCGCGCCAGATCGTCCTTCAGGGCGGCGCTATCGAGTTGGGTGAGGATGCCGTGGCTGGCGCCATGTGGCCCGAAGCGCACCAGCCCGGAACGTTCCAGGCGCTTGACCTGGCGCCAGTCCAGGCTGTGGGGCGCGGCGTCCCGCGGGCAACTGTCGGCCAGCAACTGCAGGCTGTCCGGGGCCAGGGTTTTCAGGCGTTGCAGCAACAGCCCCAGGTCACGGCTGCGGGCCTCGTCGCTGCCGGGTTGCCTGAGGCTGGCCGGCAGCACCAGGCCCAGCACCCGCAACTGCTCCTGCAATTGCCGGCCGGCGATGCTCTGCGGCTGGTGCCACAGGGTCTCGCCTATGGCTTCCCACCAGAACGCCTTGCCGGTGCCAATAAAGTCGGTGGATAGGAAGATGCTCGCCGGCACTTCATGGCGTTCCAGCAGCGGATAGGCCTGCTCGGCGTTGTCGCGCCAGCCGTCGTCGAAGGTCAGGGCCACCCGCGGGCGATCGCCGCCGGGGTACAGCAGCAGGTGCTCCAGAGGCACGCAATCGAAATGCCGGCGCAGCCAGCGCAGCAGGTGCTCGAAACTGTGGCGGCCGACACACAGCGGCCCGCGATGGGGCAAATTCGCCGCGCCTTCGTCCGCCAGCACCCGGTGCAGCATCAGCACCACGCCGGCCTCGCTCAGGCGCGTGCGCCCGAAGCTATTGAGATAGAGGGTGCCGGCCAGGCGCTTGAAGTGTTGTTTGAGGGTCATGTCAGCGGTTCTGCTGCGGGTTCCACAGGCTGTAGCGCTGCCCGCGGAGAAATTGCCAGAGGCCCATGCTCATGCCGGCCAGGGTCACCAGGACGAAACCGGCCAGGCGAAAGGCTTTGGGCAAGCGCCCGCGCTGATCGAGCAGGCCGAGCATGCCGGCGCCATATCCGCACAGCTGGGCGATCAGGAACAGGCTGTAGAAGGCCCCGGCATTCCACAGCCACAGATTGCTGAGCAGCAGCGGGATCAGCAGCACCGGCGCCAGGCGGCGGATCAGTTTGTGGCTGATCAGCGCTATCGCGTAGAAGCCGTGGCGCCAGGGGTTCATCAGGCCCCGGCGCTGGGCCAGGCTTTGCAGGCCGCCGACCGTGACCCGCAGGCGCCGGCGGTATTGCTTGCCGACTTCGTCCACGCCCTGGTCCAGCACCTGGGCCTCCTCGACGTAGACAATGCGTTTGCCCGCGACTGGTGCGCAGGTGCTGATAAAGAAGTCATCGTTGACCTCGGCCGGAACCCGTTCGAACAGTTCGCGGCGCAGGGCCAGCAACGCGCCGTCGGCCGAGACCATGCAGCCGGTGCGATTTTCCGCCTCGCGCAGCCAGGCTTCGTAGTGCCGGTACAGGCTGTCGCCCAGGCTCAGGGCGTGGCCGGGGTTGGGGATGATCATATGCCCGCCGCAGGCCCCGACATCCGGGTCGGCGAAGGGTGCGAGCAGCTTGCCGAGGGTGTCGCCGGACCATTGGTTGTCGGCGTCGGTGAACACCAGGATCTCGTTGCGCGCCAGTTCCACCGCGGCGTTCAGCGCTCCGGCCTTGCCTACTCGCGGCAGGTCGAGGACCAGCACCCGCTGGTCGTGGATCGCCAGGGCGGTGGCCACGGTGGCGTCGGTCGAGCCGTCGCTGGCGAGGATGATCTGCAGGTCGCTGGCCGGGTAGTCCTGGGCCAGCAGGGTGCGCAGCTTGTGCTCGATGTGTTGGTTTTCATTGTGTGCGGCAATGATCACGCTGACCGACAAGGGCGGCCCCGCTTCGACCCGGGGCTTGCGGATAAACAGGCTGATCAGCGCCAGGATCAGCGGGTAACCGACCCAGGCGTAGACCGGCAACAGCAGGCATAACCAGAAGAGTGTCTTAGCCACGATCGGGCCTCACGGCAGTACGGTTGAAAAGGCCCTGCAGCAGGGCGCCGGCGCCCAGGTGCAGGCGCAGCCAGTGCAGCAGCCAGAGTTGCAGGAAAAACAGCGGGTCGCGGTGCCGGTAGCTCTGGCGCAGGGCCAGGCCCAGGGGCGCCAGGGCGCTGCCGAGCAGGGCCAGCAGCGCCGCCGTCCACTGCCCGCCGAGCAGGCAGAGCAGGGCCAGCAGGCTGAGCAGGGCGGTGGCCAGGCACAGCAGGGGGAAGCGCAACAGGCGCAGGCTCAGCCCGCCATTGCGCAGCAACTGCATATGGCTGCTCTGGCGCCAGAACTCCTTGCCGCTCCATTCGCGCCAGCTGCCCTCGAAACCCCAGTGCTGCACCACAGGCGTGGCCAGGCTCAGCTGGCGGGCGCCGGCGCGGTTCAGGCGCAGGCCGAAATCCTTGTCTTCGCCGGTGCGCAGCGCCTCGTCGAAACCGTCGATGCGGTTGAACCAGACCCGGGCCATGCACAGGTTGGGGGTGGGCAGCCATTGCAGCAGGCGTTCCTGCTGGTTGCCGGACAGGCTGCGGCGCTGCCAGGCGCGGGCGAACCAGGGCGCGCTGCGCGGGGCGTCGCAGTCCAGGGCGAAGACATCGGCGCGCTGGCTGGCCTCGGCGGATTTCCACAGCAGCAGCCAGTTCAGCGGCACCTCGATGTCGGCATCGAGGAAGGCCAGCCAGTCGCCGGTCGCACAGGCCGCGCCACGATTGCGCAGGGCGCCGATGGACAGCCCGGGGTAATGCAGCACCCGCGCGCCCTGGTCCATGGCCAGTTGCGGGCCGTTGTCGCGCGAGCCGTTGTCGACCACGATCAGCTCGCATTCCAGCCCCGCCACCGCGGCGGCGCTGCTGACGCTGTCCAGGGTGCGCAGGATATGCCGCGCCTCGTTGAACATCGGCACTATCACGCTGATCCGTTTCATGCTCGGCTTTCCTTGTTCCTGACCTGTAGCCGCTGCCGAGCCCGCGAGGCTGCGATCGGTTGCGCAGCAACCGCAAAGCCTGAGTTCGCGATCTGCCTGGATAAGCGCGCTGGCAGGTTTGGCGAGCGCTGCGCGCTCGATCGCAGCCTGCGGCAGCGGCTACAGGGATTGCGTTGTCTATGTAGCCGCTGTCGAGCCCGCGAGGCTGCGATCGGTTGCGCAGCAACCGCAAAGCCTGAGTCCGCGACCTGCCTGGATAAGCGCGCCGGCTGGTTTTGCGAGCGCTGCGCGCTCGATCGCAGCCTGCGGCAGCGGCTACAGGGATTGCGTTGCCTGTGTAGCCGCTGCCGAGCCCGCGAGGCTGCGATCGGTTGCGCAGCAACCGCAAAGCCTGAATCCGCGATCTGCCTGGATAAGCGCGCTGGCTGGTTTTGCAAGCGCTGCGCACTCGATCGCAGGCTGCGCCAGCGGCTACAGGGGCTGCGTTGTCTGTGTAGCCGCTGCCGAGCCTGCGAGGCTGCGATCGGTTGCGCAGCAACCGCAAAGCCTGAGTCCGCGATCTGCCTGGATAAGCGCGCTGGCAGGTTTGGCGAGCGCGGCGCGCTCGATCGCAGGCTACGCCAGCGGCTACAGGGATCCGTTTCATGATTGGCTCTCCGGCGTTTCGGCCTGGCGGCGCAGGACGCTGGACAGGGCCAGGAAGATCCACAGGTATTTGTGGTTCGGCGCGCTGAGAAACAGCAGGAACACCGCCAGGGCCAGCAGGCTCAGGCCCAGGTGGGTGGCGATGTCGGCCTGGTCCTGCTGGCTTTTGTGCAGCCAGGCGATCCGCGCCCGTTCGAAGTTGCGCAGGCCCATCAGCAACAGGGCGACGAAGCTCAGGCCGCCGGGAATCCCCAGTTCGCTGAACAGCTCCAGGTATGTGTTGTGGGCGCGCCGGTAGAGGTCCGGCTCGTTCATGTTTTCCGAGAAGCCGCTGGCAAAGCCGGTCTGCGCGTAATGGATCGGGAAGGTGCCCAGGCCCGAGCCGAGCAAGGGGTTCTCGCGGATCATCTGCCCGCCGACCACCAGGTAGGAGGTGCGTCGGCCCAGGGAGGTGTCGGCGGAGTGGGAGCCGGACTTGAGCAGGCTCAGGGACTGGATCCGCGCCACATAGTCCGCCGGCAGCGCGGCGATGCCCAGGGGCACGACAATCGCCACGGCGAACATGACGAACCCCAGGTGCTTGGGCCGCAGCCGTTGCAGCCGATGGCGGTAGTGCCAGGCGCCGATGGCGATGGTGAACAGCACCACCAGCAACCCGGAGCGCGAGTCGGTCTTGGTCATGCCGGCCATCAGGGTCAGGGTCACCCCGGCCCAGAACAGCCGCAGCGGCCAGTGCCGCTCGCGCAGGGCCAGGAGGATCGCCGGCGGCACCGCCATGGCGATCAGCAGGGCGAAGTAGTTGGCGTCCTGCAGCAGGCCGATGGCCCGGCCGCCGACCTGGTACTTGGCTGAGAACAGGGCGATCACGCAGGTGGCGGCCACGCTCAGCGCCAGCAGGCGGCAGAGCATCAGCAGGTTGACCTCGCGGCCGATCAGCAGGGTCACGAAAAACAGCACCAGGCCCACCGCCAGTTCCCGCAGGCTGCCCAGGGACACGCCCAGGTTCTCGCTGTACATCAGGCTCAGCAGCAGGCACAGCAGGAACGGCAGCAGCGCCCGCCACAGATTGCTGCGCAGGCGCGTCTCGCCGATCTGGCGCATCAGCAGCTTGAACAGCAGGATCAGGATCAGCGAGGCCCCCAGCAGCTTGGCCGCGGAAAAAGAGCTGTCCTTGAACAGGCCTTCGAACGGCACCAGCGCGCAGATGCCCAGCAGGCCCCAGCCGGTACGGCGGTACAGCAGCGCCAGGCCGAACATGCCGACCACCACCAGCGGCGCCAGGTAGGGCCAGGGGCTGGCGAGCAGCAGCAGGCAGGCCAGCCCCAGCAGGGCGCCCAGGGAAAGGGAGGCGATCATCGGTTCCAGGCCTCCTGGGCCGCGCGGTACAGGGCTTGCCAGCGCAGGGCCAGGCGCGGCAGGTGATAGTTACAGCGTTGCCGCTGGCGCGCCGCCAGGCTCAGGCGTTCGCCCAGGTCGGGGTCGTCCAGCAGCTCGGCGATATGCCCGGCCAGTTCGGCGCTGTCCAGCGGCTGGGCGAGCAGGCCGTTGACGCTGTGTTCGATCACATCGGGAATGCCGCCGACGGCGAAGGCGGCGATCGGCGTGCCGGCCTGCATGGCTTCGAGCAGGATCATCGGCGTGCCTTCGGTGCGCGAGCTGAGCACCAGCACGCTGAGGCGGTGCATCCATTTGCTCATGTTGTTCTGGTAGCCCGGCATCAGGATCTGCAACGCCAGGCCGGCGTCCTGGATGCGCTGGCGCAGCATCTCGCTCAAGGGCCCGTCGCCGAGCAGCACCACCTTCAGCGCTGGGCGTTGCTGGCACAGCGGGATCAGCGCGTCGAGAAACAGGTCCGGGCCTTTTTCCTGGCTCAGGCGGCCGACAAAACCCACCAGCGGCGCCTTCGGGTCGCGCAGGTTCTGGTCGGGGATGCACTGTTCGGGCAAGCCGTTGGGGATCACCTGCAACTTGTCCGTCTCGACCCCGGCCTGGCGATGCAAGCGGGCGATGCTCTGCGCCACGCAGGCCACCCGCCGCACCGTGCGCCGGCGGCACAGGCGCAGGCTGAGCCAGGTGTAGAACTTCTGCTTGGCGCTGCGCGGGGTGAACCCGTGCTGGGTCCAGACCAGCGGCAGGCCCAGGTGCCAGGCACAGAGCAGGGCAAACAGCTGGGCCTTGAAATTGTGCGCATTGAGCAGCACCGGTTGCGGGCCCAGATGCCTGAGCATCGCCCGCAGCCCGCTGCAGCTGTGACACTCGACGCCGCCCGCGCGAAAACGTTCGAGCAGGGCCGGCGGCGCGTCGATAAACAGCACCCGATGCTGCCCGGACATGCCCCGGCAATGGTCCAGCAGCATGCGTTCGGCACCATAGAAGCCGCCGCTGTGGATCACATGGACAATCGGCAGGTCGGCCATGAGCATCTCGCTTTCCGTGCGGTTCACTGCTTGGCCCAGTGCCAGAGCCATTGCCAGGTCCAGCGCGGGTAGGGGTTGACCACCGGCACCTGCACCGCGTCGAGCACCATCAGCACCGGCAGGTTCAGGTGGTCGCCGACCTGGGCCGGATGTTTGAAGCGGTGATCGAAGAACTCGTAGACGTAGCCCAGGGCAATCGCCAGCAGCAGGCCGGTGAGCAGGCCCAGGGGGATGATCAGCATGGGTTTGGGGAAGGCCGCCTCGCTGGGTTCATAAGGCTGGCTGAGCACCCGGGCGTTGGACAGCTCGCCATTGATCAGGCGTTCGCCGCGGCTTTCTTCGTAGCGCTGGGTGTAGGTGAAGAAGGCCTTGTGCAGGGCGTCGATCTCGGTGTCGAGCTGGCGCAGCTTGCTCAGCACTTCCTGCAGGTCGCGCACGCGGGTCTTGTATTGGTTGATCCGCGCGGTCTTCTGGGCGATCACCGAGTTGGTGATCTGCAGGTCGCTGGTGCGCTCGCGGACGCGGTTTTCCACGACCTTGAGGAACTGCGCGCGGGCGCGGACGATCTGCTCGCGCTGCTGTTGCATAGGCACGCTGTCGGCCCGGTAGGTGTCGGAGGTGGTGCCGTACTGGCTCACCAGGTTGGTCAGCTGTTCGCCCAGCTGTTTGATCTCGCGGTCCTCGTAGGCCACGTTGTCCACGGTGTTGGCGAAAGCGAAGGGGAAGGTGTAGTCGGTCAGGCTGCCTTTGCGCGCGGCCTTCAGGTTGTTTTGCAGGTAGTCCAGGCGGCGCTGGTTCTCCAGGGCCTGGTCACGGTAGCCGTTGAGCGACTGCTCTTCGGTGTTGATGGCGTTCAGGCGGAAGGTGATCTCTTCCTTGGGATCGGAGGCGTGGGCCGCTTCCAGCAGGGCCTGGCGCAAGCCTTCGAGGTCATCCAGGCGCTCCTGGTACTGGACTTTCTTCTGCTCGAAGAAGGTCTGCGGCAGCTCGTTGGATTGCAGGTCCTGGCGGTTCTTCAGGTAGTTGGCCAGTAGGCGCTCGACGAAGCGCGTGCCCTGGGTCGGGTCGGCGCTGGCGTAGACCACTGAGATCACATTGGAACCGGGCAGGGTGGCGATCTTCAGGTCCTTGACCGCCTGGTTGGTCATGGCGTCGAGGGCGGTGTCGCGCACCGGTTCGATCTTCAGGCCCAGGGCGGCGCGCAGCGGGGTGGTCACATGATCGCGCAGCGGATTGAAGATCAATCGGGCGAGCAGGCCCTCGCCGTCGCCGAACTCGCCGGTGTCGCGCAACTGGCCGATGGTTTCGCGGATAAGCGTCGGCGAACGCAGGATGTTGCTCTCGGTTTCCATGTCCGCCAGGGACGGCGGGATGAACTTGTCGCTGTCCGGGGTGAGCACGGTGTTGGCGTCGCTCTGCGACAGCTTTTTCGACTGCACTATGACTTCGGCGGTGATCTCGTAGCTCTGGCGCAGCACCAGCGGCAACAGCAGGGCGATCACGGCGAAGCCGAGGAACACACGTTTGATCAGCCGGCGATTGACGAAGAACACGAGGAGGAACTCGTGCAGGTAGTTTTCGATTCTGTTCATCGCGGGAAGGCTCAATTGTTGTCCGATTCTTTGTTGTCGACGCGGTAGCCGAAGCTGAAGCCGACACCCTGGAACATGATGATGTCGGCCAGTTGCTTGCTGAACGCGCCGGCCTTGGCCAGGCGGGTCTTGGGCACGTAGAGCAGGTCGTCCGGCTGCAGGTAGGCGAACTGCGCGGCGTTGCGGTCCAGGGCGGCGGCGACGTCGTAGGTGCGGGCCTGCACCTGGTTGCCGGTGCGGCGCATGATCACCACCGAGTCCAGGCGCGCGGTGGGGCCGGCGCCCTTGGCCAGGGTCAGGGCCTCGAGCACCGACACCGGGCGGCGGATCGGGTAGGCGCCGGGCTGGCCGACTTCCCCGAGCACGAAGACTTCGTTGGCCGCCGTCGACTTGAGCAGCACATCGGCGCTGACCTGACTGACTTCCTTGGCGTAGCGCTGGTTGAGGGTCTTCTGCAGCTGGCTGAGGGTCATGCCCTGCAGGGACATGGCGCCGAGCAACGGGAAGCTGGCGCGCCCGTCGGAGCCGACGGTGATCTCGCGGCTCAGGCCGGTGGCCGGGTTGGTCAGGCTGGTGCGCAGGTTATCCAGCTGGGCCATGGCGTGGGAAATCGAAAAGGTCACCTGGGGTTTTTTCAGTACCCGCGAGTAGGCGCTTTCCAGGGTCCGGCGCGCCTCTTCGGCGGTCAGCCCGGCGACCTGCACGTTGCCGACGTAGGGCATCTCGATGCTGCCGTCGGGCAACACCAGCTTGTTGCCGCCCAGCTCGGCGGCAGTCAGGAACGAGACGTCGACCTGGTCGCCCGGCTGCACCCTATAGCGGGTCTGGCTGGTGCTGCCGATGTGGAAGATCACGTCCAGCACGTCCTGGGGACGCAGGACCTGCTCCACCGGCAGCACTTCGGTCATCTGGCCCTGGCCGGCTTCGGCGCTGAGGACATGCACCGGCATTTCCTCGACGTCGGGGCTGGCGCAGCCGGCGAGGGCGGCCAGCAACAGGCAAAGGGGGAGCGCTTGAGGTTTCATGTGCAGACTTTCCTTGTGCCGGTCAGAGACGGTCGTAGACCCATTTGGGCATGTAGTACTTGCGCGCGTTGAACACGCTGCCGATCAGCTTCGCCTCGGCCTGGACCAGCCGTTGCGCGGCGGCCTGGGCCACTTCCCAGCGGGTTTCCTCGCTGCGCACCACCAGCACCACGCCATCGACCTGGGTACTCAGGGTGAGGAGGTCGCCGTTGCTGTACACCGGGTCGCCGTCGACGATCACGAAGCGGTACACCTCGTTCAGCGCAGCGAAGAGTTCCCGCAGCGGCTGGCTGGTCAGGCGTTCGCTGTACTGCTGGCGACGCCCCAGGGGCAGGAAGTCGAAGCCCGGGGCACCGGGGTGCTCGATGCAGGACGCCAGGCTCGGCGGCTGCTCGGCCAGCACCAGATCGAGGAAGCCCGGGTTCTGTTCCAGGCCCAGGCGCTGGGTCAGGCTGTTGTCGGCGAGGCTGGTGTCCAGCAGCAGCACCCGTCCGCGGCTGGTGCGCGCCAGCTCGTTGGCCAGGGTCAGGCTGCTGGTGGTCACGCCGCTGTTGCCGTTCGGCGCGGTGAGCAGGATCACCCGCAGCTGCTGGTCGAGTACGGTCACGGCCAGGTTGCTTTCGGTGGGGGTCTGGATCTCCAGACTGGCAAAGGTTGCAGCCGCCATTTCAACTTGCTCCGTGGCCGTTGAGGACTTTGAGAGGGGTTTTGAGCAGGATCTTCAGGTCCAGCCAGGGGCTCTGCTGAAAGATGTAGGTCATGTCCAGGGTCACCCGGCCGTCGAAGTCCACATCGCTGCGCCCGGACACCTGCCACAGGCCGGTGATGCCGGGGTAGATGCTCAGGCGGCCGAGGTGGTGTTCCTTGTAGGTCTGGGCGTGGAACGAGGTCGGCCGCGGGCCGACGATGCGCATCTGGCCGAGCAGCACATTGATCAGGTTCGGCAGCTCGTCGAGGCTGGTGCGTCGCAGGAAACCGCCGATCCCGGTGATCCGCGGGTCGCGGTCGATCTTGAAGTCCACCGAGTCCGGGCCGTGCTTGTTCAGGTGGCGCACCGAGTCCTTCAGGGACTCGGCGTTGACCACCATGGTGCGGAACTTGTACATGCCGAAACGCCGGCCACGAAAGCCGGTGCGCAGCTGCACGAAAAACACCGGGCCGGGGCTGGTCAGCTTGATCAGCAGGGCGATCGCCAGCAGCAGCGGCGCGATCAGCAGCAGGATCAGCGCGGCCAGCAGGGTCGAAGTCAGGCGCTTGCTCAGGGACAGGGTCCAGGGGCAGCCGCCGCGGCGACCGGTCAGCCAGCCACGGCGTTGCAGCTCGACGGCGGCCTCGACCTTGCGCCGGAACGGGTCGTTGCGCCGGTCGATATGGACGGGGCCGGCAGCCGGCGCAGGCTCCTCGGGAACAGAAGGCACGGGCGATGAGAATGGTCTTTCCATGTCCATCGGGGGTATTTCCATTGGCAGTGGGTAGAAGCGGCGAGCGGGTTCGCCGGTGCAGCTCGGTGCGACGCGTCAGGCCCGTGGCGGCAAGGGCGGCCGGTAGTAGCTCTGGAACCAGTCGACGAAGCGCCCCAGGCCTTCGGCCAGGGGCACCTGCGGGCCGAAGCCGGTAACGTTCTCCAGGGCGCTGGCATCGGCGCAGGTGTTCAGCACATCGCCGGGCTGCAGCGGCAGGTACTCGACCAGCGCCTTGCGTCCGAGCAGTCGCTCCAGGGTGGCGACGTAGTCCTTGAGTTCCACCGGGCGTTGCCCGCCGATATTGAACAGGCGCCAGGGCGCCATGCTGGTGGCCGGGTCGGGCTGTTCGCGGTCCCACAGCGGGTCGCGCAGCGGTGGTTTACCCAGCAGCCGCACCAGGGACTCGACTATGTCGTCGATGTAGGTGAAGTCGCGCTGGTGCATGCCGTAGTTGAACAGCTTCAGCGGCCGGCCTTCGCTGATGGCCTGGGCGAACAGGATCGGCGACATGTCCGGGCGGCCCCAGGGGCCGTACACGGTAAAGAAGCGCAGGCCGGTGGCCGGCACGTCGAACAGGTGGCTGTAGCTGTGGGCCATCAGCTCGTTGGCTTTCTTGCTCGCGGCGTACAGCGACAGCGGATGGTCGACGTTGTCGCTGACCTTGTACGGGGTGTGATGGTTGGCGCCGTACACCGAACTGGACGAGGCATAGATCAGGTGCTCGACCGGGTAGCGCCGGCACATTTCCAGCAGGTTGAGGAAGCCGCCGAGGTTGCTGTCCAGGTAGGCCTTGGGGTTTTCCAGGGAATAACGCACCCCGGCCTGGGCCGCCAGGTTGATCACCACCTGCGGGCGGACCTGGGCGAACAGCCGGTCGAGGGCCTCGGCATCGCTCAAGTCCAGGCGGTACAGCGGGAAGGCTCCCACCTGTTGCTCCACCCAGCGCACCCGGTCGCGCTTGAGCTGCGGGTCGTAGTAGTCGTTGAAATTATCCAGCCCGGTGACCTGATGCCCATCCTTGAGCAAACGCAGTGCGGTATGGGCGCCGATGAAACCGGCGGCCCCGGTGATCAGGATATTCATGCGTAGAGCGCCCCCGGTAGGCGATAGGGTAAGCCGATGCTCAGGTAATGCAGGCCGGCATCCGCCGCTTGTTGCGGGTTGTAGAGGTTGCGCCCGTCGACGATCAGCCGCGCCTTGAGGCGCTCGCGCAACTGGTTGAAGTCGACCACGCGAAAGGCCTTCCACTCGGTGCAGATCACCAGCGCATCGGCGCATTGCAGGGTGTCGTCGCGGGTTGCGCACAGCTGCAGGTCGGGACGGTAGCCGTACAGGCGCCGGCATTCGGTCATGGCTTCCGGGTCGTAGGCATGCACCGTGGCGCCGGCGTCCCACAGCGCTTCCATCAGGTAGCGGCTGGTGGCTTCGCGCATGTCGTCGGTATTGGGCTTGAAGGCCAGCCCCCAGATGGCGATGACCTTGCCGCGCAAGTCGTCGCCAAAGTGCGCCTTGAGCTTGCGGAACAGCACGTGCCGCTGCTGCTCGTTGACGTCGCGCACGGTCTTGAGCATGTGCGGCTCCAGGCCATGGCTCTCGGCGGTGTGGATCAGCGCCTTGAGGTCCTTGGGGAAACACGAGCCGCCAAAGCCGGCGCCCGGGTAGATGAAGTGGTAGCCGATCCGCGGGTCGGCGCCGATGCCCTTGCGCACGGCGCTGATGTCGACGTCCAGGCGCTCGGCCAGGTTGGCCATTTCGTTCATGAAGCTGATGCGCGTGGCGAGCATCGCGTTGGCGGCGTACTTCACCAGCTCGGCGCTGCGGTTATCCATGAACATCAGGCGGTCGCGGTTGTGGTTGAACGGCGCGTACAGCTCGCTCAACTGCTGGCGCGGCTTGTCATGGGCGCAGCCGACGATGATCCGGTCCGGGCGCATGCAGTCGGCCACCGCGCTGCCTTCCTTGAGGAACTCGGGGTTGGACACCACATGCACCTTGAGCTCGGACTTGCCCAGGTCGGTGAGCTGTTCGATGACGGTTTCCAGCACCAGGTCGGCGGTGCCCACCGGCACCGTGGACTTGATCACCAGGGTCTTGTCGCTTTGCATCAGGCGGGCGATGTCGCGAGCGACGGCAATCACATGATCGAGATCGGCGGAGCCGTCTTCGTTGGACGGGGTGCCCACCGCGATGAACATCAGCTCGCCATGGTTCACCGCGTCCTGGGCCTGGGTGGTGAAGGACAGGCGACCGGCTTTCAGATTGTCCTCGATCAGCGTCGTCAGCCCCGGTTCGTGAATGGGCGCGATGGCGCGCTGCAATTGGGCGACTTTCTGGCCGTCGATGTCGACACAGACCACGTTGTGGCCGACGTCGGCCAGGGCGACTGCTTGTACCAGGCCGACGTAGCCGGTACCAAAAACGCTGACATCCAAGGGAGGAACCTCATCCGTGATGGGTAGTGAGTGAGTTTTTTCTGCCCACTTCTTAAGGAACTGAATAGGTGCAAGCCCTTTTCGCGTTCTTTTTTTGACACTACCACAGCATGGAGACGGTTAATTGGCGTTTTGCCGTGTTATATAAATGACGATGGCATTTTGGATCCTTATTTGAATAGATTAATTCTGTTTAAAATCAACTAGATAATGTTACTGAAAGGGTTGAGAAAGCATTGTGTCAATTCCTTGTTACAAAACCCCATAAGGTAAATTTAGCCGACGAACGGTATTTTTTTGAGCAAGAAAAACAGCGTTTTTATCCTCGGTGGACGCTTGCTTGGATCCAAAACCTCTGGAATCGCCCAATGAATGGCGCCTCGGCCAAGGGCCTCCACGAAGGAAAAAAGTGTTGGAAATGATCGCTTTATTGCAGGCAGGGCAGTGCGCTGGAAGAGCACGGGAAGCGCCAAAGGCTGTAGCAGCTTCAGACTAAAGTCGGGTGTAGCCCGTCAAAGCCATCTGCCATCATTGCGGGTCAACATTGATTTGATCAATTCACCTGGCCAGAAATGATTCGCCAGATGGATTGCTATTGCCTTTCTTTCATCCGCGTTACCGATGCACTGTTGGAGCTTTTCATGCGTCCCCCTTTCCCTTTGCTGCACTCATCCCGACCGCTGCGTTATCAATCAGTGGGCCTTGGCGCCCTTTGCCTGTGCGCGGGTTTTACCGCCCAGGCCGCGGGTTTCTTCGAAGACAGCAGCGCCAAGCTCGAGTCGCGCACTATCTATTTCAACCGTGACTTCCGCGACGGCCATACCAGCAACGACCAGGGTGCTTCCAAGCGCGAAGAGGCGGCCCAGGGCTTCATTCTCAACCTGCAATCGGGCTACACCGAAGGCACCCTCGGTTTTGGCATCGACGCGCTGGGCATGCTCGGCTTCAAGCTCGATTCCAGTCCCGACCGCAGCAACAGCGGCCTGCTGCCGTCCAGCGGCCAGGACCCGCGGGGCTCCAAGGACCAGTACGCCAAGCTCGGCCTGACCGCCAAGGTGCGCCTGTCGCAGAGCGTGTTCAAGTACGGCGCGCTGCTGCCGGACCTGCCGTTGCTCAAGTACAACGACGGGCGCCTGCTGCCGACCATGTTCAACGGCGCCATGCTCACCTCCAGGGAGATCAAGGACCTGACGTTCATGGCCGCGCGCCTGGACCGGTACACCGCCCGGGACTCCACCGACGCCCAGGACATCCGCGTGCACTGCAAGAACAAGCGGTATGCCTGCAACGTCACCGCCGACCATTTCGACATGTACGGCATCGACTACAAGTTCAACGACCGCCTGACCGGCCAGTACCACTACGGGGAGCTTGCAGACATCTACCGCCAGCACTTCATCGGCCTGCTGGCCAACCAGCCCCTGGGCAGCGGTGTGCTGAAGGCCGACCTGCGCCTGCTCAAGAGTGCCGACAGCGGCGCCGAGCGCGCTGGCTCCATCGACAACCGTGCCCTGAGCGGCATGCTCGGCTACGCCATCGACGGCCACACCTTCAGCGCCGGCTGGCAGCGCATGAACGGCGACAACTCGATGCCCTACCTCGATGGCAGCAACCCCTACCTGGTCAACTATGTGCAGGTCAACGACTTCGCCGCCGCCCAGGAGCGTTCCTGGCAGCTGCGCTACGACTACGACTTCAAGGCCATTGGCATCAACGGCCTGAGCTTCCTGACCCGCTATGTCAGCGGCGACCACATCAAGGTCCCGGGCAGCGACCAGGAAGGCCGCGAATGGGAACGCGACAGCGAACTCAAGTACGTGGTGCAGAGCGGCACCTTCAAGGACGTCAGCCTGCGCCTGCGTAACGCCACCTACCGCAGCAACTACGAGAAGTTCGCCCGGGACGTGGACGAGACGCGGCTGATTGTCAGCTACAACTTCTCGATTCTCTGACGGCGCTGCCGGAAGCTGAATCCGCGATATGCCTGGATAAACGCATTGGCTGGTTTTACGACTGCTTCGTCGGAATGCCGCCCAACCCGATCGCAGGCTGCGCCAGCGGCTACAGGGATCGCGGTATATGTGTAGCCGCTGCCGAGCACCGCGAGGCTGCGATCGGCTGCAAAGCAGCCGCCAAACCACCGCACGCGGTGTAGCTGATGCAACGCGGTTGCCGGGTTTGCGACGGCTGCGCCGCCGATCGCAGCCTCGCACGCTCGGCAGCGGCTACAGAGAACGTGGAGGCGGGGAGAGCGGGGTCAGGCGGTTATAGCCAATCCCAGAAGCGGCTCCAGAAGCCGCGGTTCAGCTCTTCCCGGCAGCCGGCGTATTGCTGGCCGTAGAGGTTGGAGCGGCTTTGCACTTTCCCCGCCACGGTCTGCAGCCAGGGTTTGGCCGTATAGGTCTGGCGGCGATAGCCGCCCCAGCCTTCGTGGTAGTTCAGGTACTGGCGGTAGGCGTCCTGCTTGGTCACGCCGTTGACCCGCGTGGTCTGGTCCATGTACCAGCCGATAAAGTCGGTGGCGTCGGCGAAGTTGGTGCGGCTGGCCCAGTAGTTGTCGCCCTTGCGCTGGTAGTCGCCCCAGACTTCATACTTGGCCTGCGGGTAGCCGGCCGCTGTGGAGACCCGACCCCAGGGGATCACCCACAACAGGTATTTGCGCGGCGGCAAGGCATCCTGCTTGAAGCTCGATTCCTGGTAGATGATCGACAGCGGCACCTGGATCGGCACCCCCCATTTCTCTTCGGTGGCCTTGGCCGCCTTGAACCAGTCGCTTTTCTCGCGAAAGATCTCGCAGATGTCGTTGGGGTTGGCCGGCGGCGAGGTCGCACAGCCGGTCAGGACGAGGGGGAGTACTACGGCGGCATAGGCAAAGCGGGTCAAGGGCAAGGCTCTATTCGGGTCGATGGCAGCGCCGCGTAGCGCTCCTTCGATCAGTTCAGTTGGTGGCGATAGGGCAGGTCCGGTCCGGTCTTGCCACAGGTCAGCGCCGCGGCGCGGATGGCGAACCTGAGCATCTGGTCGATCTGGTCCCGGCTCAATCCCGCTACAGCTTCCAACGAATCCAGCTGCCTTTCGGTCAGCCAGGCAATCAGAGCGGCCTGGAAGGTGTCGCCGGCGCCCACGGTGTCGGCCATCTTAATCGGCATGGCCGGCGCCGACCAGCGGCCATGTGCCCGACTGAACACCGTCGCGCCCTCTGCGCCGCGGGTCAGGAACACCAGCTGGCAGTGATGCTGCAGCCAGCCTTCGATCACTTGCTGCGGGTCCTGGTCGGGGTAGAGCAGGTGCAGGTCCTCGTCGCTGACCTTGATCAGGTCCGCGAGCCGGACCAGGGTGTCGATGCGCTGGCGCCATAGCTGGATATCCGGGGCCGGATTGAGGCGCACGTTGGGGTCGAGGCTGATCAGGCGCTGGCCGCGCTCGCGGCGCACCAGTGCCAGCAGGGTGTCGGCGATCGGCTGCACCACCAGGGAAAACGAGCCGATGTGCAGGCCGCGCACCCGGCTGTCCAGTTGCGGCAGGTCGGCCAGCTGCAACTGGCGGTCGGCGCAGCCTTCGCCACGGAAGCTGTATTGCGGCGAGCCGTCGGCGCCCACCGCGACCATCGCCAGGGTGGTCGGGGCCGGCACGTGCAGCAGGTAGTCTTCGCCCACGCCTTCGTCGCGCAGCACCTGCAACAGGCGCCGGCCGAGGTAGTCGGTGGACAGCCCGGCGAACAGCGCCGCGTCCACGCCCAGGCGGCGCAGACCGACCGCGACATTGAAGGGCGAACCGCCGGCGATTGCCTGGAAGTTGACCCGCGATGCCCGACCGCTGGCATCGTCTTCGCTGAAAAAATCGAACAGTGCTTCACCGCAGACCAGATACATAGTCACTCGCTCTTCAAAAGGGTTGCCACATGCTGTTGGTAAAGTTCATAGGCCTGCTGGTAGGCCGCGACATTGGCCGCTATCGGCCAGGTTTCGCTGCTTGCATCGAGCCTCACGCAGCGCTGGCACAACTGCGCCAGGCTCTGCGCCTGGCCGCTGTCGTGGG
Source organism: Pseudomonas sp. 22526 (assembly GCF_052044735.1). Classification (NCBI taxonomy): domain Bacteria; kingdom Pseudomonadati; phylum Pseudomonadota; class Gammaproteobacteria; order Pseudomonadales; family Pseudomonadaceae; genus Pseudomonas; species Pseudomonas sp. 22526. Next base: position 102,860 of record NZ_JBQENK010000001.1, read on the forward strand.
ACTCGCACCAGGCCGCCTGGATCGCCGCGCCCAGGGCCGCCGCTTCGCTCTGCTCGGTGCAGACCACCGGGGTGTGCATGATATCGGCGACCATCTGCCGCCACAGCTGGCTTTTCGAACCGCCGCCGATCAGGCGGATGCTCTGGCTTTGCAGGCCGTTCTGGCGCAGCAGGTCCAGGCCGTAGCGCAGGCCGAAGGTGGTGCCTTCCATCACCGCGCGGCACAGGTTGGCCCGGGTCAGGTTGTTGGCGGTCAAGCCTAGCAGGCTGCCGCTGGCGTGGGGCAGGGCGGGGACCCGCTCGCCGTTGAGGAACGGCAGCATGCACAGGCCCTCGGCACCGATCGGCGCCTGGGCCACCAGCTGGTTGAAGGCGTCGATATCCAGCTCGAACAATTCGCGCACCGCGCCCGTGGCATTGGTCAGGTTCATGGTGCAGATCAGCGGCAGCCAGCCGCCGCTGGAGGAGCAGAAGGTCGCCACCGTGGCGTCCGCGCTGACCCGGGGTTGCTCGGCATAGGCGTACAGGGTGCCGGAGGAACCCAGGCTCATGGTGATCGCCCCGGGCTGGATATTGCCGGTGCCAATGGCCCCCAGCATATTGTCGCCGCCACCGCTGGACACCAGCGCCCGGGGGTTGAGGCCCAGTTGCCGGGCGATCTCCGGCAGCAGGGTGCCCACCGGCTGATGGGCTTCGAGCAGTTCCGGCAAGGCGGCTTCCAGGCGGCCATCGGGGTCGATATGCCTGAGCAGCGCCAGGTCCCATTGCCGGGTGCGCACATTGAAATAGCCGGTGCCCGAGGCATCGCCGTATTCGCTGCAGCAGCGGCCGGTCAGCCAGTAGTTCAGGTAGTCGTGGGGCAGCAGGACATGGGCGATGCGCTGGAAGATCTGCGGATGCTGTTCCCGGGTCCACAGCAGTTTCGACAGCGTGTAGCCGGGAGCAATCGCCACGCCCAGGCGCTCCAGGGAACCCTGTTCGCCGCCCAGGTAATCCAGCAGGCGCTGGTTCTGCGGGGTGGATTCGGTGTCGCACCAGAGCTTGGCCGGGCGCAGCACCTGGCCCTGCCGGTCGAGCAGGACCAGGCCGTGCTGCTGGCCCGAGACGCCGATGCCGAGGATATCCAGGCCGCTGACACCAGCGGCCAGCAAGGCCCGGCGGGTGGCCAGGGCGAACGCCTCGCGCCATTGCCCGACGTCCTGTTCACGGCGGCCGTTGGCGCTGCTGATCAGGCTGTGGGGCGCCGCGCCCAGCCCCAGCACTTCACCGCTGGCGGCGTCGAGGACGATGGCCTTGGTGCCCTGGGTGCCGCAGTCGATGCCGAGGAAAAGCTGTTGCGTCGTCATGGATGAACCTGCACAAAATTCAAATCAAACCCACTGTAGCCGCTGCCGAGCCCGCGAGGCTGCGATCGGTTGCAGCGCAACCGCAAAACCTGAATCCGCGATCTTTCTGGATCAACGCGACAGTAACAGGCAAGCATCAGCTGTCTCGGGCCAATATCCGCTCCAGGGTGCGGGTCACGCCGTCGTCGCGCAGGCTGCTGTAGCAGCGCTCGAAGGCGGCGGTGAATTCGGCGCTGGCGGGGATCGCCGTGCCGAAGATCTCCTCGACCGCCAACAACCGCTGGCCGATCAGTGCATCGTCCGCCACCAGCGCCTGGCAGAACCCGGCGCGCGGGTCGGGGATGCTGTAGCTGGCGCCGTTTTCGTCCACGCCCTTGAGGTACAGGGCCCAGGCGGCGACCACCAGGGCCGCGCGCTCGGTGTCGCGGCCATCGGCGATCAGGCGGTTGATGGTCGGCACGCTGAACTTGGGCAGCTTCGACGAGCCGTCGGAGCAGACCCGCTCCAGCTGGTCGGCAATCGCCCGGTTGGAGAAGCGCGCCACCAGGGTGTCCTTGTAATCGCTCAGGTCGATGCCCGGCACCGGCGCCAGTTGCGGGGTCACATCCTGGTCCATATAGGCGCGCATGTAGGCCACGAACAACGGGTCGGCCATGGCCTCGTGGACAAAACGATAACCCTTGAGGAAGCCCAGGTAGGTCAGGGCCAGGTGGCTGCCGTTGAGCAGCTTGATCTTCATCTCCTCATAGGGCGTGACGTCGTCGGTGAATTGCACGCCGACCTTTTCCCAGGCCGGTCGGCCGCTGACGAACTTGTCTTCCAGCACCCATTGCGCAAAGGGCTCGCAGACCACCGGCCAGGCGTCGTCGATGCCATGCTGGTCGTGCAGTTGCAGACGGTGGGCGGTGCTGGTCATCGGCGTGATGCGGTCGACCATGGCGTTGGGGAAGCTGAGGTTGGCGGCGATCCAGTCGTGCAACTCGGCGTCGCGCTGGCGGGCGAAGGCCAGCAACGCCTTGCGGGTCACCGCGCCGTTGTGCGGCAGGTTATCGCAGGACATCAGGGTAAAGGCCGGGACCCCGGCCGCCCGACGCTGGGCCAGGGCCGCGCAGAGAAAACCGAATACGGTCTTCGGCTGCTGCGGGTGGGCCAGGTCGTGCTGGATCTGCGGCAGGTGGGCCATGAACTCGCCGCTGCTGTCGTCGATGCAGTAGCCGCCCTCGGTGATGGTCAGCGAGACGATGCGGATCTGCGGGTCGGCCAGTTTGTCGATCAGCGCCTGGGCGCCGTCCTCGGCCAGCAGCATGTCGCGGATCGCGCCGATCACCCGCACTTCGGTAGCGTCGCTGTCGCCCAGTTCGAACAGGGTGAAGAGGCAGTCCTGGCCGGCCAGGTCGTCGCGGGCGCGGCGGTCCTCGGCGCGCAGGCCGACCCCGCAGATGCCCCAGTCCAGGCCTTCGCCGGTGTTCATCAGGGCATCGGTGTAGTAGGCCTGGTGCGCCCGGTGGAAACCGCCCACGCCGATATGCACCATGCCTTGCCGGATCTCGGCCAGGTCGTAGGCGGGCAGCCGCACTTCGGGGGCCAGGCAGTGGAGGTTGTGTCTGTTCAGTTTCATCGTTCGGTTCTCGTTCAGGCGGCGGCGCGCAGCGGCCTGGCCACGGCCACGCCGTCGGCATCGAAGAGGTGGCAGTGTTCGGCGTCCAGGTGCAGGTTCAGCTGCTGGCCGTAGGCGCTGGCCAGGTCGCCGCGGATACGCAGGGTCAGGGCTTCGCCGGAGCTGGTGACGACATGGCAGAAGGTGTCGCTGCCCAGGCGCTCGCTGACGTCGGCGGTGACCTGCAGGGTGCAGTCGCCAGGGCGGGCCAGTTCCAGGTGCTCGGGACGAATGCCCAGGGTCACCGGGCTGCCGACGCTCAGCCTGGCGCCGCTTTGCGGCAGCTGGATGCGGGTGCCGGCATCCAGCAGCACCTCGCAGCCCTGGCCCTCGACCCGGCTGATCCGGCCCTTGAGGAAGCCCATCTTCGGTGTGCCGAGGAAGCCGGCGACAAACAGGTTGGCCGGGCTGTGGTACAGCTCCAGCGGTGAGCCCACCTGTTCCACGCGGCCGCCGTTGAGCACCACCACCTTGTCGGCCAGGGTCATGGCTTCGACCTGGTCGTGGGTCACGTAGATCATGGTCGCCTGAAGCTCTTTATGCAGGCGCGCCAGCTCCAGGCGCATCTGCACCCGCAGCGCGGCATCTAGGTTGGACAGCGGCTCGTCGAACAGGAAGATCTTCGGGTTGCGCACTATGGCCCGGCCAATCGCTACGCGCTGGCGCTGGCCGCCGGACAGCTGCTTGGGCTTGCGCTCCAGCATCGGCCCCAGTTCGAGGATGCGCGCCGCTTCGTTGACCTTCTGTTGCACCTCGGTTTTCGGCACGCCGGCCAGGTCCAGGGCGAAGGACATGTTCTTGCGCACGCTCATGTGCGGGTACAGGGCGTAGGTCTGGAACACCATGGCCAGGTCGCGCTTGGCTGGGCTGACTTCGGTGATGTCGCGGCCATCGAGCTCGATGGTGCCGCCGCTGACTTCCTCCAGCCCGGCGATCAGCCGCAGCAGGGTGGACTTGCCGCAGCCCGAGGGGCCGACGAAGACCACGAACTCCTTGTCGCGCACTTCCAGGTCGATGCCCTTGATGATGGAAAAACCTTCGAAGCCTTTTTGCAGATTGTTGATTTTCAGGTTGGCCATGGAATCTCTCCGGATTTCAAATTTCGGTGTAGCCGCTGCCGCAGGCTGCGATCGAGCCGCAGGCTCGCCAGCGATCTCAGGGGCGCCGAGGCCCCTTCGGTGCCTATCGCAGCCTGCGGCAGCGGCTACAGGGTTTTGATCAAGGTTTGGATCAGCGTTGATCAAGGGGGTCGTTTGGTTATTTCACGGCGCCGAAGGACAGGCCGCGCACCAGTTGTTTCTGGCTGATCCAGCCGAAGATCAGGATCGGCGCGCAGGCCAGGGTCGAGACCGCCGAGAGCTTGGCCCAGAACAGCCCTTCGGGACTGGAATAGGAGGCGATCAGCGCGGTCAGCGGCGCGGCGTTGGACGAGGTCAGGTTCAGCGACCAGAACGCCTCGTTCCAGCACAGGATCAGCGACAGCAGCACAGTGGAGGCCAGGCCGCCCTTGGCGATCGGCAGCAGCACCCGGAGCATTTCCTGGCCCAGGGTGGCGCCGTCCAGCCGCGCGGCCTCGAGGATGTCCCGGGGGATGTCCTTGAAGTAGGTGTAAATCATCCAGACCACGATCGGCAGGTTGATCAGGGTGTAGATGACGATCAGCGCGATGCGCGTGTCCAACAGGCCAAAGCTCTTGGCCAGCAGGTAGATCGGCATCAGCACCCCCACCGGCGGCAGCATCTTGGTCGACAACATCCACAGCAGGGTGCGCTTGGTGTTGCGGGTCTCGTAGAAGGCCATGGAATAGGCCGCCGGCACCGCGATCAGCAGGCACAGGGCGGTGGCGCTGAAGGAGATCACCACCGAGTTCCAGGCGAAGGCCAGGTAGTTGCTGCGCTCGTTGATGTGCAGGTAGTTCTCCAGCGTCGGCGTGAAGATGAACTGCGGCGGCGTGGCGAAGGCATCGATTTCGGTCTTGAAGCTGGTCAGCAGCATCCAGAAGATCGGAAAGAAAATCAGGATGGCGATGGCCCAGGCCAGGGTGCCGAGCAGCAGGCTTTGCAGGCGGCGGGATTGTTGCAGGGTCATGGCGCGCACCTCAGGGCTTGTCAGTCAGGTTTTTGCCGAGCATCCGCACCAGGATGATCGCGGCGATATTGGCGATGACCACGGCGATCAGGCCGCCGGCCGAGGCCATGCCCACGTCGAACTGCACCAGCGCCTGGTTGTAGATCAGGTAGGCGAGGTTGGTCGAGGCGTAGCCCGGGCCACCGTTGGTGGTGGTGAAGATTTCGGCGAACACCGAGAGCAGGAAGATGGTCTCGATCATCACCACCACCGCGATGGGACGCGCCAGGTGCGGCAGGGTCAGGTGCCAGAAGATCGCGATGGCCCCGGCGCCATCCAGGCGCGCGGCTTCCTTCTGTTCCTGGTCCAGGGACTGCATGGCAGTCATCAGGATCAGGATGGCGAACGGCAGCCACTGCCAGGACACAATGATGATGATCGACAGCAGCGGGTAGTGGGCCAGCCAGTCCACCGGCTGGGCGCCGAACAGCTTCCACACCGCGGCGAGAATCCCCGACACCGGGTGGAAGATCAGATTCTTCCAGATCAGCGCGCCCACCGTGGGCATGATGAAGAACGGCGAGATCAGCAGCACCCGGACGATGCCGCGGCCGAGGAACTCGCTGGCTTCCAGCAGGGCGCTGATCAGCACCCCGAACACCACACTGATCAGCAGCACGCTGCCCACTAGCAGCAGGGTGTTGCCGGCCCCGGGCAAAAAGCCCGAGTCGGTGAGGAAGTAGCTGAAGTTCTCCAGCCCGACGAACTGGTTTTCCCCGGGGTACAGCAGGTTGTAGCGGATCAGCGAGAAGTACAGGGTCATGCCCAGCGGCACGATCATCCACAGCAGCAACAGCGCCACCGAGGGGCTGACCAGGAACCAGCCGGGGTTGAGCAGGCGGCGCTTGCGCGCGACCTGGGGCACTTGCAAATGAGCTTTGGCAGTCGAGGTATTCATGGCGATCACAACCGTTCAGGTACAGATGCTTTTTTCTGTAGGAGCGGAGCTTGCCCGCGATAGCCGCACCGCGGTCTGTCCGATAACCGCGTTATCGTTCATCGCGGGCAAGCCTCGCTCCTACAGGAGACAAGGATTACTTGGGGTAGCCGGCGCGTTTCATTTCGCGTTCGGTGGTCTGCTGCGCGGCGGCCAGGGCCTGGTCGACCGTGGTCTGGCCGATCAGCGCGGCGGAGAACAGCTTGCCGACCTGGGTGCCGATGGCCTGGAACTCGGGAATGGTCACCAGCTGGATGCCGATGTAGGGCACCGGCTTGAGGGTCGGCCTGGTCGGGGCGGCGACCTTCAGCGATTCCAGGGTCACCCTGGCGAACGGCGCGGCCTGCAGATAGGCCTCGCTGTAGGTGGAGGCGCGAGTGCCTGGCGGCACGTTGGCGATGCCGTCTTTCTCGGCGACCAGGGCCCCGTATTCCTTGGAGGTGGCCCAGGTGGCGAAGGTCTGCGCGGCATCCTTGGCCTTGGAGCTGGTGGGGATCGCCAGCGCCCAGGAGTACATCCAGGCGCTGCCCTTGTCGGTCACCTGTTGCGGGGCGTAGGTAAAGCCGACGTGTTCGCTGACCTTGCTTTGGGACTTGTCGGTGACGAAGGAACCGGCGACGCTGGCGTCGACCCAGATCGCGCACTTGCCGCTGTTGAACAGCGCCAGGTTCTCGTTGAAGCCGTTGCTGGAGGCGCCGGGCGGGCCGGCCTTTTTCATGGTGTCGACGTAGAAGGTCAGGGCGTTCTTCCATTCCGGCCCGGTGAATTCCGGCTGCCACTGCTCATTGAACCAGCGCGCGCCGAAACCGTTGGCCAGGGTGGTGATCAGCGCCATGTTCTCGCCCCAGCCGGCCTTGCCGCGCAGGCAGAGGCCGTACTGTTCCTGCTCGGGTTTGTTGAGCTTGCCGGAGAATTCGCCGATCTGCTCCCAGGTCGGGTGTTCGGGCATGACCAGGCCGGCGTCCTTGAACAGGTCGGTGCGGTAGTAGGTCATCGAGCTTTCGGCGTAGAACGGCAGGGCGTACAGCGTCCCCTTGGCCGACAGGCCTTCGCGTACCGCGGGGAAGATGTCCTGCAGGTCATAGGCGGCGGGCAGGTCCTGCATCGGTTGCAGCCAGCCCTTGGCGCCCCACAGCGCGGCTTCGTACATGCCGATGGTCAGCACGTCGAACTGCCCGCCCTGGGTGGCGATGTCGGTGGTCAGGCGCTGGCGCAGCACGTTCTCTTCGAGCACCACCCAGTTCAGCTTGATGTCCGGGTGCTCGCTCTCGAAGGCTTTCGAGAGTTTCTGCATGCGGATCATGTCGCTGTTGTTGACGGTAGCGATGGTCAGGGTCTGGGCGCCGAGGCTGACGCTGCTGAGGGTCATGCAGGTGGTGACGAGCAGGGCGGTAATGCAGGGTTTCATCGTGCACTCCTCTTCCGGGCCCGGTGGGCGGCAGAAGGACGGTTATTGTTGTTGTGTCTTCCGGATGCCGGGAAGAATGTGGGGCTGATTACAGCCCTCAACGACCGCGCTGACAAATCATCCCTGACACTCGAATCGATACTTTTTTGCACTGCGATGAAAGCCTCCGCCCGGCGCAAGCCGCCATGGGCCAAGGATTAGCCCGCTCGGGCCGGGTAAAGCGGGGGAGATTGCGTATTGGTTTTTTACTGGGGCGACCTGTGCCGGAGAGCGGCGGGACGGCGCCGATGACAGCGGCGAAGCCCCGGTCGAACAGGGTTTCGCGCTGAGGGGGAGGGGGGTCAGAAACTATAGGTGGCCGACATGATCGCCGCGCGGGCGTCGCCGTATTCGATGGCCGAGGAGCGCGCCGTCGAGCCGTTCTGCTGGCGCACCCGTTCCACGTAGTCCTTGTCGAACAGGTTGTTGACGTTCAGCTGCAGGTCGAGATTGTGGTTGACCTTGTAGCCGAGCATGGCGTTATGCACCCAGTAGGCGTCCAGCTTGGCGCGGGTGCTGGAGGTCACGTTGCGCTCGCTGACATAACGAGTGCCGTAACCCAGGGTCCAGCCGGCCGGCAGTTCATAGGTGGTCCACAGGTTGAACGAGCGCGGCGGCGTGTTGCCCAGGGCCTGGCCCTTGCGCGCGATGCCCGCGGCGGTGTTCGCCGCTTTCAGGGTTTCGCTGTCGAGGAAGGTGTAGTTGGCGAACACGTCCCACTGCTCGGTGACATGCCCGGTGACGCCGATTTCCACACCCTGCACCCGCTGCTTGCCGGCCAGTTGGGTCGAGCCGTCGGCCATGGTTTCCCGGGCGTTGCTCTTCTCTACGCGAAACAGCGCCCCGTCCAGTTCCAGACGCTTGTCCAGCAATTCCCACTTGGTGCCCAGTTCCCAGGTCTCGTTCTTCTCCGGCGCCAGGTCCTGGTTGCCATTGCTCAAGCCACCGCCGGTCGAGGCCAGGTTCTCGGCGGAAGGGTTGAAGGAGTTGCCCCAGGCGGCATAGATGCGCCCGTTTTCGGTCGGTTTGAACACCAGGCCGGTGCGGGCGCTGGCCTTGTTCGTGTCCGAGGCCAGGCTCTCGCTTTTCACATGGCTGCCCGAGTATTTGTCGACGTCGCCCTTGATCTTGTCGTAGCGCAGGCCGAGGTTGAGGTCCCAGCGCTCGCTCAGGGCGATGGTATCGAACAGGTAGTAGGCCTGGCCCTTGAGGGTGGTCTCGGTATAGCCGCTGGTGGCCTTGCTGACCGGGCCATTCCAGCGTCCGGGCGGGTTGCCCAGGGCATAGCCATCGCGCGGATACAGCGCGGTGCCCAGGCCATGGTTGTAGGTCTTCAGGTCGAGGGTTTCCCGGGACAGTTCCACGCCCGCCACCAGGTCGTGGCGCATGCCGGCGAACTCGAAGTCGCCGATCAGGTTGCTCTGGTTGATCCACATCTCGGTGGTGGCGTCGCGCCCGTAGGCCTGGGGCCCGGCCGGGCGGTAGCGGCCCGCCGGCACGCCGCTGGTGTTGACATGGGACGCCGAGACTATGGTGTCGCGCGCGGTGCGGCTGTAGCGCGTGAGGTTCTGCAGGCGTAGGTGGTCGCTGAAGTCATGCTCGAAATCGGCGGTGAAGGCGTTCTGTTCGATCTGCTCCTTGTCCAGGTTCTTCCAGCCGAAATAGGCATCGCGCTTGACTCCGGCCAGCTTCTTGCCGTCAAGCGCCGGTACGCCGTAGTCCGGCAGGTTGTCGTCGGTCTGGTGGAAGGCGCTGAGGGTCAGCCGGGTGGCGTCGCTGAAGCCCAGGCGCAACGACGGCGCGATGCCCCAGCGCTCGCGGTCGATCTGCTCGCGGCCGGGCACATCGTTCTGATGGCCCATCAGGTTGATCCGCACCGCGCTGTCCTGGCCGACGCCTTCCAGGGGCTGGTTGCTGTCCAGCGTCAGGCGGTAGTAGTTGTCGGTGCCGAGGCTGCCGCCGAGGCGAGTGAACGCCTGGTTCTTCGGCTGCTTGCTGACCAGGTTGATGCTGCCGCCGGTGGTGCCGGCGCCGCCGAAGACTGAGTTGGGGCCCTTGATCACCTCCACCTGCTCGATGTTGAAGGTGTCGGAGCGGTTGGTCTGCGCACTGTCGCGCAGGCCGTCGATCTGCATATTGCTGTTGGCCGAGAAGCCGCGGATGTTGATGCTGTCCCCCGAGCCGCCACCGCCTTCGCCGGCATTGAAGGTGATGCCGGACACGTTCGACAGCACCTGGCGCAGGCTCAGCGCCTGCTGTTCCTGGATCAGCTTGGGCGGCACCACGGTGATGGTCTGCGGGGTATCCAGCAACGGCGCCACGTACTTGGCGGAAGACGAACGTTCGGTCTTGTAGCCTTTGCCTTCCTCCGCCTCGACCTTGATGTTGTCCAGTTGCAAGACGTTCTGCCGTTCGCCAGCCGCGCTGAGACCGGAGGCAGAGACGATGGCGAGGCCTATTGTGGGGGCCAGCAGAGGGCGCTGTGACAAGGAGGAGGGGGCTTTGCTATCCATGAGAATCACTCTTTGGGTTTGATGAGATTAAATCCTATTTGAGATTGATTATTAAAAGCGAAATGTACAAGAACGCTTACAATTTTTTGACGTTAATGAGATTTGTCTTCTAGCAGTGAAGGCAAGGTCATAACCTGTAAGAGATTTATCTTTTGATGTGCTGAGACTCATCTGCCTGGATCAAGGGTGAGTGGGTGTGCGGCCTGTCGCTGCGCGGAGGGCTGGAGGCAGCGGCGCACGAAGGCCAGTAACCGGACGGGACGAGACGGGCCGCTTAGCCAAAAGCCCACTGGCTTTTTCCTCGGCACTGCCTAAGATGACCGACAAATCTCCTTATGCAGGAAGCAGTTACGCGCGATGTCGGAAAAAGACACGATCTCCATGCAACTGGTGCGCGAAGCGCTGCTGCAAAGCTGCGCCCCGGGTGCCGCCAGCGAAGAAGTGCTGCTCAAGGTCGGCATCGACCCGGCCCAGCTGGAGGTCAGCGCCGCCCGTGTGCCGGCGGCGGCCTATGCCCGGCTGTGGCGCCTGCTGGCCCGGCGCACGGACGACGAGTTCTTCGGCATGGACCCGCGCAAGCTCAAGTCCGGCAGCCTGGCGTTTCTTTGCCGCAGCGCCATGGCCCGGCAGAACCTGGCGGCGGGCCTGGAATCCGGGCTGGCGTTTTTGTCGCTGATGCTCGAATACCTGCCGGCCCAGCTGGTGCGCCAGCAGAGCCTGGCGGAGATCGTCCTGCTGGAGGACGAGCAGGAACCGCGCCGGGCCTTTACCTATTTCACCTACTGGATGATCGTCCACGGCGTGGCCTGCTGGCTGGCCGGGCGGCGCATCCCGATCCTGGCCATCGAGCTGCGCTGCCCGGAACCGGATTTCTGCGACGACTACCAGGTGATGTTCTCGCAGAACCTGCGGTTCGACCGGCCGCGCACGCGGATGATCGTCGCCGCCGATTGCCTGGACCTGCCGATCAAGCGCAGCGATGAGGAACTCAAGCGTTTCCTGGCCCAGGCGCCGGCCAATATCCTGGTCAAATACCGCGACCCAGAAAGCCTGGCCAGCCGCATCAAGCACGACCTGCGCCAGCTGCCCGCCGCCCAGTGGCCGGAAACCGAGAGCCTGGCCCACAGCCTGTGCATGTCGGCCTCGACCCTGCGTCGCCGCCTGGCGGAAGAAGGGCAGACCTACCAGGGCCTCAAGGACGGGGTGCGCAAGGAACTGGCGATCGCCTGGCTGGCCGAGCCGCAGATCAGCTTCACGGAAATCGCCAGCCGCCTGGGCTTCGCTGATGCCAGTTCGTTCTACAAGGCCTTTCGCAAATGGTCCGGTTCCAATCCCGGGCACTACCGCAGCCTGATCCTCAACGAGGCCGGTTGAAGTCGGCGGCGCCCGCTCGCTCCTACGGACTCCCCCCGACCTGCGCGCATCCCTGTAGCCGCTGCCTCGCTGTCGCTCGGCAGCGGCTACAGGGCGCCTTGACCGCCATGGGGTTCTTGGCCAAACCAGTCACGCAACTTGAAAGCTTTGACCATTGTCCCGCCCGGGCCGTGGCGCCAGTATTTGCCTGATGTTTTTGTGGTTCCCATCCTAATAAGAACAGCGAGGGATTCTGGCAATGCGCGATTACCTGTCTGCCACGGCACACTTCAATTACCAGCACACCGTCGATGCGGCCCTGCATGGCTCCTTGTCGGCACTCAATGCCTGCGTCGAATGCTGTGACCGGCACGCCTTGCCGGGACGTATCGCGCTGTTCTGGGAGGGCCGCGACGGCAGCAGTGCGACCTACACCTTCAGCGAGTTGCAGGATCAGGCCGCGCGTTTCGCCAACTTCCTCCTGGCCCAGGGCGTGCAGAAGGGCGACAAGGTCGCCGGCCTGCTGCCGCGTAACGTCGAACTGCTGATTGTGGTGTTCGCCACCTGGCGCATCGGCGCGGTCTACCAGCCGCTGTTCACCGCCTTCGGCCCCAAGGCCATCGAACATCGCCTGAGCAGTTCCGGGGCCAAGCTGGTGGTGACCGACGCGGTCAACCGGCCAAAGCTCGCTGAAGTGGCGGACTGCCCGACCATAGTCACGGTCGCGGGCGCCAAGGGTCAGGGCATCGTTCGCGGCGACTTCAGTTTCTGGGCCGAACTGGCCAATTACCCGGCGCAATGCGAACCCGTACTGCTGACCGGCGAAGACCCCTTCCTGCTGATGTTCACCTCCGGCACCACCGGCCCGTCCAAGGCCCTGTACGTACCGCTCAAGGCCATAGTCGCGTTCCAGAGCTACACCCGCGACGCCGTCGACCTGCGCCCCGAAGACGCGTTCTGGAACGTCGCCGACCCGGGTTGGGCCTACGGCATCTACTTCGGCATCACCGGCCCGCTGGGCCTGGGCCATCCGATCACCTTCTACGATGGCCCCTTCACCCTGGAAAGCACCTGCCGGGTGATCAACAAGTACGGGATCACCAACCTCACCGGTTCACCGACCGCATACCGCCTGCTGATCGCCGGCGGCGACGAGTTCGCCCGGTCGATCAAGGGCAAGCTGCGCATCGTCAGCAGCGCCGGCGAGCCGCTGAACCCGGAGGTGATCCGCTGGTTTGCCGACAACCTCGACGTGGTGATCCACGACCACTACGGCCAGACCGAGATGGGCATGGTCTTGTGCAACCACCATGGCCTGGAGCACCCGGTGCATGTCGGCGCGGCCGGCTTCGCTTCGCCGGGCCATCGCATCGTGGTGCTCGACGACAACCACCAGGAACTGTCGGTGGGCCAGCCGGGCATCCTCGCCCTCGACCGCAGCCAGTCGCCAATGTTCTGGTTCAACGGCTACGACGGCGTGGTGACCAAGGCCTTCGTCGGCGATTACTACCTCAGCGGTGACACCGTGGAGCTGAACCCGGACGGCAGCATCAGCTTCGTCGGGCGCAGCGACGATGTGATCACCACCTCGGGTTACCGGGTCGGTCCGTTCGACGTGGAAAGCGCGCTGATCGAGCACCCGGCGGTGATCGAGGCGGCGGTGATCGGCAAGCCCGATCCGGAGCGCACCGAGCTGGTCAAGGCCTTCGTCGTGCTCAGCGCCCAGTACCGCGCCACGCCGGAGCTGGCCGAGGAATTGCGCCAGTACGTGCGCAAGCGCCTGGCCGCGCACTCGTACCCCCGTGAAATCGAATTTGTCAGCGAATTGCCGAAAACCCCAAGCGGCAAGTTGCAGCGCTTCATCCTGCGCAACCAGGAAATCGCCAAGGCTCAAGAGGCCGCGGCGCACAAGGCTTCGGCCTGAATTACCCAGGAACTCATGATGCACATCGAAAACAAGGTTTTTCTCGTCAGCGGCGGCGCTTCCGGTCTCGGTGCGGCCACCGCGCAGATGCTGGTCAAGGCCGGCGCCCAGGTGATGCTGGTGGACCTCAACGCCGAGGCCGTGCAAGCCCAGGCGCGACAGCTCGGTTGCCAGAGCACGGTCGCCGATATCACGGACGAAGCGGCCGCCGAAGCGGCGGTGCAGGCCACCCTCAAGGCGTTCGGCAGCCTGCACGGGCTGGTCAACTGCGCCGGCATCGTGCGCGGCGAAAAGATCCTCGGCAAGAACGGTCCCCATGCCCTGGCCAGCTTCAGCCAGGTGATCAACGTCAACCTGATCGGCAGCTTCAACCTGATGCGCCTGGCCGCCGCGGCCATCGCCAACAGCGAGCCGAACGCCGACGGCGAGCGCGGGGTGATCATCAACACCGCCTCGGCGGCGGCCTTCGATGGGCAGATCGGCCAGGCCGCCTATGCCGCCTCCAAGGGCGCCATCGCCAGCCTGACCCTGCCGGCCGCCCGTGAGCTGGCGCGCTTCGGCATCCGGGTGATGACCATCGCCCCGGGCATTTTCGAAACCCCGATGATGGCCGGCATGAGCGACGAAGTGCGGGCTTCCCTGGCCGCCGGCGTGCCGTTCCCGCCACGCCTGGGCAAGCCGGACGAGTACGCCGCGCTGGTCGGGCATATCATTAGCAACAGCATGCTCAACGGCGAGGTGATCCGTCTCGACGGTGCCTTGCGCATGGCAGCCAAGTAAGGAAGGAGGACTTCTCATGAACCAAGATCCGATCGTTATCGTCAGCGCCGTCCGCACCCCCATGGGCGGTTTCCAGGGCGAGCTGAAAAGCCTGACCGCGCCCCAGTTGGGCGCCGCCGCCATCAAGGCCGCCGTCGAGCGCGCCGGGGTGGCCAGCGACAGTGTCGATGAAGTGCTGTTCGGCTGCGTGCTGCCGGCCGGTCTCGGCCAGGCGCCGGCCCGTCAGGCGGCGCTGGGTGCCGGCCTGGACAAGGCCACCCGCTGCACCACCCTGAACAAGATGTGCGGCTCCGGCATGGCCGCGACCATCGCCGCCCACGACATGCTGCTGGCCGGCAGCGCCGAGGTGGTGATCGCCGGCGGCATGGAAAGCATGTCCAACGCGCCGTACCTGCTGGACCGCGCCCGCAGCGGCTACCGCATGGGCCACGGCCGGGTGCTCGACCACATGTTCCTCGACGGTCTCGAAGACGCCTACGACAAGGGCCGGCTGATGGGCACCTTCGCCGAAGACTGCGCCGAAGCCAACGGCTTTAGCCGCGAGGCCCAGGACAACTTCGCCGTGGCCTCGCTGACCCGCGCCCAACAGGCGATCAAGGACGGCAGCTTCAAGGCGGAAATCGTGCCGCTGCAGGTCACCGTCGGCAGGGAACAGCAAACCATCAGCGACGACGAACAGCCGCCCAAGGCCAAGTTGGACAAGATCGCCGCGCTGAAACCGGCGTTCCGCGACGGCGGCACTGTCACCGCGGCCAACTCCAGCTCGATCTCCGACGGCGCCGCGGCCCTGGTGCTGATGCGCCGTTCCGAAGCCGAGAAGCGCGGGCTCAAGCCCCTGGCGGTGATCCACGGCCACGCGGCATTTGCCGATACCCCGGGGCTGTTCCCGGTGGCGCCGGTCGGGGCGATCAAGAAACTGATGAAGAAGACCGGCTGGTCGCTGGATCAGGTCGAGCTGTTCGAAATCAACGAAGCCTTTGCCGTGGTCAGCCTGGTCACCATGCAGAAGCTGGAAATCCCCCACGACAAGGTCAACGTCCACGGCGGCGCCTGCGCCCTGGGCCACCCGATCGGCGCGTCCGGCGCGCGGATCCTGGTGACCCTGCTCTCGGCCCTGCGCCAGAAAGGCCTGAAGCGCGGCGTCGCGGCCATCTGCATCGGCGGCGGCGAAGCCACGGCCATGGCCATCGAATGCCTGTATTAAGGAATCACCATGCTGCCTAATGACGAACAACAGCAGATCAGCGACGCGGCCCGGCAGTTCGCCCAGGAACGCCTGAAACCGTTCGCCGCCGAGTGGGACCGCGAGCATCGCTTCCCCCGCGAGGCCATCGGCGAGATGGCCGGGCTGGGCTTCTTCGGCATGCTGGTGCCGGAGCAGTGGGGCGGCTGCGACACCGGTTACCTGGCCTATGCCATGGCCCTGGAAGAGATCGCCGCCGGCGACGGCGCCTGCTCGACCATCATGAGCGTGCACAACTCGGTGGGTTGCGTGCCGATCCTCAAGTTCGGCAACGACGAGCAGAAGGAGCGTTTCCTCAAGCCCCTGGCCAGCGGCGCCATGCTCGGTGCCTTCGCCCTGACCGAACCCCAGGCCGGCTCCGACGCCAGCAGCCTGAAAACCCGGGCGCGGCTGGAGGGCGAGCATTACGTGCTCAATGGCTGCAAGCAGTTCATCACCTCCGGGCAGAACGCCGGGGTGGTGATCGTCTTCGCGATGACCGACCCGGCGGCCGGCAAGCGCGGCATCAGCGCCTTTATCGTGCCCACCGACTCGCCGGGCTACAGCGTCGCGCGAGTGGAAGACAAGCTCGGCCAGCATGCCTCCGATACCTGCCAGATCCTTTTCGAGGATGTGAAGGTGCCGGTGGCGAATCGCCTGGGCGAGGAGGGCGAGGGCTACAAGATCGCCCTGGCCAACCTCGAAGGCGGTCGCGTGGGCATCGCCTCGCAATCGGTGGGCATGGCCCGCGCGGCTTTCGAAGCCGCCCGTGACTACGCCCGCGAACGGCAGAGCTTCGGCAAACCGATCATCGAGCATCAGGCGGTGGCTTTCCGCCTGGCGGACATGGCCACCCAGATCGCCGTGGCGCGGCAGATGGTGCACTACGCCGCGGCCCTGCGCGACAGCGGCAAGCCAGCGCTGGTGGAGGCGTCGATGGCCAAGCTGTTCGCCTCGGAAATGGCCGAGAAGGTCTGTTCCGCCGCCTTGCAAACCCTGGGCGGCTATGGCTACTTGAACGACTTTCCGCTGGAGCGCATCTACCGCGACGTGCGGGTCTGCCAGATCTACGAAGGCACCAGCGACATTCAGCGCATGGTCATTTCGCGCAACCTCTGACTTTTAGCAGGAGCTGATCCATGAGTTACGAAACTATTCTGTTGGAGATCAAGGACCGCGTCGGCCTGATCACCCTCAACCGCCCGCAGGCGCTGAACGCTCTCAACGCGCAGATCGTCAGCGAAGTGAACCAGGCCCTGGACAGCCTGGAAGCCGATCCGCAAATCGGCTGCATCGTCCTCACCGGCTCGAAGAAGGCCTTCGCCGCCGGCGCCGACATCAAGGAAATGGCCGAGCTGACCTACCCGCAGATCTACATGGACGACCTGTTCAGCGACAGCGACCGGGTGGCCAACCGGCGCAAGCCGATCATCGCCGCGGTCAACGGTTTTGCCCTGGGCGGCGGCTGCGAGCTGGCGCTGATGTGCGACTTCATCCTGGCTGGCGACAACGCCAAGTTCGGCCAACCGGAAATCAACCTCGGCGTGCTGCCGGGCATGGGCGGTACCCAGCGCCTGACCCGCGCCGTGGGCAAGGCCAAGGCCATGGAAATGTGCCTGACCGGGCGTTTCATCGATGCGGTGGAGGCCGAGCGTTGCGGCATCGTCGCCCGTATCGTGCCGGCCGATGAGTTGCTGGACGAAGCGCTGAAAGTCGCGGCGCTGATCGCCGCCAAGTCGGTGCCCGTGAGCATGATGATCAAGGAAAGCGTGAACCGCGCCTTCGAAGTCAGCCTCTCGGAAGGCGTGCGTTTCGAGCGCCGGGTGTTCCACGCGGCCTTCGCCACCGAGGATCAGAAGGAAGGCATGGCGGCGTTTATCGCCAAGCGCGAGGCGCAGTTCAAGGACCGCTGAAGCGGGTCTTTGCTACAAACGAAAATCGCAGCCTTGGCTGCGATTTTTTTGTGCCCATGAGGACGCTATCGCGGGCACAACAGATAGTTCTTCAACTCCCGGGCAATCAACATGCGCTGAATCTCGCTGGAACCCTCGTAGATCTGGGTGATCCGCGCGTCCCGGTAGTAACGCTCCACCGGGTAGTCCTCGAGGTAGCCGTAGCCGCCGTGGATCTGGATCGCCGAGGAGCAGACCTGCTCGGCGATTTCCGAGGCGAACAGCTTGGCCTGGGAGGCTTCCGACAGGCACGGCTTGCCGGCGCTGCGCAGGCGCGCGGCGTGCAGAATCAGCAGGCGCGCGGCATTGAGGCGGGTGTGCATGTCGGCCAGCAGGTTGGCGATGCTCTGGTGCTCGATGATCGGTTTGTCGAACTGCACCCGCTCGCGGGCGTAGGCCAGCGCCGCTTCGAACGCGGCGCGGGCTATGCCCAGGGCCTGGGCGGCGATGCCGATGCGCCCGCCTTCGAGGTTGGACAGGGCGATGGCCAGGCCCTTGCCGCGCTCGCCCAGCAGGTTGGCCTCGGGAATGCTGCACTGGTTGAAGGTCACCGCGCAGGTGTCCGAGGCGCGGATGCCCATCTTGTGTTCGCTGCGGTCGACGACGAATCCCGGGGTGTCGGTGGGCACCAGGAACGCCGACAGGCCTTTCTTGCCCAGCTCCGGATCGGTCACCGCGAAGACGATGGCCAGCTTGGCGCGCCGGCCGTTGCTGACGAACTGCTTGGCGCCGTTGATCACCCACTGGCCGTCCTTGAGTTCGGCGCGGGTGCGCAGGTTGTGGGCTTCGGAACCGGCCTGGGGTTCGGTCAGGCAGAAGCAGCCGATCGCCTGGCCGCTGGCCAGGTCCGCCAGCCAGGTCTGTTTCTGTGCCTGGCTGCCGTAGTTGAGGATCGGCCCGCAGCCCACCGAGTTGTGGATGCTCATCAGCGCGCCGGTGGCGCCGTCGCCGGCGGAAATTTCTTCCACCGCCAGGGCGTAGGCCACGTAGTCGACATAGGTGCCGCCCCATTCCTCGGGCACCACCATGCCCAACAGGCCCAGCTCGCCCATCTTCGCCACCAGGGCGTCGTCGATCCAGCCGGCCTTTTCCCAGGCCTGGGCGTGGGGGGCGATTTCACCGCGGGCGAAGTCCCGGGCCATGTCGCGGATCATCACCTGCTCTTCGCTCAATTCAATGTCGTGCATGGCTCAGCTCCGGCTCGGGTCGAAAGCGCTGAAGAAACTCGCCACGTGCGCGGCGTCCAGCGCCTGCAGGGTCGGCGGGTTCCAGCGAGGGTTCTTGTCTTTGTCGATCAGCAGGGCGCGCACGCCCTCGATCAGGTCGCCGCGCTCGAACCACTGGCGGTCCAGGTGCAGCTCCAGGGCGAAACAGTGTTCCAGGCTCAGCTGGCGGCCACGCCGGAGCATCTCCAGGGTCACGGCCATGGCCAGGGGCGAGCGGGTCGCCAGCAGGTCGGCGGTGCTGGTGGCCCATTCATGAGTATCGCCCAGGGTCACTTCCCGCAGCTGTTGCACGATGCTCGGTACGTCGGCCTGGGCGAAGAAATGGTCGATGGCCGGGCGCAGCGCCGCCAGTGGCGCGTCCGGCAACTGCCGCACGGCGAGCTTGGCCAGCAGGCCCTGCAGGTCCTTGAGCGGGGTGTCGCGCCATTGCAGATTGTCCAGGCGCTGGTCCAGCAGGCTCAGCTTGTCGCTCTCCAGGTACCAGTCCGCCAGGCCGCAGTACAGGGCATCGGCGGCGCGGATCTGCACGCCGCTGACCCCCAGGTAGATCCCCAGCTCGCCGGGGATGCGCGACAGGAAGTAACTGCCGCCGACATCCGGGAAATAACCTATGGCCACTTCCGGCATCGCCAGGCGGCTGCGCTCGGTGACCAGGCGCAGGTCGGCGCCCTGGACCAGGCCCATGCCGCCGCCGAGGACAAAACCGTCCATCAGCGCCAGCACCGGCTTGCGGTAGTGGTGGATCGCCAGGTCCAGCGCGTATTCCTCGACGAAGAATTCCTCGTGCAGGGTCTGGCCGTTCTTGTAGCTGTCGTAGAGGGTGCGGATATCGCCGCCGGCGCAGAAGGCTTTTTCGCCGGCGCCGCGCAGGACCACCGCGTGCACCTGCGGGTCCTGGGCCCAGGCATCGAGCTGCAGTTGCAGGGTACGCACCATGCCGAGGGTGATGGCATTGAGGCCGGCGGGGCGGTTGAGGGTCAGGTGACCGATGTGGTTGCGGACTTCGGCCAGCACGTCCTGTTGCGAGGTCTCGACCGACGTGGCGCCGGCGTCTCGCGTGGCCTGGGATGGAACCTGAGCAGTCATCACTAACTCCCTGCTTTTATTGTTCTTTATAGGTGTGTTCGCGCGCGAACGATGAGGGATCGTAACAGTGCAAATTTGCCATGTACAACCGGGATAACTGCAGGTTGGCTGTGCATTTTTGCATGAGCTGTAGCCGTCTTTGACGCCGCGTGTCGCGATCCAGGGCCCGTGGGAGCGGGCTCGCGACAGAATCGGCTGTCAACGAGCCGTTATCAGCTGATTCAGGCTGTCCAGGCGGCCCGTTACGACACCTCGGCCCATTCATCTGTTGGCATTCTGGCCACCCGTTGCAGACGCTGGCTGCCAGCGCCGCGAGCGGGAAAGGCACGGTCGCAGGCCGACCGACGCCGACCCAAAAACAATAACAACCTTGCTGCGGTGGACACCGCACCGACTCTCTGCCCCTGTCAAAAAAGTGTGCTTCGGCCCTGGGCCGGAACACGATAAATCCAAATAATCCGGGACTCTGAAGATGATCAATAAATGGCTGGCTGTGCCTGTACTGGCGTTGGCATTCTGTTCGGCGGGCGCGAGCGCCAAGGAATGGAAAGAGCTGCGCTTCGGCGTCAATCCAAGCTACCCACCCTTCGAATCGACCACCGCCGAGGGTGGCGTGCAAGGTTTCGGCGTGGACCTGGGCAATGCGATCTGCGCCGAGCTCAAGGTCAAGTGCGTGTGGGTCAGCAACGATTTCGACGGCCTGATCCCGGCGCTCAAGGCCGGCAAGTTCGACGCCATCGAATCCTCGATGACCGTCACCGAGGCGCGCAAGAAGCAGATCGACTTCACCGACCGGCTGTACGCCGGCCCGACCGCCATCGTCACCCGCAAGGACTCGGGCCTGGAACCCACCGCCGAGTCCCTCAAGGGCAAGACCATCGGCTACATGCAGGGCACCATCCAGGAAACCTACGCCAAGGCCAAGCTGGCCCCCGGCGGGGTGAAGCTGCGGGCCTACCAGAACCAGGACCAGGTGTACGCCGACCTGGTGTACGGCCGCCTCGACGCCTCGATCCAGGACAAGCTGCAGGCGCAGATGAGCTTCCTCGCTTCGCCCCAGGGCGCCGACTTCCAGAACAGCCAGGGCATCAGCGACCCATTGGTGCCTGCGGAAATCGCCATCGGCATCCGCAAGGACCAGGAACAACTCAAGGGCATGCTCAATGCCGCCATCAAGGCCCTGCATGAGAAGGGCATCTACGCACAGATCCAGCGCAAATACTTCGGCGATCTGGACCTCTACAACAACTGATTCCCACACCCTGGGCACTGTGTCGTGACAGCACGACGCAGGGCCTGGCCGTGGCGCATTCAAGGTGACTGGCGTGAATACCTTCCTGAATCTTTTCGGCCTGGACCTCGCGGCCCTGCAAGGCTATGGCCCGCTGTTGCTGCATGGCACCTGGGTGACCCTGAAACTCTCGGCGCTGTCGCTGCTGGTGAGCATGCTCCTGGGCTTGCTCGGCGCGGCGGCCAAGCTGTCGCCGCTGCGCCTGTTCAACCTGCCGGCGACCTTCTACACCACGCTGATCCGTGGCGTGCCGGACCTGGTGCTGATGCTGCTGATCTTCTACAGCCTGCAGGGCTGGCTCAGCAGCCTGACCGAGTTCATGGCTTGGCCCTATATGGAGATCGACCCCTTCGTGGCCGGCATCGTCACCCTGGGCTTTATCTATGGCGCGTATTTCACCGAGACCTTCCGCGGCGCGATCCTCAGCGTGCCGCGGGGCCAGCAGGAGGCCGGCGCGGCCTTTGGCCTGAGCCGCTGGCAGCGTTTTCGCTTCGTGGTCTTTCCGCAAATGATGCGCTTCGCCTTGCCCAGCCTGGGCAACAACTGGCTGGTGCTGCTCAAGGCCACGGCGCTGGTGTCGATCATCGGCCTGTCGGACCTGGTCAAGGTGGCCCAGGAGGCGGGCAAGAGCACCTTCAACATGCTGGATTTCCTGCTCCTGGCCGGCGCCCTGTACCTGTTGATCACCAGTGCTTCCAACTATCTGCTGCGGGTACTCGAGCGGCGTTATAACCAGGGCGTGCGGGGGCTGTCGCGATGATCGAATTGATTCAGGAATACTGGAAACCCTTTCTGTTCAGCGACGGCTACGGCCTCACCGGGCTGGCCATGACCCTGTGGCTGCTGGTGGCGAGTATCGCCCTGGGCTTTGTCCTGTCGCTGCCGCTGGCGATCATGCGCACCTCGCGCTGGGGCCTGGTGCGCTGGCCGGTGCAGCTGTTCACCTATGTGTTTCGCGGCACGCCGCTGTATATCCAATTGCTGATCTGCTACAGCGGTATCTACGGCATCGCCGCGGTGCGCTCCCAACCCTTGCTGGAAGCCTTCTTCCGCGATGCGATGAACTGCACTTTGCTGGCCTTCACCCTCAACACCTGCGCCTACACGGTGGAGATCTTCGCCGGGGCGATCCGCAGCATTCCCTACGGCGAAATCGAGGCCGCCCATGCCTACGGGCTCAGCGGCTGGCGCCTGTACCTGCGGCTGATCCTGCCGTCGGCGTTGCGCCGGGCGCTGCCCTACTACAGCAACGAAGTGATCCTGATGCTGCACGCCACCTCGGTGGCCTTCACCGCGACCATCCCGGACATCCTCAAGGTGGCACGGGACGCCAACGCCGCGACCTTCATGACCTTCCAGGCATTCGGCATCGCCGGCCTGTTGTACCTGGGCCTGTCCTTCGGCCTGGTCGGCGCCTTCCGCCTGGCGGAGCGTCGCTGGCTGAGTTTCCTCGGGCCGGCGCACTGAGGCGGTCCTCCCATTTTTTTGTGCGGAGTGCCGCTGGCCGGCGCTCCAGGAGTGTTCCATGTACAAATTGAGCGTTGAAAATCTCTACAAGCGATTTGGTGACAACGAAGTGCTCAAGGGCGTCTCGTTACAGGCTCGCGCCGGCGACGTGGTGAGCATGATCGGCGCCAGCGGTTCGGGCAAAAGCACTATGCTGCGCTGTATCAACTTCCTGGAGCGGGCCGACGAGGGCCACATCGAACTGGACGGCGAGCGCATCGCCACCCGTTCCGCGCCCGGCGGCATGCGCGTCGCCAGCCCGGCCCAGTTGCAGCGCCTGCGCACCCGCCTGGCCATGGTGTTCCAGCACTTCAACCTGTGGAGCCACCTGAGCGTGCTGGAGAACATCATGCTGGCGCCATGCCGGGTGCTGGGCAGCAGCCGCAAGGAGGCCGAGGCCAGCGCCCGCGCCTACCTGGACAAGGTGGGTTTGCCGCAGCGGGTCGCCGAGCAGTACCCGGCCTTCCTCTCCGGCGGCCAGCAGCAGCGGGTGGCGATTGCCCGGGCGCTGGCGGTGGAGCCGGAGATCCTGCTGTTCGACGAGCCGACCTCGGCCCTGGACCCGGAGCTGGTGGGCGAAGTGCTCAAGGTGATCCAGGCGCTGGCGGAGGAGGGACGCACCATGCTGATGGTGACCCACGAAATGGGTTTCGCCCGCCAGGTCTCCAGCCAGGTGCTGTTCCTGCACCAGGGGCGGGTGGAAGAGCAGGGCGATGCGACTATTCTCGATCGCCCGCAGAGTGAACGTTTGCAGCAGTTTTTATCCGGCCGTTTGAAGTGAGGCAAGACATCCATGGCGGACATCCGCGACCTGTCGATCGTGCTTGATCGGATCGATCAGGCCATCATCGAGGTGCTGCGCCACGAAGGGCGCATCACCTACCAGAAACTCTCCGAGCGCGTGCACCTGACCCCCAGGCCGTGCCTGGAGCGGGTGCGCAAGCTCGAACAGCTGGGCGTGATCCGCGGCTACGGGGCGATTCTCGACGAGAAGAAGCTCACGCCCGGCTTGTCCCTGCTGGTCCTGGTCGCGCTGTCCAACCAGAGCGGGCGCGCCGCGCAGAAGGCCTTCGAGGCCAAGGTCCGCGCCTGCCCGCAGGTGCTCGAATGCCGCCTGATCAGCGGCGCCTTCGACTACAGCCTGCGCATGCGCTGCCGCGACATGGAGCATTACCGGGTGCTGACCGAAGTCTGGTTCGACGACCCGGACCTGCATATCGACAAGCTGGTCAGCCACCCCGAACTGGCGATGGTCAAGACCACCATGGAGTAAACCGCGTCAGCGGCCTTGAAAGCATCGCGGGCAAGCCTCGCTCCNAGGAGCGGAGCTTGCCCGCGATGACGTTTTCCCATTCAAAAAACATCTGAGATTCAGCCCACCGAATCGGCTGCCGCACAGCCTTCTTTCAGCCATTTCCTGCATGGCAACCCCCCGGATCAGCCGGGTTTTTCCGTGGCCCGAACAGACAATGAGCACCTCTCAACCCTCATCGAATCTGTGCCCCATGCAAACCACCGATACCGTCTTGATGATTCGCCCGACCCGTTTTTCCTTCAACCAGGACACTGCGGCAAACAACCGCTTCCAGCGTCCCGCGGCCTGCTCCGAGGACGTGCAGATCAAGGCGCTGCAAGAGTTCGACGGCTATGTCGCGGCGCTGCGGGCCGAGGGCGTGACGGTCATGGTGCACAACGACGCCGAGGCCCCGCATACCCCGGACTCGATCTTCCCCAACAACTGGTGGAGCAGTCACCCGGACGGCACCCTGGTGCTGTACCCGATGCAGGGCCACAACCGCCGCCTGGAGCGCGACAAGGGCGTGCTCGACTGGCTGCGCGAGGAATACCGGGTCGAGCAACTGCTGGACCTGTCCAGCCTGGAACAGCAGGAAGTGTTTCTCGAAGGCACCGGCAGCATGGTCCTGGATCGCGAGCAGCGGATCTGCTACGCCGGTTATTCCACCCGCACCCACGCCCGGGCCCTGGACCAGCTGGTCGCGCACCTGGGCTACGAGCTGTGCGCGTTCAACGCCGTCGACCGCCAGGGCGTGGCCATCTATCACACCAACGTGATGATGAGCGTCGGCAGGCGCCTGGCCGTGGCCTGCCTGGAGTCCCTCTGCGACGTCGGCGAACGCCATGCGCTGCGCTCGCGCCTGGAAGGCAGCGGCAAGCAGATCATGGCCCTCAGTTGGGAACAGCTGGAATCCTTCGCCGGCAACATGCTCGAAGTGCACAACGCCGCCGGCGAGCCGCTGCTGGTGATGTCGCGCACCGCCTGGAATTCCCTGGATAGCGAGCAGCGCCGTTTGGTGGAGCGCCACGCCAGGCCGTTGCCGGTGAACATCGACACCATCGAACGCATCGGCGGCGGCAGCGCCCGCTGCATGCTCGCCGAGGTCTATCTACCCAAACGCCAACCCCACCTGGAGCACGCGCGATGATCGTTCGTCCTGCCACCCTGAATGACCTGCCGGCCTTGCTGGCCCTGGCCCACAGCGCCGGAACCGGCCTGACCACCTTGCCCGCCGACGCCGTGCGCTTGCGCCTGCGCCTGGAATGGGCGGAAAAGACCTTCGCCGGCGCGGCCGAGCGGGCCGATGCCGACTACCTGTTCGTGCTCGAGGGCGACAGCGGCGAGGCCGTGGGCATCTGCGCCTTGGCCGGCGCCGTGGGCATGCGCGAGCCCTGGTACAACTACCGGCTCGGGCTGTTTGTCGCTGCCTCGAAGAACCTGGGGATCAACCAGCAGTTGCCGACCCTGTTCCTGGGCAACGACATGACCGGGCATTCCGAGCTGTGCTCGCTGTTCCTCCACGCCGATCACCGCAGTGGCCTCAACGGCCGGCTGTTGTCCAAGGCGCGTTTCCTGTTCCTGGCCGAGTTCCGCCAGCACTTCGGCGACAAGGTGATCGCCGAGATGCGCGGCTATTCCGACGCGGACGGTGTGTCGCCGTTCTGGGAAGGCCTGGGTCGGCACTTCTTCAAGATGGACTTCGCCGACGCCGACTACCTCACCGGCCTGGGCAACAAGACCTTTATCGCCGAGCTGATGCCCAAGTTCCCGCTGCCCACCTGCCTGCTGCCGGAGTCGGCCCGGGCGGTGATCGGCCGGGTGCACCCCAACACCGAGCCGGCCCTGGGCATGCTCAAGGCCGAAGGGTTCGGCTTCAAGGACTACATCGACATCTTCGACGGCGGGCCGCTGATCGAATGCGATACCAGCGAGATCCGCGCGGTGCGCGACAGCCAGGTGCTGCAACTGAGCATCGGCACCCCGGGCGAGCAGGCCGAACCCTACCTGATCCACAACCGCCAGTTCGCCGAGTGCCGGATTACCGCGGCGGCGGCCCGGGTCGTCGCCGGCACCCTGATCGTCGATGCGAGCACCGCGCAGGCCCTGGGCCTGGTCGCCGGGGCTTCGGTGCGGGCAGTCAGCCTGGCGGTGCCGGAGCGCCAGTTGTCGGCGGCCTAGGGTCAACGCCCGCGCACTTGAACAGCACGCTCTGGCTAAGCCGCAGCCGCTCCTCGCAGCCCAGGGGTTGCAGCTGCGCGCGGTCCTGGTCGAGGTCTTTGGCCCGGCGCGCCAGGTAGAAGGCGCCGCTGTCGGGCAGTTCGGCGAGGCTCTTGATCCGCCGCGCCTGTCCCGCGCTGTAGAACTCCCCGGAGTAGGAGCGCCACCCCCAGTAGTACAGCGGCGCGGCCTCCGTCGCCTGCAGGTCGCTCCAGGCCCTGGCCAGGTCTTGCTGATTCTGCGGGCGCTGGAAGGTGCCGCCCTCGACCACCGCCACCGTCAATCCCAGGGGCAAGGCCAGCGCCAGGCCGGCCACCAGCTTGCCGGGGGCGTTCAAGCGCGCGCGCAGGGCCAGTGCCAGCAGCAGGCACCAGGCGGGCAGGGCGGGCAGCACATAGGTCCATAGGATATTGCCGGAGAAGGTAAAGAACAGCGGAGTGGTGAGCGCCCACAAGCTGATAAAGCTCAGGCTGCGGCTCGTGTTCGCATGCTGCCGATACACCCCATACAGCAGGGGCAGCAACAGACTCCACGGGAACAGCGCCAGCAATAGGTCGAGCCAGATGCTGCCGGTGGGGCGCGCATGGGCGCTGCCATACAGGTCGCCGGCCCAGTCGCTGATCACATAACGCTTCCAGTGTTCGCCCACCAGGAAGTAATCGAGAAACCCGGGGCTGCGCAGTTCGGCCCAGATATACCAGGGCAGCGCCACCAGTAGCATCAGCGACAGGCCGCTGAACCAGGGCAGGGCCCGAAGGGCGCGCCATTGTTTGTTCAGCAAGGTCCAGAGCCCCGCCTGGGCGCCCACCAGCACCAGCGCCAGCGGCCCCTTGGCCAGCAACCCCAGGCCCAGGCCGAAGAAGCCGGCCAGGGCCCAGGCCCGGTCGCCGTACAGGGTGCCGCGCCAGAAGCCATAACAGGCCAGCAGCACGGCGAAACCCAGGGCCGGATCGGTCAGCACCACGCCCGCCGAGACCAGGCCCAGGCTGGAGCTGGAAAACAGGATGGCCGCCACCAGCCCGGTGCGCTCGTCGTATTCCTCGCGGGCAAAGCGGATCAGGATCAGGCAACTGCCGAGGTGCAACAGCCAGGCGGGCAGGCGCGCGGCGAACTCGTTGATGCCCAGCAGTTGCATGCTCAAGGCCTGGGTCCAGAAGGCCAGCGGCGGCTTGCCCCAGAAGGGCACGCCATAGTTGAACATCGGCGTTACCCAGTCGTCGAGTTCGAGCATCTTGCGCGCCATCTCGGCGTAGCGCGCTTCCGAGGTGTCCATCAGGGGGTAAAGGCCGAGGGTCATCAGGCGCAGGCCCAGGATGCCGAGCAGCAGCCACCACAGGTGGCGGGTTGAAAGGCTGTTCATCGGATCTCGTCTTGTTCGCTGGATGGCATGGTGGGTGGCGCTTGCAGCCGCCGGGGAAAGCCGCCAAAGGTGCTGCGCAGGAAATACAGGGGGCGGCGCTTGACCTCGACCAGCGTGGCGCCGATGTACTCGCCGACCATGGCGATGCCCACCAGGGCCAGGGCCAGCGCGCCGAGGATCAGGTGATGGACGTCGAAGGCATCGACCAACCATTGGCGCAGCAGGTAGCCGCCGGTCAGCAGCAGGATCGCCAGGCTGAGCAGGCTGAACCAGCGCAGGGGTTTGCGGGAGAAGGCCAGCACGCCCTCCATGGCCAGGTCCACCAGGGCCATGGGGCTCCACTTCGATTTGCCGGCGCCCCGGCGCGCCCGCTGGTAGGGAATCTCCACGGTCTTGAAACCCAGCCAGTTGACCAGGCCTTTCATCAGGGTGGCCCGCTCGGGCATGTTGCGCAGCGCATGCAGGGGCGCGGCGCCGATCAGGCGAAAGTCGCTGACGTCCGGCGGCACCGGGTACTTGTCCACCAGCAGGTTCATCAGCTTGTAGTAGAGCTGCGCGCCCAGGCGCTTGCCCGCGGTGTCACTGCGCCGGTCGCTGCGCTGCATATTGACGATGTCATTGCCAGCCAACCACTGGCGGACCATCAGCGGAATCAGTTCGGGCGGGTCCTGCAAGTCGGCATCGATAAACAGCAGCGCATCGCCGGTGGCATGATCCAGCCCGGCGGACATCGCCGATTCCTTGCCGAAGTTGCGACTCAAGTTGAGGCAGCGTACTTGGGGCGTCTGGCAGAATTCTTCCAATAACTCGGAACTGCCATCCTGGCTGCCGTCGTTCACATAGAGAACTTCGTAGACCAGTGAAAGTGTCTCCATCACCAACATCAAGCGGCGATGGAACTCGGGCAGTACATGGGCTTCGTTATAGCAGCAGATAATGACGCTGAGCATTTCGCGGGTGTCTGGTCGAGCACAACTAGGCAACTTCATTTTTAAAAGTCCAGGTTCGATTGATCCAGTAACTGACCAGGGTCAGGCAGAGGGTGCTGAGCACTTGCATCAGCAAGGGCGAGTCAGGTTCGAGGCGCAGCAGAAACAGCATCAGCAGGGCATTGCCGAGGTTGTAGCCAGCGGCCGTCAGGCAGAAGCGCAGGGCCTGATCGGCCCTGGCCTCGGGGGCCGCCCGGGAAAAGGTCCAGCGCCGGTTGCCCTGATAGCTGACCCAGGTGCCCAGGCCGGCACCCAGCAGGCTTGCCAGCAGCGCCGGCATGCAAGCCATCAGGGCCAGGAACAGCGCGTAGTGGCTCAAGGTGGCGAGAACGCCCACCAGGGCATAGCGGGAAAGTTGCTTCAGATAATGATTGAAGAGTGTTTTTAATATTCGCGACATCGACAATTCTCAGAGTGGCGAGCGCGTTAATTCTTGGAGGAGTTGTGTCGATGTTAAGTGGGTGTTTTGTGAAAATATTGTTTGTCCGGTCGGGGAAGATATTTCACGAAGTAACCTGACAAATAAGTCATTATGTGTTCGATGCCAGTAAAGTCGCGGTGTTGCCGGAACGGACAATAAGCAAACTTACTGGAACATATCCTGGTTGTTATTCAGCCGTCAGCTTGTAAGGCTCAAGCACTGGGCAAGAGTTGAAAGCCTGGCTCGATGGCCGAGGGTCGTTACAATGGCGCTCGACTTTCGTGACCCAGAGGCAACATGGACATCGACCTGGCCCGCACCTTTTTGCAAATCGTCCGCAGCGGCAGCCTGATCGCCGCGGCCGAGCGCCTGCACCTGACCCAGACCGCGATCAGCGCCCGGGTGCAGAACCTCGAAGGCCAGCTCAACTGCAAGCTGTTCGTGCGCAACCGTGCCGGGGCCCGGCTGACCGCCGACGGCGAGGCGTTCATCGTCTACGCCAACCAGCTGGTGCAGACCTGGGAAGCGGCCCAGCGCGACCTGCCGCTGCTGGCCGGCTATCGCAACGTGCTGCATATCGGCGGTGAAGTCAGCCTGTGCAATCCGCTGATGCTCAACTGGGTGCGCCGCTTGCGCCAGGCGATTCCCAGTCACGCCGTGCGCAGCCAGATCGCCGAGGGCGCGAGCCTGCAACGCCAGCTGGAGCTGGGTGTGCTGGACGCCGCGCTGCTGTTCCAGCCGGTGTACGGGCCGGGGTTGCAGGTCGAGCAGTTGCTGGAGGAAAAGCTGATCCTGGTGCGCCTGGCCGGCAGGCCCGAGCCTTACGTGTACATCGACTGGGGCGAGGACTTCCGCCGCCAGCACGACGCGGCGCTGCCGGACCAGGCCAAGGCTGCGGTGGGTTTCAACCTCGGGCCGCTGGCCTTGCAGTTCATCCTCGAAGGCGGCGGCAGCGGCTACTTCCGTACCCGGGTGGTGCAAAGCTACCTGGACAGCGGCGTGCTGGAACGGGTGGAAAAGGCCCCGGAGTTCAACTTCCCGACCTACCTGCTGTATGCCCGCGAACGGGATTCGGCGGAGTTGCAGCAGGCCTTCGAGGTGCTGCGCGAAGTCATCGCCAGCGACACCGACTGGTCCCAGCGCTGGGATCCGATGATCTGAGTGGGGGCAACCTTGAAAATGCGGCGCCTGATTTGCGACCGCTTCGCGCTCGATCGCAGCCTGCGGCAGCGGCTACAGGGATCGCGTGGCCGCCGTAGCCGCTGCCGAGCCTGCGAGGCTGCGATCGGTTGCGTAGCAACCGCAAAACCTGCATCCGCCATCTGCCTGGAAAAACTCAGTTCACACCCGCGACGCCAACACCTCACCAATACTCCGCCGACGGGCATGGGCTTCGCTGGCATGGATCAGTTGCTCCAGATCCTGCGGCGTGACGTCGAAGAACTCCTGCATTTCATCCAGCGCCAGCTTGAGGTCGGCGGCAGTGATGGCCTGGGCATCGGTGGATGGGTGATCGGCGGGCAGCTTGGTCGCGGGTTCACTCTGGCCCTTGGGGTAACGGATGCGGGTCAGGTTGTTGTAGGCCAGGGCGCTGAGCAACAGGCACAGGGCCGCCAGCATTACCGGGCCGAGGGCCAGCCAGTCGAGGGCGATGGTGGCCGGGTCGGCCAGCACCATCGTCAGGGCCACGGCGCCGGCCGGCGGATGCAGGCAGCGCAGCCAGCACATCAGCACCAGGGACATGCCGGCGGCCAGGCAGGCGCTGCCCAGGGTACGTCCGAGCACATGGGCCACCAGCAACGCCAGGACCGCGGCGCACAGGTAACCGCCGAGGATCGACCAGGGTTGCGCCAGCGCCCCGGACGACACCGCGAACAGCAGCACCGCCGAAGCTCCCAGCGGGCCGATCAGGTGCAGCGCCACCTCCATGCCGAACACCCGGCTGCACAACCAGACACTGAACAGCGTGCCCAGGGCCATGCCGATCGCGGCGCGGCTCCATTCCGAGGGGCGGGTATTGATGGCGGCGGGTTTCCAGCGAGCAAGCATGACGAAGCGATCCAATTCCGGTTCTGCGGGCAAAAAGAAGGGCTTGTCTGGATCACCAGAAAGCCCTGAAACGTTCCAACATTTGGGGGGAGGAACCGGCACAGTGTGCCGATCAATCGAAGTGCCTACAAATTCATAATAATGCTGTTCAAGTGCATTATTTTTGCACTTAAGCGATCTGCGCCACCCGCCGCCCGCTCATGAAACACAGCAAGCCGCCCAGGGCCGCCAAGGCGCTCAGGGCATAGAACATGGTCGGCGCCGGGGTATGTACCAGCAGGTAGCCGCAGATCACCGGGCTCAAGGCGCCGCCCAGGGCCGCGAGGTTCTGCGCGCCGTAATAGCTGCCGCGCAGCTCCTCCGGAGCCAGGGTGTCGATGAACAGGAATTCCGCCGGGTAGATGATCATCTCGCCGAGGGTGAAGACGAACATCGCCAGGCACCAGCCCAGCAGGCTGTCAGCCAGGCTGAAGCCGATCAGGCCGAGGATGAACAGGCTGGTGCCGGCGGCGATCCAGTAGCGCAGCTGTTCGCGCTTGAGGAAACGACCGATCTGGTACTGCAGCAGGATCACGCTGATGGCGTTGCAGGCCAGCAGGGCGGCCATGGTGTCGAGGGTGGTTTTTGCGTCTTCGGTGACCAACAGGTATTGCGACAGGTAGAGGGTGAAACGCCCGTGGACGATGGTGCTGAGCAGGCAGCCGCAGGTGAACATGATCAGTGTGCGGTCGTTTTTCAGGGTCACCAGGGTGGTGAGGAAGCTCTGCGGCTTGTTCAGCGACGACCCCCCTGGCGTGGCTGGCAGGCCGCGCATCAGCAAGGTGCTGAGGAAGGCGATGGCGCCGGCGATCAGAAACGGCGCCAACGGCTGATACCCGGCGATCACCACGCCGAGCATGGGCGCGGTGGCATAGCCGATATTGGTCAGGGTGTAGCGCAGGGAGAACACCTTGGCCCGCTGACTCACCGGCAGGTTTTCGCTGATGATCGCCTTGGAGCCGATCAGGAACAGCGCCGAAGCGGTTTCGGTGATCACCAGGATCGCGGTGGTCAGGTAGAGGTTGTGGGCGAAGGTCAGCAGCACAAAGCCGATGCCACTGGAGAGCATGGTCAGGATCAGCAGCCGGCGCTTGTCCAGGCGATCGAGAATGTAGCCGCCATAGAGCGCGAGCAGGGTGGCGATAAACACCGCGATCCCCAGCAGCAGGCCGACGTCCTGCTGGTCGAGGCCGAGTTTTTCGCTGAGGAACAGGGTGAGCAGGGGGCTGGTGATGGCGCGACTGACGACAATGGTCAGCGAGCAGATCATCAGGCGGCGGATAACCAGCGAATAAGTGGCCACTGTGGTGCACGAGTCCTTGATGTCTGAGTGGGCGACAATCCCTGTAGCGATCTGCAGCCCAGGCTTGCCATCCTCTGACAGTTGCGCAAGCACTTCAAGACGGACCCGCACCCCATCTCAAATACCGCCCCATCTTCCGTAGGAGCGAAGCTTGCTCGCGATGGTCGTTANCGATGGCGCGTACTTATTGGATGAACGCGGCGCACTCAAGTGCATCGCGAGCAAGCTTCGCTCCTACAAGGGTGTGGATTTCGCAGGCAAGGCCAGGCGCATGGCGCAGCGCCGGGCTGCTGGCAGGCCGTGGCGGGCTTCCTCGGCCAGCACCTGTTGCAGGCGCGGCTCCAGTTGGTCGGCGTCCAGGGTGACAAAACCGCAGCGCTGGTAGAAGGGTTCATTCCACGGCAGCTGGCGAAAGGTGCTCAGGGTCAGGGCGCTGAAACCTTGCTGGCGAGCCTGTTCGCACACTGTCTCCAGCAGGCGGCGGCCAATGCCGCGCCCCTGGGCGCTGCTGGCGACCGAGATCTCCCAGATATGCAGCGCGTCGGCGCAGGCCTCGGCGTCGAGGAAGGCACACACCTGCTGGTCGAGCACGGCGACCCACACCCGTTGCTGGCGGATATGAGCCAGGTGATGCATCGCATCGGGCACCTCGGCGTCGGCCAGCCAGGCCAGTTCGGGGTCGCGGCGAAACAGCGCGGCGGCGCTGCGTTCGATGGCGGGGAGCAGAATGGCATCGGCCTCGGTGGCCAGGCGGATGTGCAGAGTCATGGGGCGCGAGTGTAAGGAGCCAGGGGGCGGCGGGGCAACCTTCAGGGTTGGGTGGTGGCAGGCAGGTGCAGCATGACGTAGTCGTTCTTGTCGAAGCGCCCGCTGAGCACCGGGGCCAGTCGCGCCAGGGGCGTGGCCTTGAGTGTCGCCAGCTCGCCTTGATCCATGATCACCCAGGCCGGGCCCGGGATGGCCGCAAGGGCCTCGGGGCGTTCGGTGAACAGTGGCTGCAGGTCCTGGTCGAGGTTGACCATGAACTTGATCGCCTTGGCGTCCTTGCCCATATGGTGCAGCACCACCGGGGCCGGGTCCTGCTCGATCAGTTTCCAGGCGGCCAGGCTGAAGGTGCGGGTGTCGTAGAGCTGCCGGGCCAGCGGTTCGAACCCAAGGATATAGGCACTCCAGACGGCCAGCACGGCGCCCAGGGCCAGGCCGCCGGTACGCCAGCGCGGCATGCGCAACAGGCCCAGCGCTGCCAGTTGCAAAACGCCGAGCAACACCAGCAGAGGGCTCAAGCCGGTCAAGGGTTCGGCAAAGCGCCGTTGCGCCACCAGCAAGGCCGCTATCAGCAGGCCCGGTGTCAGCAGCCACAGGCCCTGGATGCCCCGCCGGAGCCAGGCCAGGCTGCGACCCTGGACGTTGTGGAAGGGATAAGCCGCGACGATCGCCAGCATGGGCAACATCGGCAGCAGGTAGCGGGATTTTTTCGCCTGGGGAATCGACAGGCCGATCAACACCAGCAGGGCCGCGGCGCTGCACAGCACCAGCAGTCTGCGCGCGGGGTCCTGCTGTTCGCGGGGTCCGAGCCACACCGCCAGCCAGGTCAGGATCGCCAGCGGGTAGGCCAGGGCATAGTTGCCCAGGGAACTGCTGAAGTAATACAACAGGCCGCTGCTGCCTTCGCTGCCGTCCAGGCGCCCGGTGAACTGCATGCGGATCACCTCCTGCATAAAGGCCGGGCCGCCGCTCAGTCGGGCCAGCCACAGCAACAGCGCCACGCAGGCCAGCAGCAGGAGCAGGGCGCTGCCACCGAAGACAAGCATGCGTTGCCACTGGCCCTCGAGCAGGTAATAGCTGCACAGCATGCCGCAGGGAATCACCAGGCCGATCGGCCCGCGAATGGCGAACCCCGCGACCAGCAACGCGAGGGCCAGCCACAGGCGCCGCGGCGCGGCAAAGTGATCATGGGCATAACCCAGGTAGAACACCGCCAGGGCGATGGCGGCGAGCATCAGGTCGAGGGAGACGGCGCGGGTTTCGGTGATGAAGATGCTGCTCAGCAACAACAGGGCGATGCTGCTCAAGGCCCAGGTTTTCGAACAGGGCGCCAGCAGGCGGTACATGAGGTTGACGATCAGCGCCCCGGCGATGGCCGTGGGCAGCCAGGCCGCGAGTGTGGTGACCCGGCCGCAGGCCAGGGCGAACAGGTCGATCAGCAGAGTCGAGGCGCTGGAGTAGTCAGGGTAGGGCTGGCCATAGGTGGTGGGAAAGAAGCTCGGCCCATGGCGCAGCATTTCCTTGGCGAACAGCACGAAGCGCGAATCGAAGCCGATCACCGTCACCTGTCCCGCGCCGGCACAGAACAGCAGCAGGGCCAGCAGCCCCAGCCCCCAGGCTTGCCAATGCAGGGCGCTGGAAGGAGCGGTGCCGGCCCTGGGCATTCAGGCCTTGGCCCTGGCGTCGGCCCATTGCCGGTGAGGAATCGGCAGGTGGCGCGACTCGCCGCGACCGATCGGGAAGTAGGTGAAGCCGCCACGGGCCAGGCGCTCGGCGTCGTACAGGTTGCGCCCGTCGAAGATCACCGGGGCCTTGAGGCGCTGTTGCAGCAGCTGGAAATCCGGCGCCTTGAACTGCTGCCACTCGGTGCAGATGATCAGCGCGTCGGCGTCGTTGAGCACCGATTCCGGGGTGCCCATCAGCATCAGCTTCGACTCCTCGGGGTACAGGCGCTGGGTTTCCTGCATGGCTTCCGGGTCGAAGGCGCGGACCTGGGCGCCGGCGGCGAACAGCGCATCCAGCAGCACCCGGCTGGGGGCGTCGCGCATGTCGTCGGTGTTGGGCTTGAAGGCCAGGCCCCAGAGGGCGAAGGTCTTGCCTTTCAGGTCGCCCTGGTAGAAGGCGTTGATGCGCTCGAACAGCTTGTGCTTCTGCCGCTCGTTGATGGCTTCCACCGCTTGCAAAAGGTCGCTGGAGCAATGGGCCTGCTCGGCGCTGTGGATCAGCGCGCGCATGTCCTTGGGGAAGCACGAGCCGCCATAACCGCAGCCCGGGTAGATGAAGTGGTAGCCGATGCGCGAGTCGGCGCCAATGCCCAGGCGCACCGATTCGATGTCGGCCCCCAGGTGTTCGGCCAGCTCGGCGATCTGGTTGATGAAGCTGATCTTGGTCGCCAGCATGCAGTTGGCGGCGTACTTGGTCAGCTCGGCGCTGCGCAGGTCCATGAACATGATGCGGTCATGGTTGCGGTTGAAGGGGGCGTAGAGGTCGCGCATCACGTCGCGGACTTCTTCGCGCTCGCAACCGACGATGATCCGGTCCGGGCGGCGGCAATCGGAAACCGCCGAGCCTTCCTTGAGGAATTCCGGGTTGGAGACGATATCGAACTGCAGGGCGCGCCCGTCCAGAGCCTGTTCGATATGGGCTTTCAAGGTGTCGCCAGTGCCCACCGGCACCGTGGATTTCTCCACCAGGATCACCGGCTTCTCGCGGTGCCGGGCCACGGCGTCGCCCACCGACAGCACATAACGCAGGTCGGCCGAGCCGTCCTCGCTGGACGGTGTACCGACCGCGATAAACAGCACCTGGCCATGCTGCACCGCGAGTTTTTCGTCGCTGGTGAAGCTCAGGCGTTGGCTTTCCAGGTTGTCGCGCACCAGGCTCGACAGTCCGGGCTCGAAGATACTGACGTGCCCCTGTTGCAGCTGCTGGACCTTGTGTTCGTCAATGTCCATGCAAATGACATCGTGGCCGACTTCGGCCAGCACGGCGGCCTGCACGAGGCCGACGTAACCACTTCCAAATACGCTGATTTTCATGGGGTATTCCTGGGACTTGTCGCGGGAGCAGGTCGTGAGTTGATGGTAATGACGCCGAGGATGACCAGGGCCACCCCCAGGGTTTTCGAGAGGCTGAACGGCTCGTTGAACAGCGGCAGCGCGGCGGCCAGCAGGTAGACCAGGGCGTAGCTGATGCTGAGCAGGGAATAGGCCCGGCCCAGCGGCAGGTCGCGCAGGGCCAGCAGCCAGCAGAGCATCGACAGGACATAGGCGAGGATCGCCCCCAGCACCACGCCCAGCGCCAGCAGGTCGACCTGGCCGCTGGACAGTGCTGCCAGCCAGTCCGCCGGTGCCGGCAGGCGGGTCATGCTCCAACGCATACCCAGTTGCGCGGCACTGACCAGCAGCACGCTGCCCATGGCGAAGGTGAAGCCCAGGGCCCGGCTCATGCGTGACGACTCAACAGCAGTACGCCAGCGAGCACCAGCGCCACGCCCAGCCAGTGGCGGCGGTCGATGGCTTCATGGAACACGAAGCGGGCGATCAGGGTGATCAGCACGAAGTTCAGGCTGAGCATCGGGTAGGCGATGCCGACCTCGACCCGCTGCAGCACCAGCAGCCATACCAGCAAGCCCAGGCCGAGGCTGGCCAGGGCCAGCCACAGCCAGGGCGATCGCAGTTTGGCAAGCACGCCCGAAGGCTGGCCGCGCCAGCTTTCCACGGCGAACTTCTGGGCGATCTGGCCCAGGCAGGTCAGCAGGCAGGCGACGAGCAGCAGCAACAGGCTCATGGTTGGCTCTGGGGGAAGATCAGGATCACGAGATTGCCCTGGTCATAACGTTTGAAGTCCTGCGGCAACAGATCGATTTCGTAGTGTTCGTCGCCATTGACGCGCATCACCACGCCCACCTGGCCCAGCTTGCGCGCCTCGGGCATCCATTCGCCGACCTTGCGCAGGTCGATATAACGATGCTGGCTGTCAGGATAGGCCAGGCCATATTTCACTTCGCCTGTCGTGTTGTACAAGGCGATATCCGGGCGCTTGAGGCGCCAGGCCAGGGCCGAGGCGGCGCCCAGGTCGTTGCTCACCAGGGTGCGGCTCCGGGCGAGTTCCTCGGCGTGATCGATGATGAATTGATCCGGCATCTTGTTGTAGACCACCGAGTTCGGCAGGCCGGCGGGCAGCAGGGCGATGAACAGCCAGCTGCCGAGCACCGGCGCGGCCCACAGCTGCAGCGGGCGGAAGGCCGGCAGCAGGTTGCTCATGTTCCAGCCAAGCAGGGCCAGGAACACCAGCACCAGATGCCCGGGCTCGTTGCTGTACAGCGGCTTCTTCAGCTGGAAATACACCAGCGCCAACAGCAGCAACAGGCCCAGCACCAGGTTGAGCACAGCGTTGAGGCGGATGGTCCGGGTCTGCCCGGCCTGCAGGCGGTCGCTCAGGCTATTGCCCATCAGCAGCGCCAGCGGCAGCAGGCACGGCAGGATATAGGCCGGCAGCTTGCCCTTGCTCAGGCTGAAGAACGCCAGCGGCAGGATCAGCCACAGCAGCAGGAAACCGATGCTTGCCTGGCGCCGGGTCTGCCAGGCCTGCTTCAAGGCCCCCGGCAGCACCAGGACCCAGGGCATGCTGAACGCCACCAGCAATGGCAGGTAGTACCACCATGGCGAGGCGTGCTGGGCGTCTTCCCCGGCAAAACGGCGGATGTGTTCATGCCAGAAGAAGAAGCGCCAGTAATCCGCTTCCTGGGCATGCACCGCCAGGGCCCACGGCAGGCTGATGACAATAGCCACCAGCACCGCCACGCCGCCGTAGATGAACAGCTCGCGCAGGCGTTTCTGCCAGGCCATGTAGGGCAGGGCGATCAGCACCGGCAGCAGCCA
This sequence comes from Pseudomonas sp. 22526, assembly GCF_052044735.1. NCBI lineage: Bacteria > Pseudomonadati > Pseudomonadota > Gammaproteobacteria > Pseudomonadales > Pseudomonadaceae > Pseudomonas > Pseudomonas sp. 22526. Next base: position 140,549 of record NZ_JBQENK010000001.1, read on the forward strand.
GGCAAGGAAGCCCTTGGTCATGAAGCCCATGCCACAGGCGAAACCCAGGCCGGCCCAGGCCAGCAGGCGGCCGCGCAGCGTCTGGTTGTCCAGGGCGAACCACAGGGCCACCAGGCTCAGGTTGACCCAGAAGGTGAACTGCGGGTCGAGGTTGGCATAACCACCGGCGCCGACCACCACGCAGAAGCTCATGTACAGCAGGGCGCAGACCAGGCTCTTGCGCGGGTTGTTCCACAGCCGCCTGGCCATCAGGTAGGTGAGCAGCACGCTCAGGCCCATGCTCAGGGCCGAAGCCACCCGCACGCCGAACAGGTTCTGGCCGAACACTGCCTGGCCGAGGGCGATCATCCAGTAGCCGGCGGCCGGCTTCTCGAAATAACGAATGCCCATGAAATGCGGCGATGCCCAGTTGCCAGTCAGGAGCATTTCCTGGCTGATCTGCGCATAGCGGGTTTCATCGGGAATCCACAAACCGTGGGTGGCCATCGGCAGCAGGTAGAACAGGCCAAAGGCAAGCAGTAAAAGAGGCAGGGCCCAGCGTCTGGTCATGCGCCTTGCACCCCCAGCCAGCCTTCGCGACCTTCGAGGGCGCCACGAATGACCTGCCCCTGGGGCAGGCTCTGCAAGGACGCGGGCAACAGCTGGCCCAGGGTATTGAAATGAATGTCGCGCTGGCGGGCTTGCGCCAGTAGCTGACGAAAATCGTTGGCCATCAGAATCCCTTCGACCTCGGCGTGAATGGTGTAGACGTTGAGCCGCTCAGGGCTGAACCGGTCCAGGATGAATGTGTTGAAGTCGTGGGCCGCAACGGTCGGCCCGACCACTTCGTCGAAGGTCGGCAGGTCGACCGGAATCTGCGGGGCGCCCAGGCTGCCGTCCGCCAGCCGTGGCTGGAAGATCGAGGTACCGCGGCAATCGCTGTTGTAGCGAAAGCCGAAGCCCTGCTTGGCCTCGATCACCGACTCGTCGGCGCGCCAGCCGGCAGCTGCCGAACAGTCGACGCGCTGGCCGAGAATGTCATTGAGGGTGTCGACGCCCTGGCGGATCTGCTCGATCAACTGCGCCTGGTTCCAGCGCCCGGCATTGGCCTGCCAGCCGTGGTGATCCCAGGCGTGCAGGCCGACTTCATGGCCGGCGTCCCGGGCCCGGCGCATCAGGTGCCCGAGGTCGCGGCCAATCGGCTTGCCCGGCCAGGCGGTGCCCGCCAGCAGGATGTCCCAGCCATAAAGGCCGGCGGCGTTGGAGCGCAGCATCTTCCACAAGAATTGCGGGCGGATCAGGCGCCACAGGTGGCGCCCCATGTTGTCCGGGCCGACGCTGAAGAAGAAGGTGGCCTTGATCCCGGCTTCATCGAGCAGTTCGAGCAACCGCGGCACCCCCTCACGGGTGCCGCGATAGGTATCGACATCGATTCGCAGACCTGCCTGCATCAATGCTTGTCCGCGATTTCGAGCATGGCTTCGCGCAGGAAGAAGTCCAGCGTGTTGCCGATGGTTTCTTTCATCTCGACGCTCGGCTCCCAGTTCAGCAGGCGCTTGGCGTTGGCGATGCTCGGCTTGCGGTGTTCCACGTCCTGGTAACCGGCGCCGTAGAAAGACTTGCTCTCGACCTCGCGGAAGCCGGCGAACGGTGGGAAGTTGCCACGCAGCGGGTGGGCTTCGAACTGACGCAGCAGCTCTTCGCCCAATTGGCGGATGCTGGCTTCGTTGTCCGGGTTGCCGATGTTGATGATCTGGCCGTTGCACACATCGTTTTCGTTGTCGACGATGCGCGCCAGGGCCTCGATGCCGTCGGCGATATCGGTGAAGCAGCGTTTCTGCTCGCCGCCGTCGAACAGGCGGATCGGCGTGCCTTCCACCAGGTTCAGGATCAGTTGGGTGATGGCCCGGGAGCTGCCGATGCGCGCCGAATCCAGGCGGTCCAGGCGCGGGCCCATCCAGTTGAACGGACGGAACAGGGTGAAGTTCAGGCCCTTGCTGCCGTAGGCCCAGATCACCCGGTCCAGCAACTGCTTGGACACCGAATAGATCCAGCGCTGCTTGTTGATCGGCCCGACGATCAGGTTGGAGCTGTCTTCGTCGAAGTTCTGGTCCTGGCACATGCCGTAGACCTCGGAGGTCGACGGGAAGATCACGCGCTTGTTGTATTTGACGCAGTAGCGAACCAGCTTGAGGTTCTCTTCGAAGTCCAGCTCGAACACACGCAGCGGGTTGCGGGTGTATTCGATCGGGGTGGCGATGGCCACCAGCGGCAGGACCACGTCGCACTTCTTGATGTGGTACTCGATCCACTCGGAGTGAATGCTGATGTCGCCTTCGACGAAGTGGAAGTGCGGATGGCTGCGCAGGCGCTCGATGGCGTCGGAGCCGATATCCAGGCCGTAGACCTCGTACTTGTCGTCACGCAGCAGGCGCTCGGACAGGTGGTTGCCGATGAAACCGTTGACGCCGAGGATCAGCACCCGGGTGCGTCGCGGCGCACGGCCGGACTCGGCGCCGCGCAGCAGCGAGCCATCCACCAGGCCCAGCTCGTTGGCCAGTTGCGGACCGCTGAGGTACAGGCCGTTGTCGTTGCGCTGGCCGGCGTTGATCAGCAGCGAGTCTTCGCCGCAGGCGATGCGCAGCGGATCGATGCTGATCACCCGGCCCGGGGCCTGGCCTTCGTTGCCCTTGACCACCTCGGCGCTCCAGACGATCAGCTTGTGCTCGCCCACGGCGCAGAACGCGCCCGGGTAAGGCTTGGTCACGGCACGCACCAGGTTGAACAGCTGTTCGGCCGGCTTGCTCCACAGCAGCTTGCCGTCGGCCGCGGTGCGGCGACCGAAGTAGCTGGCCCTGGATTCGTCCTGGGCGGTTTCGCTGACCTTGCCTTGCGCCAGGGCGGGCAGGATGTCGCGCAGCAGGCTGGCGGCGGTATCGCGCAGCTTGCCGTGCAGGCTCAGCGCGGTATCGCTGCGCTCGATGGCCACCCGTTGCTGGGCAATGATCGCCCCGGCATCCGGGCGCTTGACCATGCGGTGCAGGGTCACGCCGGTTTCGCTTTCGCCATTGACCAGCACCCAGTTGGCCGGCGCGCGGCCACGGTAGCTCGGCAGCAGCGAACCGTGCAGGTTGAACGCGCCCTTGCTGGCGGTGGCCAACAGCGCTTCGCTGAGCAGGTTGCGATAGTAGAAAGAGAAAATGTAGTCAGGCTTCAACTTGGCGATGCGCTCGACCCACAGCGGGTGGTTGGCGTCTTCCGGGGCATGCACCGGGATGCCCTTGAGCGAGCACAGCTGGGCAACGGAGCCGTAGAAGGTGTTTTCCTTCGGATCGTCGGCATGGGTGAAGACCGCGCCGATTTCATAACCCGCGTTGAGCAGGGCTTCGATGCCGGCGCAGCCGATATCGTGGTAGGCGAAGACAACAGCTTTATGACTCATGGCGAAACCTGATCGGAGAGAGTGGAAGTTAGACCGTCGACCGTGACAGCGGGAGCAGGGGCGGCAGGCTGGCTGCGCAGAACTTTTTCAATGAAGAAGCGCGGACGGGCGCGCACATCGCTATACATGCGGCCCAGGTATTCGCCCAACAGGCCCATGCCGATGAACTGGCCACCGGTGAACACGAACAGGATGGCGAACAGCACGAACATACCGTCGCCGGCCCATTCGGCACCGAACACCAGGCGCAGGAAAATCAGCATCAGGGCGAACAGCACGCCGAGGCCGGCCATGCTGAAACCTATGATGCTCAACAGGCGCAGCGGCGTGGTGGTCATGCAGGTGATCAGGTCGAACATCAGGTTGATCAGGCGCATCGGGCTGTACTTGGAATCGCCGTGTTCACGCTCGGCGTGGTTGACCAGCACCTCGGTGGTGTGGCGGGCGAAGCTGTTGGCCAGGATCGGAATGAAGGTGCTGCGTTCGCGGCAGGCGAGCATGGCGTCGACCACGCTGCGGCGGTAGGCGCGCAGCATGCAGCCGTAGTCGTTCATGGCCACGCCGGTGGAGCGTTTCACGGCCAGGTTGATCAGCTTCGACGGCCAGCGGCGCCAGGCGGAATCCTGGCGGTTGTTGCGCACCGTGCCGACCACGTCGTAGCCCAGTTCGGCCTGGGCCACCAGGCGCGGGATTTCTTCCGGCGGGTTCTGCAGGTCGGCGTCCAGGGTGATGACCACGTCGCCGCGGCACTGCTCGAAACCGGCCATGATCGCCGCATGCTGGCCGTAGTTGCGGTTGAGGATCACCGCCACCACCGGGCTGCCTTCGCGGCCGGCAGCTTCCTCGAGGATCTGTGCCGATTCGTCGCGGCTGCCGTCGTCCACCAGGACGATCTCGAAATCGTGCTTGAGCTGGCGGCAGGCCGCTTCAGTGCGCCGCAGCAGTTCGGGCAGGCTCTCTTCTTCGTTGTAGACCGGAATGACGATCGACACGAACTGGATTGGATAAGGTTTCAAAGGTTTCGGTCCAGACAGGTTTTGATGGCGCCGACGACCCGCTCGACATCGTCGAGGGTCATGTCGGGGAACAGCGGAATCGAGCACAGGCGTGCCGAGTTCCACTCGGTGTTGGGTAGCCGCACATCCGGGAAGCGTTGGCGGTAATAGCTGTGCAGGTGAGTGGCGACGAAGTGGATGCCACTGCCGATGTTCTGCTCCTGCAAGGCTTTCATGAAACCGTCGCGATCGATGCCGCAACGCTCGGCGTCGATGCGCAGGATGAACAGGTGCCAGGCATGTTGCTGCGGATACGGCGGCAGGTGCAGCGGTTGCACCGGCAGGTCGCGCAGTTGCTCCAGGTAGGCGTTGGCCAGGATCTCGCGCTGGCGGTTGATCGCGTCCAGGCGCTGCAACTGCACCAGGGCGATGGCGGCATTGATATCCGCCAGGTTGTATTTGAAGCCGGGTTCGATCACCTCGGCCTGGGGCTTGCGCCCGTGGGTCAGGCGGTCATAGGCATCGACACCCAGGCCATGGAACTTGAGCATGCGCACCCGGTTGGCCAGGGCCTCGTCATCGCTGACGAACATCGCGCCTTCGGCGCAGGTCATGTTCTTGATCGCATGGAAGGAAAAGATCGCCGTGCCCCGGGCCCCGATGGGCCGGCCGCGATAGGTGGTGCCGGCGGCGTGGGCGGCGTCTTCGATCACCGCGATGCCGTGTTTGTCGGCCAGGGCGTACAGCGGGTCGAGGTCGAAGGCGGCACCGGCGTAATGCACCGGGATGATCGCCCTGGTCCGTGGCGTGATCGCTGCTTCGACGGTGGCGGCGTCGGTCATCAGGGTGTGCGGATCGACATCGACGAAGACCGGCGTCGCCCCCAGCAGGCAGATCATGTTGGCGGTGGAAACCCAGGTCTGCGAAGGGGTGATCACCTCATCGCCGGGGCCGATGCCCAGCGCCAGCAGGGCAATGTGCATGCCGCCGGTGGCCGACGACAGCGCCACCGCGTGCTTGCAGCCGACCTGCGCGGCAAATTGCTGCTCAAGCTCCTGGTTTTTCGGTCCGGTGGTGATCCAGCCAGAACGTAGAACCTGCTCGACCGCAGCAATCTCTTCATCGCCAATACTCGGGCGCGAGAAAGGAAGGAAAGCCTGGTTCATTGAGACCTCGGGGAAAAAGGATTTTCAGCAATCGAAAGGAGAAAAAGCGCCTGTGCTACAGCTGGAGTTATGCAAAAAAGGCGTTTTGGGTTCGGTCATTGAAGCGCGTCCATAAATGAGGTCGGTGTGGTCGTCCATGCCTGATTGCAGTAAAGACCATGCAGGGTAAAAGTAAAGCCAGATCAGTGTGTTAGCTTTTGTTTCAGTTAGATGACCTGACTGACTCCCTGCGCCTATGAATGGATTCAGGTTAAGCGGAAAAATGTGAAACGAACATGAAAAAAAGGCCAACGGAGCGTTTATCTTTCACCTAGACAGCCAGTGTTCAGACTTCGCCACTAGTTGACCGGGAAAACCCCTGTTACAGCATTCCCAAGGTGTGTTTTTTCGCTGACAACAGGGCTGAAAGTCGCTTGGCCGAGAGATGTTTTTTACCTTTGCAGACGCCATTGTTTTCAAATACCAGCTGAACTAAGGAGTATCCGTTTGCCCGCCACCGATCCGTGGACGCTCTATCTTGCGGCCTTGGCACCTTCGGGGCGCCGACCGATACGACCTTTGACAGGGCCATGGCGTTCCCGTCTTATACTCCGTCGGGCTTGTCGCGGCGCTCGATCGCTTGCCTGAAGTCAAACGGCGCTCTTATCGGCAGAATCCGGGAGAGGGGAGGCGCCGGCAATAACACTGCTCTACCATTCACAGCTGAATAACCACCGGCCACTCAATAACGAATAGAAGCCAACAAGAGGCTCGTTGTGTGATTGATAGAACACCAGCCAAAGGCGTTTCTCTTTTCAGCCTGTTGTTACTGCCGCTATTGCTGGGAAGGGTTCCTGTGCTCGAGGCACACGAATCCCTCGAGTTGCTGATCCCGGACGCGCCACCCCTGACCATGGTCAACCAGGGCGAGCGTCACGGCATAGTCGGCGATATTGTTTTGCGGGCATTGAAAAAAGCTGGATATGCCAGCGAACTGAGAACCCTGCCGTGGGCGCGGGCGCAGAAATATGCCCTCGGAAAGGACAACGTCCTGCTCGCGCCGCTCAGCCGGACACCCGAGCGTGAAGATCGCTACACCTGGATTGCCCCGATCATGCAGATGGACAGGGCATTTTTCAGTCTCGAGCATAAAGTGTCGACCTTCGACGAAGCCCGGCAGCGTTTCAAGAGCATCGCCGTGGGGCTGGGCAGTGCCCAGGAAGAAATCCTGCGCAGCAAAGGCTTCGCCCCGGAGCAGATCTATGCCATCAAGATCGGCGAGAACCCCGCGCAATTGCTGTTGAAGGGCAGGGTGGACGCCTGGTTCAACGGGGTTCAGGAAAGCCGCTATATCTGGCAGCGCGTCTCCAGCCGGCCGCTGTTGATGAGCCCGCCTATGGTGAGTCATGAGCTTTACCTGGCCTGTTCCAAAGTATGCGACGCCGAAGTCGTGACCGATGTTGCGAAAACCATAGAGGCCATGCGCCGTGACGGTTATATCGAGAAAGTCAAAGACCGCTATCTGAATAACGACCCGCTGGAGAAATCAGGCAGCTTGTAATTGATCAGCTTCAGGTTTTACCAGTATTGGTAATCACCTAGGAGATGTTCATTCGGACAGCACATCCTCATTGAGCCGAATGATCTCGTTGAGGTTCTTCAGGGTGTTGTTGAAGTTGTCCTTGGCATGGTTGAGCTTCTTGAATTGCCCCGCCAGCTCCCTGGTTTTTTGCTGCAATGCTTCTTCACGTTTATCCAGTTCGCCCTGACGGGCTTCTTGTTGCGCGCGTATCGCACTGTCGGATTGCCGATCCTGATCAAGTTGCCGTTGCAGTTGCTGTAACTGCTCTTCCTTCTGTTCGAGCAGGCGCTCTTTCTCCTGCAATTGAGAGGCTCTGGAGTCCAGGGTCTGCTGTTGCGTCTGGCTTTGCTGTTTCTGTTGCTTGAGCCGGTTGGCGATGCTGGAAAACTCCATCAGGCTCGCCTCGACATCCTGCAGGAAGTGCTCGGGGTCGGTGCCCGGGAAAGGCCAGTCTTCATCCTGGGGTTCGGTCGGGGGCTGCTGCTCGGCCGGCATTGGCAGGGGGCCGGCATCGGAGTAGCGGGTTTCGGTCTCGGTTGCGGTCGCGTCCGGCTGGGGGCTTTGCGTTTCGGAACTGCCCGCCGTCTCGATGGATTCGTGGCGTTCCTGTTCGGCGTTGTCGCCCGCCTGTTCGTCGAGCTGCGCCAGGGCGGCGTCAAGTTGCTGGTCATCGATGGCGGTGGGCGAATGTTCGATCGCCGAGCCGAATTGAGCCGAAGCCTGGAAGCTCAGCAGCTTGGCGATCCATTCCTTCTTGGTGCTCAACAGGCGATGGTCCGCCGCCGCGGCGGCGGGCAATTGTTGTTTGTTCAGGTCCAGCAGATGGTAGGGCACATCGCTTTCACGCTGTTCGCCGGTGGCGGCCTCGCGCAGGATCTGGCTGAACACACGAATCGCCAGTTGCCCATCCTCGTCGGAGTCCAGGGCGCCCAGGCAGTAAGTGCCCCCTTCGTTGAATAACAAGGCGATATAGACGCGCAGATTATCCTCATCAAGGCTTTCATTCAGGCTATAGGCGAGAAAGTTTCGACCTGCTTCTGGAACAGAAAAACTGCAGAGCAAAGCCGCCGTCAGCATTTGCTGCTCTTTGTTTTCAATGAAGATAGTGCGTAAGAGCATGTGTCACCCAGTAAGCTTAAGTAAAAATATGAGCGCTAGGATACTAGGAAATAATGTCAGTTGGCGTTAAGAGTAATGCTCCGGCTGAATAGGATAAATCTTATATTTCTATTGAATGGTCTTATTCATATAGCTTTATACCCGCATTAAAAATATCAGCGTGTATTGTATTGCGCCCATTCCGGCACAACACAGCTATTGATCCTGTTGCAACTACCCAATCTCAACCTCTTCTGACTTTGAATGGCCTTTGGCTGCTCACCTCAGACTTCTCTTGCTGAACCTGGAAGCCATGATCGAAATATCCAAACTAACCAAGTCTTTTTCCGGACAGGTCGCGGTCGACGATCTGTCCTGTCATATCGGCCCGGGAGAAGTACTGGGGATTCTCGGGCCAAACGGTGCAGGCAAATCCACCACGATGAAAATGCTCACCGGCTTTCTGGCGCCGACCTCCGGCACCGCGAGCATCCTGGGGTTCGACATCCGCACCCAGACCCGCCACGCCCAGCGGCAGATGGGCTACCTGCCGGAAGGCGCGCCCAGCTACAGCGACATGGCGGTACAGGGTTTTCTCGAGTTCATTGCCAGTGTTCGCGGCTATCGCGGCGCGCAGAAGCGCGAACGGGTGGACCGGGTGATCGACCTGCTGGAACTGGGCGACGTCCGCCGCCAGACCATCGAGACCCTGTCCAAGGGCTTCACCCGCCGGGTCGGCCTGGGCCAGGCGATCCTCCACGATCCGCGGGTGCTGATTCTCGACGAACCCACCGACGGGCTCGACCCCAACCAGAAACAACTGGTTCGCCAACTGATCCAGGACCTGGGCCAGGACAAGATCGTGATCATCTCGACCCACATCCTGGAAGAGGTGTCGGCCGTCTGTAACCGCGCCCTGATCATCAGCAATGGCCGCTTGCTGGCCGACAGCACGCCGCATGAGCTGGAGCGCAGTTCCCGCTATCGCCAGGCAGTGACCTTGCAGGCCGACGGACCGCTGGACCTGCTGGCCCTGGTGGTCTTGCCGGGTGTGGCGGGGGTCGAGGAGAACGCGGCCGAGGGCAGCCTGACGCTTCTGGCACGGCCTGGCGAGGTGATTTTCCCTCAGGTCAACGCGCTGGTGACTGCGCGTGGCTGGAAGATGAAGCGCCTGGAACTGGAGCAGGGTCGTCTCGACGAAGTGTTCCAGACCCTGACCCGGGGAGAGTCGGCATGAGACAGCTACCGGTGATATTCAAGCGCGAACTGGGCAGTTATTTCGCCACGCCGCTGGCCTTCGTGTTCATCGAGATCTTCCTGGTGCTCTCGGGCGTCTTCACCTTCTACCTGGGCAGTTTCTACGAGCGCAACCAGGCCGATCTGGCGCCGTTCTTCGACATCCATCCCTGGCTTTATCTGTTCCTGCTGCCGGCCCTGGCCATGCGCCTGTGGTCGGAGGAGCGCAAGTCCGGCAGCATCGAGCTGCTGATGACCCTGCCGGTGAGCTGTTTCGAAGCAGTGGTCGGCAAGTTCCTCGCGGCCTGGGTCGTCGCCGGCATCACCCTGTTGTTGACCCTGCCCATGGTGCTGACCGTGAACTACCTGGGCAACCCGGACAACGGCGTGATCCTGACCGGCTATCTGGGCAGCTGGTTGCTCGCCGGCACCTACCTGGCGATCGGCTCCTGCATGTCGGCCATGGCCAAGAGCCAGGTGGTCGCCCTGATCCTCGCCTTCCTGGTGTGTTTCCTGTTCGTCGCCTGCGGTTTCTCCCTGGTGCTGGATGCACTCAACCCCTGGGCGCCGCAATGGCTGTTGGACTTGCTGGCCTCGCTGAGCCTGCTGACCCATTTCGGCACGATCAGCAAAGGGCTGATCGACCTGCGTGATCCGCTGTATTTCCTCAGCGTGATCGTCGCCTGGCTGATGGCCACGGTGGTGACGGTCAACCTGAAGAAAGCCGAGTGAGGACGATTCGATGAAACGCATGCTGTATTCCACTTCCGGCCTGTTGCTGATTGCCTTGCTGTTCCTGGCCTTCAACCTTGCGACCGGCCTGCTGCTCACGGGCGTCCGGCTCGACCTGACCCAGAACAAGCTCTATTCCATCAGCGCCGGCACCCGGCAGATTCTCGCGGAGCTCAAGCAACCCCTCGACCTGTATTTCTACTTTTCCGACAGCGGCTCGAAGGAGCTGGTGCCGATGCGCGGCTATGCCCAGCGTGTCCAGGAACTGCTCAAAGTTTATGAGCGCGAGGCCGACGGCAAGATCCGCCTGCATGTCATCGACCCGCTGCCGTTTTCCGCGGAGGAGGACAAGGCCAGCGAGTTCGGCCTGCAGGCCGTGCCGCTGGGGCAGGGCGGGGCGCCGGTGTATTTCGGCCTGGCCGGTACCGATGAGCAGAACAACGCCCAGACCATCGAGTTTTTTGCGCCGGACCAGGAAGAGTTTCTCGAGTACGACCTCAGCCGCTTGCTGCAGGCCCTGGCCAACCCCAAGCGCCCGACCCTGGGCCTGCTGACCAGCCTGCCAGCCAACGGTGGCTTCGATATTCGCACGCAGAGCAAGACCGAGCCGTGGATGCTGATCCAGGAGCTGCGCCGGGAGTTCGATCTGCAACAGCTCAAGCCCGATACCCAGGACATCCCGAAAGACGTCGATATCCTGATGTTGCTGCACCCGAAAAAACTCTCGCAGCCGACCCTGTACGCCATCGACCAGTTCGTGTTGCGCGGCGGCAAGCTGCTGGCCTTCGTCGATCCCTACAGCGAGCAGGACACTGGCGAGGAGTACTTCGGCATCCAGAGCAAGGACAAGTCTTCGAATCTCGAGCCGTTGTTCAAGGCCTGGGGCATTCATATGCAGCCGGGCAAGGTCCTGGGGGACAACCTCTATGCCTTGCTGGAGAGTTCCGAGGAAGACGGGCGTCCGCTGCCACGGCCGTTCACCCTGGGTGTGCCGCAAGCCGCCTTGAGTCAGCAGGACCCGAGTACCGCCGGGCTGGAGTTCATCGCCCTGACCACCGTCGGCATCCTCGAGCCAGTGGCCGGCGCCAGCACGCACTTCACGCCGCTGATGTACAGCTCCGATTCGGCCAAGGCCTTCGAGGCGGACCGTTTCGACAAACCCGCCGACCGCAAACAACGGGTGCGCGACCAGGAGCAGCCGAGTCAGCGTTACGTTGTCGCCGCCCGTGTACAGGGCCCGGTACAGACCGCCTTTGCCGACGGCATCGAGGGACGCAAGGACGGCCTCAAGGAAGCGCAGCAGGTCAACCTGGTGGTGGTGGCCGATACGGACCTGTTGAGCGACCGGATGTGGCTGGAAATGCAGGACGTCAACGGACGCCCGGCAACGCGGCCATGGGCCGACAACGCCTCCTTCGTGCTCAATACCCTGGACAACCTCGCCGGTTCGGACGCACTGAACAGCCTGCGCTCGCGCGGCCCCTACAGCCGTCCGTTCGTGGTGGTGGAGCAATTGCGCCGCCAGGCCGAAGCCAGCTTCCGGGCCAAACGCTTCGCCCTCGAGGAAAGTCTCGAAGAGACCGAAGTCAAGCTGCAGCAATTGCAGGGCTCCTCGGACAAGGGTGAGACCCTCAGCGCCGAACAGCAGGCGACGGTGCGCCAGTTCATGCAGGAGAAAACCCGCATTCGCAAGGAGCTGCGCGAGGTGCAGTACCAGCTGAACGCCGATATCGATGACCTGGGCAGGACCTTGAAGATGCTCAACATCGCCCTGGTTCCGGCGCTGTTGAGCCTGGGCATGCTGCTGGTCTGGGCCGTGCGTTACCTGCGCCGGACCAGGACCCTGTCACGCAAGCCTGCGCCGACCGGCAAGGTAGCCGGCTCGCGGCGGGCGTAAGCGACCTGGGCCCGACCTGCCATTCNCAGGTCGGGCCAACCCAGGGGCGCCAGGGCGAGGCGCTGCTACGCTGGGAGCAACTCCCTGACCTGCGATCCCGCCATGACTGACCAGCTCCCGCTCAAGCCTGCTTGCAGCGCACAACAACTGCTCACCGCCCTCAATCTGGAGCCGCACACGGAAGGCGGTTACTACCGCCGGACCTTCCAGACGGACCAGCGGCCGATGCTCGCCAGCGCGGGCGGGCAGCGTTACTTGATGACCTCCATCTATTACCTGCTGACCGGGGATTCGCCCATCGGTCACTTCCATCTGAACCAGTCCGACATCCTGCATTACTTCCACCTCGGAGACGCCCTCGAATACTACTTGGTGTTCCCGGATGGCCGCCTGGAAACCCGGGTGATGGGCAGCGATGTCCTGGCCGGTCAGTGCTTGCAGCTGCACGTTCCCGGCGGCGTGTGGAAGGCCTCGCGGCTGCTGCCGGGCGCGGCGGGCTATGGGCTGATCAGTGAGGCAGTGTGCCCCGGGTTCGACTACGCGGACATGCAGCTGGGCTGCAAGCGCCAGCTCAGCGAAGGCTTCCCGCAGCACGCCAAACTGTTCGAACAACTCTGCCAGGCCTGAAGAGGGCCGCCACGGGATTGCTCATTGCGATCAGTCAAGTGTCACTTGCGATCATTGTTGCGCGCGGCGCCCGGCGCTTATGGTGGCTCGGTCAATGCACCGAACCACAGCTCCCCAGTCCGACCCTTACCTGCGACAGGAGAACACCATGTCCGATCTGAAACTGCATCCCCAGGCTGCCGCCTCCCTGCAACGCTGGCACGCCATGCTTGCCCAGGGTGACCTGGGCGCCTTGCCCGAACTGTTGGATTCGAAAGTGGTATTCCGTTCGCCCATGGCCCATACGCCTTATCCTGGTGCGCCGGTGGTCTCGACCATCCTCAATACGGTGTTCAAGGTGTTCAGCGACTTTGCCTATCACCGCGAACTGGTCACCGCCGATGGCCTGAGCGTGGTGCTGGAATTCAGCGCGCGGGTCGGCGAGCGGCAGATCAAGGGCATCGACCTGATCCGCTTCGACGAGGCCGGCAAGATCGTCGAGTTCGAGGTGATGGTCCGTCCCATGAGCGGCCTGCAGGCCCTCGGCGAGGAAATGGCGCGCCGCCTGGCGCCCTATCTGGCGGCGAGCAAGGCGTCTGGCTGAGGGGCCGAGGCTTTATGACGTCTGGCTGCTGACCCTCAGTGGCCAGCGCCATACCCTTGGCATCGTCTGGGCTGGGCAGCAGAGCCGCACTTTCGCGCGGTTATTCGCTGGGTTCCTGGGCAAAGGAGGTGGCGAGGAAGTCGATCAGCGTGCGCACCGAAGGGCGCAAGCCTCGGCGCGACGGGAACACCGCGGTGATCACTCCTTCGGCGGGTTGCCAGGACCCCAGCAGTCGCTGCAACTGGCCGCTCGCCAGTTCGTCGCGGACCACCGCCAGGGGCAGGTTGGCGATGCCGGCGCCTTCCAGCACCGCACTCTTGAGCACCGCCATGTCGTCGCTGAGCAGCCGGGGCGTGTGGACGATCTGTGCGGTCGCGCCGCAGGTGTCGCGCAATTGCCACCAGTGGCTGGACTGCCCGGCGCTGGTCCAGCCGATGCTGGGCAGCTCGGCCAGGTCCTCGGGGGACTCCAGCGGGCCATGGCGGCGGACAAAGTCTGAGCTCGCCACCAGTACCTGCGGGCTTTTGCTCAGGACCTTCATCACCAGCTCACTGTCGTCCAGCGGTGGAAAACACAGGCTCAGGGCGATGTCGAAACCTTCACTGATGATGTCGACCCGCCGGTTGTAGCTCTTCACATAGAGCTCGACAGCCGGGCACTGGACCATGAACTTGCCAAGCAGCGGCGCCACCCAGTAGTTCAGCAGCGGGGTGCTGCAACTCAGCCTGACCACGCCCCGGGGTTCGGACCTGTTCTGTTCGATGAGGTCTTCGGCCGACTCCGCTTCGGCCATCATCGCCACGCAATGCCGGTAGTAGGCCTGGCCGATTTCGGTGACCTGGAATTGCCGGGTCGAACGCTGGATCAGGCGCACCCCCAGGCGGGTTTCCAGCTGGTTGACCCTGCGGCTCAAGGTCGACTTGGGCATGTTCAGCGCCCGGCCGGCCGCCGCGAAGCCGCTGTGTTCGACCACTTTGGCGTAAAGGAAGAGTTCGTTCAGATCGATCATCGACAGCCGCGTTGTTCCAATAATGAGACGGTGCAGTCTAATTCAATGACTACCGGCACCCAAGGCCGGCCACTAAGGTAGTGCTCCTGAGCCGATTTGCGCGGCTGGTGGGGCAGCCATGAAGGCCGTCTTGTCAGCCGTCGTGGTTACACCGCTGGAACAGTCGAGAGGGGCAGTCAGGTAAACGACTGCCGCCAGGACTCCGGGGCCGGCCCATGGCCCGGCACTCACCCAGGCTTGCCCAGGACGGCAGCCAGCGCCGGGCATCCAGCCCGTTCCCCATGCCATGACGGCACCCCACGCAGGAGAAATGGACATGAGCACATCAGGACACGCAGCCAACTTCAATGGGGCCAAACCGACCATTGATCCGACCGACACAGCGATGTTGCTGATCGATCACCAGAGCGGACTGTTCCAGATCGTCAAGGACATCGAAGTTCCGCAACTGCGGGCCAATGCCATCGCCCTGGCGAAAGCCGCGACCCTGTTGCAGATGCCGGTGATCACCACGGCCTCGGTGCCCCAGGGCCCCAACGGCCCGCTGATCCCGGAAATCCACCAGGAGGCGCCCCATGCCCAGTACGTGGCGCGCAAAGGCGAGATCAACGCCTGGGACAATCCCGAGTTCGTCGCCGCGGTAAAAGCCACCGGCAAGAAAACCCTGGTGATCGCCGGCACCCTGACCAGTGTCTGCCTGGCATTCCCGTCGATTGCCGCGGTGCATGCCGGCTACAAGGTGTTCGCGGTGGTCGACGCCTCGGGCAACCATTCGCGGCTGGCTACCGATCTGACAATTGCCCGCCTGGCCCAGGCCGGGGTGGTGCCGATCGACATCATGGCCACGCTCTCCGAACTGCAGGGCTCGTGGAACCGTCCCGACGCCGAGGACTGGGCCCGCGTCTACACCCAGGCGATGCCGCACTACCAACTGCTGATCGAGAGCTACATCAAGGCTCAGCAAGTGGCCAACAATCACGAAACCCTCGACTCCCAACGCAGCTGAACAGGGCCGGGGCTTTCTGCCTTTCCAGCGCAAACCATGGGGGTTTGCGCTGTTTCTCTGGAGATGGACATGACCACTACCTACAAGCGTCTCGACAAGAACAACGCCGCCGTGCTGCTGGTGGACCACCAGGCCGGCCTGCTGTCCCTGGTGCGCGACATTGACCCGGACAAGTTCAAGAACAACGTGCTGGCCCTGGCCGACCTGGCCAAGTACTTCAAGCTGCCGACCATCCTCACCACCAGTTTCGAAACCGGCCCCAACGGCCCGCTGGTGCCCGAGCTCAAGGCACTGTTCCCGGACGCGCCCTACATTGCCCGGCCGGGCCAGATCAACGCCTGGGACAACGAGGACTTCGTCAAGGCGATCAAGGCTACCGGCAAGAAGCAACTGATCATTGCCGGGGTGGTGACCGAAGTCTGCGTGGCCTTCCCGGCGCTGTCGGCCTTGGAAGAAGGCTTCGAGGTGTTCGTGGTCACCGACGCCTCCGGCACCTTCAATGAGCTGACCCGCGATTCGGCCTGGAACCGCATGTCCACCGCTGGTGCCCAGCTGATGACCTGGTTCGGCCTGGCCTGCGAGCTGCACCGCGACTGGCGCAACGATATCGAGGGCCTGGGCACTCTGTTCTCCAACCACATTCCGGACTACCGCAACCTGATCACCAGCTACAACACGCTGACCTCCGGCAAGTAACCGCCGGGCAAGGGCTGCCGCTCCAGGCAGCCCTTGCCCGCGGGGGCCCCGAGGGAAATCCCACTGGGTGGCCGCGCCTCGATATCCCGCCT
This sequence comes from Pseudomonas sp. 22526, assembly GCF_052044735.1. Taxonomy (NCBI): domain Bacteria; kingdom Pseudomonadati; phylum Pseudomonadota; class Gammaproteobacteria; order Pseudomonadales; family Pseudomonadaceae; genus Pseudomonas; species Pseudomonas sp. 22526. The sequence continues at coordinate 156,668 of NZ_JBQENK010000001.1, forward strand.
GACGATTGCTGAAACCACCATGACCACACGAAACCAACCCCCGGGTGTGCCTGCTATACGCCTGCAACGCTGGGCGATGACCCTTGGCCTGTCGCTGACATTGGTCGATGTCCGGGCCGACAACTCCCTGGGCCAGCGCGACAACCTCAGCACCGCCATCAACGAGCGGCAAAAGGCCGAGCTGGCGGTGCCGGCCGGGTTTGTCCAGGGTTCGTCGCTCAACGGCCTGCTGCGCAACTATTACCTGGCCCGGGACAACCACGACACCTCGGCGCGGCAGGACCAGCGCGAGTGGGTGCAGGGCCTGTACCTGTCGTTTCGCTCGGGCTACACCGACACGCCGATCGGTGTCGGCCTGGATGTGCACGGGTTCTACGGACTCAAGCTCGACGGCGGAGGCGGCAGTGGCGGGGCGGGGCTGTTGCCGCTGGATTCGCAACGGGCACCGCAGGCGGATTTTTCCGCGGCCGGCGCGGCCCTGAAGCTGCGCGGCTTCGACAGCCTGCTCCAGGCCGGCGACCAGTATCTGGAGAATCCGCTGGTGGCGGGCGGGGTCAGTCGCCTGTTTCCGCAGACCTTTCGTGGGCTGACGCTGAAGAACTACAGCCTGGAACACCTGACCCTGGACGTCGGCATGGTCGACTCCACCCGCCTGCGCAACCAGAGCGGGCAGAGCCACCTGGCCACCAGCTATGGCAGCGGCACCAAGAGTGGGGTCGCAGCCGACCGCGAAGCCTCGCGCATGGCCTGGGCCGGGGGCATCTACAGCCCAGTGGATGGGCCCACGCTGACCCTGTATGGCGGGCAACTGAGCGATATCTGGCGCCAGTACTACGCAGGCGTGAGCCAGCCCTTCAAGCTGAGCCATGGCATCAGCCTGACGCCTTACCTGCATTACTTCAAAACCCGCGACCAGGGCCGCGGCCAACTGGGGCGCATCGACAACGATACCTACAGCGGCGGGCTGACCCTGGCCGGTGCGGGGCAGAGCCTGACCCTCGGGGTGCAGAAGGTCGATGGCAATACCCCGTTCGACTACATCGCCCAGGACGACCGCTCCTTTCTCTACCTCAGCAATTCGCAGCAATACGCCGACTTCAACGCGCCGGGGGAGCGCTCCTGGAAACTCCAGTACCAGACCAGCCTGGCCTTTATCGACGCCCCGGACCTGCAGTTCAGTGCCGCCTATACCCGGGGCGAGGCCGACCTGACCCGGGTCGACCCTGGCAGCCAGGGCTACGGCTACATCTATAACGCCGCCGGCAAGGACGCCCATCACTGGGAGCGCGACCTGGCGCTGCGCTACGCCGTGCCCGACGGCCGGGCCAAGGGCCTGAACCTGACCTTGCGCTGGGCCGCGCACCGCACGGGGCAGGGCTACACCGCCCCGGGCAATACCCGCGGCAATGCCAACGCCGACGAATACCGGGTGATAGTCGATTACCCGTTCAGCATTTTCTAACCGGCCGCAGAGGGGCTGTTGCATGAACCGAACGAAATGGGTCAAGGCGCTGGGTATCAGCTCGGCGCTGGCCTGCGCCACGAGCGAGGCCGACAGTGTCAGCCTGCCGCCCCTGGCCCTGGGCAATACCAGCTTCATGGACGGGGTCGCCGGCCCGGGCGGGCTGTTCGAACTGCCGGTGCAGTACTACCGCAGCCATTCGGCCTACGATGCCCGCGGCCACTCGGTCCCGGGCCGGCAGCAGGTGCACAGCACCACGGTACTGCCGCACCTGGCCTACTTCAGCAGCGACACCTGGCTGGGGGCGAACTATGGCGCTGAGGTGCTGTTGCCGCTGGTGAACCTGGAGCTGGACATCGACCAGGGCCCCAAGGGCCGGCGCACTCGCCAGGGCGATATGATCGTCAGCCCGTTCCTGCTGCAATGGGCCCCGGTGTCGTTCTTCGGCCGGCCTTACTGGCAGCGCCTGAACTTCGTGTTCTCGCTGCCAACCGGTTCCTACAGCAAGGATTCGAGCATCAATACCGGGAGCAATCTCTGGGTGTTCAACCCGCACTATGTGTTCACCTGGGAGCTGAGCGAGCGCCTGGAGGTCAGCGGGCGCATTCATTACGCCTGGTCCAGCCGCAACCATGATCCGGCGTCGGTGCTGGAGGCCGACAGCATTCAGCCGGGGCAGGCGATCCACAGCAACCTGGCGCTGTCCTATGCGCTCTCGGAGCGTTGGCGGGTCGGGGTGGCGGGTTACCAGCTCAAGCAGATCAGCGACGACCGCATCGACGGCCATCGGCAAAAAGACTCCCGGGAACAGGTGCTGGGCATCGGCCCTGGGGTGATGTACCGCCAGGGCAAGCAGAGCCTGTTCGCCAATCTCTACTTTGAAAGCGGTGCCGAAAACCGCTCCCAGGGAACGCAACTGACGCTGCGCTACCTTCATGGGTTCTAGTGCTTATCAATACCGCTGGTTCTGGACGGGCCAATGAAAGGGAAAAACTCAACAGGCGTCCTGGCGGCGCCTTTTTTTATGAGTGTCAAGGCGTGCCCGAGGGGCTTATGAGGCGCAGCCTGGAATCAGCAATCGAACCTCGGCCCGAGCAGTAGGTTGTTGCGACGATGGCGAGGCTAGGCTATCGGTACTTGGGCTGATCGAGCAGATCTTCAGCCAGCCACGCCCGGACCCGGGCCTTTCTCTGCCGGGTGTCGTGACCCTCAACCTTGTGTGAGTCCTGTCATGTTCAACTTTTCTGCCCATGAGTATCCCTACGCCTCCCAGCGGCAAAGCGTGTTCGCCAAGCGCGGCATGGTCGCTGCGTCCCAGCCATTGGCCGCCGAGGCCGGCATTGAAATCATGCGTCGCGGTGGCAACGCCATCGACGCGGCGATCGCCACGGCGGCGGCCTTGACCGTGGTCGAGCCTACCGGTTGCGGCATCGGTGGCGACGCCTTTGCCCTGGTCTGGACCCAGAACAAACTGCACGGCCTGAACGCCAACGGCGTGGCTCCCCAGGCCCTGAGCATCGAGGCGGTGAAAGCCGCCGGCCATGAACAGATGCCTTTACATGGCTGGACGCCAGTGACGGTCCCAGGCTGTCCGTCGGCCTGGGCCGAGTTGTCCAAGCGTTTCGGCCGCTTGCCATTCGCCGACCTGCTGCAACCCGCCATAAGCCTGGCGGGCGATGGCTTCCCGGTGTCGCCGGTGGTTGCCCTGCAATGGCAAAGAGCCTTGGAGAACTTCACCCCGAGCCGCAACGCCGTGCTCGACAGCTGGTTCGACACCTATCTGATCGACGGCCGGGCACCCCGGGCCGGGGAGCTGTTTCGCAACCCGGCGCAAGCCCGGACCTTGGCGGAACTGGCCGCCAGCGGCTGCGAAAGCTTCTATCGCGGTGCCCTGGCGCAACGCTTGGACCAGCATTCGCGGGCCACCGGCGGTTATCTGCGCGCCAGCGACTTGCAGGATTACCGCGCCCAGTGGGTCGAGCCGATCAAGGTCAAGTATCGCGGCGTGGACGTCTGGGAGATTCCACCGAGCGGCCAGGGCCTGGTGGTATTGATGACCCTGAAGATTCTCGAAGGCTTCGACTTCGATCACCGCGACAGCCAGCAGACCTGGCACCGCCAGCTGGAGGCGATGAAACTGGCTTACAGCGACGGCCTGCACTACATCACCGACCCCGCGCATATGCGGGTGGCGGTGGAGGATTTGCTCAGCGACCGCTACGCGGCCCAGCGTCGGGCGCAGATCGGCGAACAGGCGCAGGCCCCGCAGCCGGGCGACCCGCACGCCAGCGGCACGGTCTACCTGGCCAGCGCCGATGCCGAGGGCAACATGGTGTCGTTCATCCAGAGCAACTACCACGGCTTCGGCTCGGGCGTGGTGCTGCCCGACAGCGGCATCGCCCTGCAGAACCGCGGCGAAGAGTTCAGCCTCGATCCTGCGCACGCGAACTGCCTGGCGCCCGGCAAGAAGACCTTCCACACCATCATCCCGGGTTTCCTCAGCAAGGGCGGCGTGCCCATGGGGCCCTTTGGCGTGATGGGCGGCTACATGCAGCCCCAGGGGCATGTGCAGATGGTCATGAACCTGGTGGATTTCGGCCTCAACCCGCAGGCGGCCCTGGATGCGCCGCGTTGGCAATGGCTGGGCGGGCTGCAAGTGGGGATCGAACAGAACGCCTCGCGGGACATGACCGCCGCCCTGGCCCGGCGCGGGCACGAGGTGCAGGTGGCCTGCGACCTGACCAGCTACGGGCGCGGGCAGATCATCCTGCGCGACCCGCAAACCGGCGTGCTGTGCGGCGGCACCGAACCGCGCACGGATGCCCATATCGCGGTGTTCTGAGCCAAGGGGGGAGCGGGTGCGGGCGCTTGTCCTTGCCGCGTTCCCAGCCGGCCCGGGCAGCCCTGTGGATGCCGGATCATCGACTAGACTCACGCGATCGATGAACGCGAACATGAGGTTCTGGCCATGGCAAAAAACAAGAGGGGCGTCGCCAAGGGCGCTGCCGTTGAACACGCGAAACTGACCAAGAAAGACTATGAGGACCAGTTGCGCCGCTTGCACGTGGAGCTGGTCAAGCTGCAGGAGTGGGTGCGCGAAAAGGGCATCAAGATCTGCATCGTCTTCGAGGGGCGCGACGGCGCCGGCAAGGGCGGGACCATCAAGGCCCTGACCGAACGGCTGAGCCCGCGGGTGTTCCGGGTGGTGGCGCTGCCGGCGCCGACCGACCGCGAGAAAAGCCAGATGTACCTGCAGCGCTACCTGCCACACCTGCCCGCGGCGGGCGAAGTGGTGATCTTCGACCGCAGCTGGTACAACCGCGCGGGCGTCGAGCGGGTGATGGGGTTCTGCAGCGAAGAGCAGGCGGTCGCCTTCCTCAAGGCGGTGCCGCTGGTGGAGCGGGCGATCGTCGACTCGGGCGTGATCCTGCTCAAGTACTGGCTGGAAGTCAGCCAGGAAGAGCAGACCCGCCGGCTCGAGGCGCGGATCAAGGACGGACGCAAGATCTGGAAACTCACCGCCATGGACCTCAAGTCATACAGCCGCTGGTATGACTACTCCCGCGCCCGCGACGAGATGTTCAAGGCCACCGACACCGAACATGGCCCCTGGCTGGTGGCCAACTCCAACGACAAGCGCCGCGCGCGGCTCAATATCCTTTCGGACCTGCTCAGCCGTATTCCCTACAAGGAAGTGCCAAGGGAGAACGTGGTGTTGCCCAAACGGCAGAAGCCGGGTGCCTATCGGGAGTCGGACCATCCGTTGCGGCGGGTTCCGGAGAAGTTCTGAGCGGCACCTGTAGGCAAACCGGCGCAGTACAGCAAAGGACCCGCGTCCCATGAGCCATTCGGGGTCTTCACCGCCCGTCCCGGAACCCGGGCGCATCGCCCGCCGGGATGCCGGCGACGGGCAGAACCGCTGGGGCCGCTGGCTACCGGGGCTGCGCATGCTGCGCGAATACCGGATCGCCTGGTTGCGCTATGACTTGGTGGCCGGGCTGGTGCTGACCACCATGCTGGTGCCTGTCGGCATCGCCTACGCGGCGGCGTCGGGCCTGCCCGGCATCTATGGCCTCTACGCGACCATAGTGCCGTTGCTCGCCTATGCGCTGTTCGGTCCCAGTCGGATCCTGGTGCTGGGGCCGGACTCCTCGCTGGCGGCGGTGATCCTCGCCGTGGTCCTGCCGCTGTCCGGCGGCGACCCGCAGCGCGCGGTCGCCCTGGCGGGGATGATGGCGATAGTGGCGGGGGCGGTGTGCATCCTGGCCGGCATCGCGCGCCTGGGGTTTGTCACCGAGCTGCTTTCCAAGCCGATCCGCTACGGCTACATGAACGGTATTGCGCTGACGGTCTTGATCAGCCAGTTGCCGAAACTCTTCGGCTTTTCGGTGGACGCCGAGGGGCCGCTGCGCAACCTGTGGGCCATCGCCACTGCAGTGCTGGAGGGAAAAACCAACTGGACCGCCTTCATGGTCGGCGCGGCGACTCTGGCGGTGATTCTGCTGTTCAGAAACCACAAGCGGGTGCCGGGCATCCTGATCGCCGTCACCGCGGCGACGGTCGCCGTTGCTGTACTGGACCTTGCGGCAACCGCCGGCGTCTCGGTCCTCGGCTCGCTGCCACAAGGCCTGCCGGCGTTCGCCGTGCCCTGGATCACCCGCGCCGATATCGTCCCGGTGCTGATCGGCGGCTGCGCGGTGGCCCTGGTTTCGTTCGCCGATACCAGCGTGCTGTCCCGTGTCTACGCGGCGCGAACCCGCACCTATGTCGACCCGAACCAGGAGATGGTCGGGCTCGGCGTCGCCAACCTGGCCGCCGGTCTTTTCCAGGGTTTTGCCATCAGCAGCAGCTCCTCGCGTACCCCTGTGGCCGAGGCCGCCGGCGCCAAGACTCAGCTGACCGGAGTCATAGGCGCGCTGGCCGTGGCCTTGCTGCTGGTGCTGGCCCCGGACCTGCTGGAGGACCTGCCTAGCAGCGCCCTGGCCGCGGTGGTGATCGCATCCGCCATTGGCCTGATCGAAGTCAGCGACCTGCGACGAATTTATCGCATCCAGCGTTGGGAGTTCTGGCTGTCCATCGTCTGCACCATAGGCGTGGCCGTGCTTGGCGCAATCGAGGGCATCGGCCTGGCCATAGTGATCGCCGTCATCGAGTTTCTATGGGATGGCTGGCGCCCTTATTCGGCGGTCCTGGGGCGGGCGCAAGGCGTCAGGGGGTATCACGACATCAAGCGTTATCCCGACGCGCAGCTCATCCCCGGCGTGGTCCTGTTTCGCTGGGATGCACCATTATTTTTCGCCAACGCCGAGCTGTTCCATGACCGGGTGCTGGATGCCGTGGCGGCCTCGCCGACACCGGTGCGCTGGCTGGTGGTGGCGGCGGAGCCGGTGACCAGCGTCGACGTGACCTCCGCCGACATGCTGGCGGAGCTGGACGACAGCCTGCACGCGGCGGGCATCAAGTTGTGCGTGGCCGAGATGAAAGACCCGGTCAAGGACAAGCTGAAGCGCTTCGGGCTGTTCGCGCGGCTGGGCGAAGCGGCGTTCTTCCCGACCCTAGGCGATGCCGTCGACAGCTACCTGGCGCTGTACCCGGTGGAGTGGGCGGGGCGCGAGGATCACTGAGGCGCGGCGGCAGAGCCATTTAGGTCATGGCCTCAGGCAGGGCCTGGGTGCAGATAGAAGACTTTACTGACCACCGTCCACTGCCCGTCGATCTTCAGCAGATTGAGGAAGTCGGTAAACCTGTGGCCAGCGACGTTATCCAGATCGAGGCGGACGCTGGCGGCGTTGCCGACGATATCGACGCGGGTGACGCTGGATTGCAGATCGGGGGAGGCCGGGAACCGATCGATGTCGTCATACAGCTGTTGAATCTCCGGACCGAAAAACTCAGTGCCGTTGAGACCGTAAATCGTCGCCTGCTCATGAAACGCAGGCTTCATCGTCGCGCTGCTGGCCTGCCTGTTGCCTGCGATGTAGTGGCCGAGGGTGTCGATGATCCCTTGGTACTCCTGGATATGGCTTGGGTGGCTCATGCCTGACTCCTTGCAAGGTTGATTGGCGTTCATTCCATCAGCAGCACAGGCTTGATGGTGGCCCCCGATTTCATGTCGGCAATGGCGTTTTCTATCTCATCGAGGCGGTAATGCCGGATCAGGCGATCGATGGGGAACAGGCCATCGCGGAACAGCTTGAGCAGTTGCGGCAGGAACTTCTTGGGTTGGCTGTCGCCTTGCAGGATCCCGCGCACGGTGCGCCCGAACAGCAAGTGGGTCATGTCCAGGCTGACCTCGGCGCCGGGCTTGGAACCACCGATCAGGCCGCATATGCCTCGCGCCTGGAGCATCTGGAAAATCGACTGCAGCACCGCGGGATGGCCGGTAGTGTCCAGCCCATAACGCACGCCGCCCGGGCAGAGCGCCAATACCGCGGCCAGCGGGTCGCTGTCGGAAGAGTCGAAGACATGGGTGGCCCCCAGCTCCCGAGCCAGCGCCAGGCGCTCGGGCACCCTGTCGATCACGATAATCGGATGGCAATGGCTGATCGCCGCGGCCATCACCGCGGCGAGGCCGACATTGCCGGCGCCGCTAATCACCAGGGAGCTGCCGACTTCAGGCCGCAACGTATTGAGAATGGCCCCGGCACCGGTCTGGAAGCCACAGCCCAGGGGCGCCAGCATCTTCAGGTCGAGATCGGCGTCGACCACCACCACGTTGTCCTCGGTGGCGATGGCGTGGGTCGCCAGTGCCGACTGGTTGAAGAAGGCGCCATTGATCCGCTCCACGCCGCCCGACGGCAGGCGCTTCAACAGCGGCGCCGGCACGTCCCAGGCCTTGCCGGAATAACGCATGCCGGAAAAATTCATCTGCATGTGGTGCCAGCAATAGGCCTTTGCCCCTTCCACGCAACTGGGGCAGTTGCCACAGGCAGAGAACGACATCAGTACATGATCCCCCGGCTTGACCGACTTCACCCCAAGCCCCACGGCCTCGACTATGCCCGCGCCTTCATGGCCGAGCACCACGGGCAAGGGGGTAGGGTAGAACTGGTCGCGGATGATCAGGTCGGTGTGACAGATGCCACAGGCAAGGATCCTGACCAGGACCTCGCCCTCCAGGGGCGCTTCAAGTTCCAGGTCTTCGATCAGGAAAGGCCCGCCAGACTCGCGAACAACAGCAGCCTTGATGTGCATGGTGGAAGTCTCTGCCTTGATTTTCGGGGGATTCAGGCGATGCAGCCGGTGGTTTGTCCAGCGCTGCAAGCCGGGTCGATGGGGCGGGATTATCGAAGGGCCAGGCGGGCCCGAATAATGGTATTTGGCGATCCCTCCATGCCAAACCGGGTATAGGGCCAGCTTTTGGCGAATCTTGAGTGAGATGGGGGGGCGATACGGGACGGCAGTAGGCGAATCTGCCGCCTCGCGGGCGGCAGATCCTCATGGTTACGGGACTCAGCCGAGCCGCATCGACAGTTCCACGTCGTCGCTGAAGGGTACGGACAGGTAGCCGCTGCCGGGCGAGCGGACCCGGGCCAGGTAGTCCGGGCAGTAATCCGTGTTGTCGGCGACGATCAGCGCGCCCGGCCGCAGGCGGCTTTCGACCAGGGCCAGGATATCGGCATACAGCGCCTTGGCACCGTCGAGCAACAGCAGGTCGATGGACTCGGGAAGGTCGACCGCCAGGGTCTTCAGCGCGTCGCCCTCGCGGATTTCCACCAGGTCAGCCAGGCCGCCTTCGAGCAGGTGCTGGTACGCCCGTTGCACCTTGGACGCCTCGAACTCGCTGCCGATCAGGCGGCCGCCGCCGTTGTCGCGGATCGCCGCCGCCAGGTGCAGGGTCGAGATGCCGAACGAGGTGCCGAATTCGACGATGTGCCGGGCCCGGGTACTGCGCGCCAGCATGTACAGCAGCCCGCCGGTCTCGCGGGAAACCGGTAGCCAGAGTTCCTTCAGGCGGCCATAGAAGTCCAGGTATTCGGTCTTGCTGTGCATCAGGCGCTCGCGTTCCTCGCGGGGGATGTCGGCGACGGCCGGGCTGGTCGCCGTATCGGCCTGCTCGAACAGGCGATCGAGCAAGGGCGCGAGCGGGGAAGTAGTCAGTGTGCTGGTCATGGGGCATCCCTTCCGAAATTGACGCCTGGCGGCGCGTGGCTAAAATGCGATCAATTCGTCGCATTTAGAGAATATGAGCAAGTGACCCCATCCGCTATTCGCATTGGCTCCGGCCCTGTCAGGCCCTTATGAGCAACCGCCGAACCCCGCAGGTTTCCTCGCGAAAAGACCCTAAACAGGCCCGCTCGACAGAGCTGGTCGCGGCGATCCTGGAAGCCGCTACTCAGGTTTTGGCCAGGGAGGGCGCGCAGCGTTTCACCACAGCGCGGGTGGCGGAGAAGGCCGGCGTCAGCATCGGCTCGCTGTACCAATACTTCCCGAACAAGGCGGCGATCCTGTTCCGCCTGCAAAGCGATGAGTGGCAACAGACCACGCAGCTGCTGCGCAGCATCCTCGAAGACCTTGGCACAGCCCCGTTGGAACGGCTGCGGGTCCTGGTCCAGGTGTTTATCCAGTCCGAGTGCGAGGAAGCCAGGATGCGCGTGGCGCTCAACGACGCCGCGCCGTTGTATCGCCACGCGCCTGAAGCGCAGGCTGTGAAGGCGCAAGGTGAGAGGATTTTCCAGGCTTTCATGGAGGAGGCGCTGCCCGACGCGTCGCAGGCAATCCGTGCCCTGACTGCCGACTTGATCACCACCACGCTCAGCAGCGTTGGCAAGGAGTTTTCAGAAAGCCCGCGTACCGCCGCAGAGATCGAGACCTACGCCGACGCGATGGCAGACATGTTCTGCGCCTACCTCACGCAGCTGGCGTTCGATGCCGGTCAGGCGCGCGGGGCAACCGTCCTGAAAAAGTAACGAAATACTTTTTATCCAGCCGTTAGCACCTCTGGCGACACCACCCACACGCTGCAAGGCATCTTGTACAGCAACTGCTCCGCCGTGCTGCCGATCAGGCGCCCCAAGCCACCACGATGGCCGACCCTGCCCATGACAATCACGTCGATGCCATGGGTTTCGGCGTAGCTGGCAAGGACCTTGGCCGGGCTGCCCATGATCATGTGCTGGCGCTCCGCTGGAATGCCGTTGCGTTCCGCCAGTTGGTTGAGGGCAGCGCCCTGTGCGTCGAACAGGGTCTTGGCTTTGCTTGAGGAGAAGAACGTCGAGCTCTCGTCGAAGTTGAATTCGTCCGCGCCGATAGAGGACAGGTCATGGGCATAGACCACCTCGAGTTCGGCATTACAGGCACTGGCCAGTTTTGTCGCCTCATGCAGTATCCGGTCGTTGAAGTCCTGGTACTGGTCATCGCGATGGAAGGGGTCGACCGCCGCGACGATCCTGCGGGGCAGCGCATGCTGCAGGTGGCTGACAAAATGCAGGGGCACCGGGCATTCGCGCAGCAAGTGGATATCCAGGGGGGTGAAAAACACCCTCGACAGCAGCGATTGATGCTCCAGGGCCTTGATCAGCAGGGCCATGGGCTGTTCTTTGAGATGAGTCAGGATTTCCTGCAGCGGGTTTTGCACCCACACCACTTCAGTGGTGACGGTGACCCCCAGTTTGCGCATCGGGCGGGCCTGTTCTTCAAGCCATTGGCGATGGCGCTCGACGTAGCCCAGGCGCATTTGCTCCAGGGCCTGTTCGTTGACCAGGCTGGCCGTGGCCAAACCCTCCAGGTAGTCGAAGGCCACGATGTGCAGTGCCGCGCCTGCGGCCCTGGCCAGGGCGGCGGCGCGATCGAAGGCGGGGCTGTTTTCCATCAGCGGCGAGGCGACCAGCATGAAACGTGATTGCTCGGACATGACAAATCTCCCGTGGGTGATAGCAGATAACGGCAACGCGTCTGTGGCCGTGAAAGCTTGCTGCGATCCTGCCGCCGGCCGGCGGGGCGAGTTTGACCTGTATCAAGCCGGCCGGTCGTGGAGCAGGCCAACTGACGTGCGGTCAGCCGCGAAGGGGCCCATTGATGAATTATTGATCATGTCGGCGCATTGCGCGGGGATCTGACATGGATCAGAACCCTGGAGGCGCCAAGGGAGGAATCTGGATTGACGCGGATGCCCTCATCAATGGGCGTCTGGCACCGAAGACCCACCTGTCTGGAGGTAGATCATGAGCCAGTATCAACGGTTGCTGCTGATCATCAATCCGGCTCAACGCCATGCCCACGCCATAGGTCACGCCGTAGCCCTGGCCCAGGCCAGCGGGGCGAGCCTGCATATCGCGGCCTTGCTGAGGTCTCTGGATATTCTGTCGTTGCTTGAGGAGGGCGACCGCAAGCAGGCCCGGGAAAGTTACCTGCAGGACCAGCGCGACTGGCTTGAGGCCCAGGTAGAAGACCTGCATGGCAAGGGGCTTGCCGTGACGACGGAGGTGGCATGGGTCGATGACATGGAGCAAGACATCCTCGACCATGTCGTGGAAATGCAACCCGACCTGCTGATCAAGCAGATACAGCATGAGCCGAAGCTCAAGCGCACGTTCTTCACCCCTCTGGACTGGCACTTGCTGCGCCATTGCCCGATACCGGTCTATCTGATTGGCGGGAATGGCTACGCCTTGCCGCGCAAGGTCGTGGCAGCGGTCGAGGTGTCGGATACCGAGCCTGCGGACAATGAACTCAATGAGCGGATCATCCATCAGGCCGCCGGCCTTGCACTGCAGTGTGATGCCGAGCTGCACCTGCTGTATGCCTGTGATATTGCCGCGGCTTTCCTGGCGGATATGGGCGGTGTCGACATGACCCTGGCGGGGCTTACCAGGGAGCTGCGCGAGGATCTGGAAAAATCTTTCCTCAGGCTGGCCGAGCGTTTTGGCGTGCCTGCCGAGTGTCGACACTTCATCAGGGGGCAAGCCGTCTCGGTGCTGAGCGAATTTGCCCACGCCCAGGATGTGGATGTGATCGTGATGGGCAGAAACCAGTCCCGCGGGCTGGCCAAGCTGTTGGGCAGCACCACCGAACATATCCTGTATCAGGCGTCTTGCAGCGTTCTGGCGGTCTAGGGGCTGGCCCCGGACCGATTCAAAGGGCCGCCACCGAGTCGAGTTGCTCGCGGGCCTGCTTGGCGTTCGAAATGTCGACGGCGCGGGGCAGGGCGACCCCGTTCTTGGCGGCGAGGATCTCGGCCATGACGCTCACGGCGATCTCCGCGGGCGTCTTGCTGCCGATGTAGATACCGATCGGGCCGTGCAGGCGCTGGAGCGATGCTTGGCTCTCGCCGAAGTGTTCGATCAGGCGTTCGCGGCGCAGCTGGCTGTTGCGCCGCGAACCGATCGCGCCGATGTAGAAGGCCGGGCTGTGCAGTGCCTCGAGCAGGGCCAGGTCGTCGAGCTTGGGGTCATGACTGACGGCGACAATGCAACTGCGCAGATCCGGGGCGAAGGCCCGGACCACATCGTCCGGCATGCCGACCAACTGCTCCACGCCTGCGATGCTCCAGCCGCCGATGTATTCGGGGCGGGGGTCGCAGACCGCGACCCGGAAACCGTTGAACAGCGCCATGGTCGCCAGGTACTCGGCCAGCGCGCCAGCCCCGATCAGCAGCAGGCGGTAGCCGGGGCCCAGGGTGTTGACCATCTGTTGGCCATCGAAGACGAACTGCTCCGGCGCAGAGCTGCTGGCCAGGGTCACCTGGCCACTGCCCAGGTCCAGGCTGCGGCGCACCAGGTGGCCGGCGTTGAGCTGGGCCAGCAGCCGTTCGAGGGCGTGCCTGGATGGGGTGAATTCGAGGATCAGTTCCAGCGTGCCGCCACAGGGCAGGCCGAAGCGGTGGGCTTCGTCGGCGCTGATGCCATAACGCACCACCTGCGGCGGCCCGTCCGGCAAGGAGTTGCCACCGTAGGCGCTGGTGTAGCGGTGGATCAGATCGTCCTCGATGCAACCTCCCGAGACGCTGCCCACCACCCGACCATCGCCGCGCAGGGCCATCATCGAGCCCACGGGGCGGGGCGAGGAGCCCCAGGTGCGGGCCACGGTGGCGAGCAGCACCCGTTGACCGGCCTGGAGCCAGTCATGGGCGGTGCTCAGGACCAGTAGATCGATGCTTTCCATGGGGACCTCCGTTGTTCATGGGAGGGGCTGCCGGCAAACCCGATCCTGGAGGAGGGGATCGCCAGCAGCCCTTCTTTTCAACGCATGTGCAGGACGATTGGGCTGCTGCTGGCCGGGTCGGTATGCCCGCGCAGCTTGCCGACCGCTTGCGCATCGACCGCGCTACCCTGGTTGCCCCAGGTGCCGCGCACGAAGGTCAGGACCTCGGCGATTTCCCGGTCCGACAGCTGCTCGCGAAAGGCCGGCATGCGGTAGGCATCCGGCACGCCGGCGCTGACGATGCGCTGCGAGCCGTTGAGGGTGATGTTGATCGCCGACGCGTTTTCCTTGGCCAGCGCCGAGGTGGCGCCGGCCAGGGGCGGCATCCATTCGGCCTGGCCCTGGCCGTCGAGGCCATGGCAGGAAGCGCAGCGGGTCACGTAGGTATGGGCTCCGGGGCTGTCCAGGCGGGTGGTGGCGGACACCGCCTGGTACTGCCAGGGCGTGCCATCGCGCTGCGGGTCGCCGGGCAGCGACTTGAGGTAGCGGGCGATCGCGGCCAGGTCCTCGTCGGCCATGAACTGGGTGGAGTTGTTGAAGGCTTCGGTCATCGAGCCGTAGACCACCGCATGTTTGTTGCGGCCGGTCTTGAGGAACTGCACGATCTCCGGCTCGCTCCAGCGTCCCAGGCCGGTGTTGGGGTCCTGGCGCAGGCTTGGCGCGTACCAGCCATCGAGCAGGGCGCCGGCGAGGAACGGCGCGCCGGACTCGTCCAGGGCCTTCTCGTTGAACGCCAGGCCGCGCGGGGTGTGGCAGCTGCCGCAGTGGCCCGGCCCCTGGACGATGTAGGCGCCGCGGTTCCACAGCGCGTCCTCGGCGGGTTTGGCCGCGTAGGGCGTGCTCGGGGCGAACAGGCCGTTCCACAGCGCGATGGGCCAGCGCATATTGAGCGGCCAGGGGATGTCGCTGGGGACGTTGGGCTGGCTGGCCGGCTGCACGCCTTTCATGAAGAACGCGTACAGCGCGCGCATGTCATCGTCGCTGAGCTTGACGTAGGACGGGTAGGGCATGGCCGGGTAGAGCCGCCGGCCGCCCGGCGCGACGCCATGGCGCACGGCGCGGTCGAAGTCGGCCAGGCTGTAGGCGCCGATGCCGACATCCCGGTCGGGGGTGACGTTGGTGGCGTGGATGGCCCCCAGCGGCGTGGCCATTTCCAGGCCGCCGGCGAAGGGCGCCTTGCCCGGCAGGCTGTGGCAGGCCACGCAGTCGCTGACCCGGGCGACGTACTCGCCGCGGCTCACCAGTGCGGGGTCGAAGCTGGCCGCTGCGGCCTGTTCCTGTTCAAAGGGCGAGGCAGGCTGGCGGGTCACATACCAGGCCAGCAGGCCTGCCGCGACCAGGCACGGCAAGGCCAGCCAGCCTGCGGTTCTTGCGAATCGGCTGTTATTCATGGGCAGTCCTTGTCGGTTAGCTGAAGGTGTATCGGCTCAATGGCAGGCTACGGATGCGCTGGCCGGTCAGCCACGCCACCGCGTTGGCCACCGCCGGCGCCACTGCGGGGAGCGGTGGCTCGCCGATACCGCCCATCTTTTCGCCACTCTCGACTATCCGCACATGCACCCGCGCCATGCGTGAAAGCGGCAGGATCGGGTACAGGTCGTAGTTGCGCGCCCGTGGCTTGCCGTCCAGGTAGATCGCTTCCTCCAGCAATGTCTGGGACAACCCCAGGGCCACGGCGCCATTGACCTGGGCCTCGACTATCGCCGGGTTGACGATGCTGCCTGGGTCGATGGCCTGCCAGATGTCATGGACCTTGACCTGGCCGCGCTCGATCGACACCTCGGCGATCACCGCCGTGTGCGAGCCGAACGGCGAGGCCATGGCCACGCCGCGGGCGCGTCGGCTGCCGTCCTCGGCGGTGAACGGGCCGCGCTTCCAGCCGCCGGACAGTTCGCCCACCGCCTGCAGCAGGGTGGTCAGGCGCGGGTTGTCGCGCAGCAGGTGCTGGCGTAGTTCGTAGGGGTCGCGGCCACCTTTGTCCGCCAGCTCGTCGAGGAAGGCTTCGTAGAAGAAGTCGTTGAGCGAATTGCCCACCGAACGCCAGTAGCCGAGCATGGCCGGGCCCTTGACGTAGATCTGCGCGATGCGTTTGTTGGCAATCGCGTAGGACTTGCCCGACAGCCCTTCGACGGCCGTAGGGTCGATTTTCTCGCCCTGCTTGCCGGCGATGGCTTCGGTGGGGCCTTCGGTGGCGCTCACCGCCTCGATCGCCACCGGCAGGCCTTCGGCGTCCAGCGCGGCACGGAACTTGACCACGGCGACCGGGCGCAGCACATCGCGCACGAACTCTTCCTCACGGCTCCAGATCACCTTGACCGGCCGGCCGACGGCCTTGGCCAGGGCGATGGCCTGTGGGTAGGGATTGGCCGAGTCATAGAGGAAATGCCGGCCGAAAAAACCGCCCAGCAGCGGCGAGTGCAGGGTGATCTGCGAGGCAGAAAGACCGGTGCGCCTGGCGATGTCGTCGCGGAACATGTCCGGCGCCTGGTTGGGCAGCCAGACCTCGAGCGAGCCGTCGGGGTTGAAGCGCGCCAGGGCCGAAGGCGGCTCCAGCTGGGCGTGGTTGAGGTACTGGTTGTGGTAGGTGGCCTCGACCTGGGTCTTGGCACTGGCCAGGGCGGCGGCCACGTCGCCTTCGTTCTCGTCGTCGCGGGCTGGGCCTTGCTGGGCGGCGAGAAAATCGCGGAAGCCATCGCTGGAAAAATCGGCGGGCATCGCCCGTACCTTCGAATCGGCGGATGCTTCCAGCCAGTCGACCTGGATGGCTTCTACCGCACGCTTGGCGTGCCACCAGCGTTCGGCGACCACCGCCACCGCGCCGGGCAACTGGTGAACGGAGTGCACACCTTTCATGGCCTTGACCTGCTCCTCGTTGCGCAGATTGCCCACAGTCATGCCCAGGCGCGGCGCGTGCTGCACGGCGGCGTGGAGCATGCCGTCGACCTTCAGATCGATGCTGTACAGCGCCTTGCCGGTGGATTTCTCGTAGGCATCGACACGCCGCACCGGCTTGCCGATCCAGCGGAACTGGCTCGGGTCGCGCAGGGTGATGCTGGCCGGGTCGGGCACCGGCATATCCAGGGCGCGACCGGCCAGCTCACCGTAGCCCAGGGAGCGACCGGAAGCGGCATGCAGCACTCGGCCAGGCTCGGTGGACAGCTCGGCCACCGGGACGCCCAGTTGTTCGGCACCGGCTTGCAGCAGCATGGCGCGGGCGAGGGCGCCCAGGCGGCGCATGGTCGGGTAACTCATGCGTACCGACATGCTGCCGCCGGTGATACGCAGGCCATTCTCCATCACCACATAGGCTTCGCCGGGTGGCGCGCTCTCGACCACGAAGGTGGCGGGATCGGCATCCAGCTCTTCACCGACGATCTGGGCCATGGCGGTGTGGGTGCCTTGTCCGCCTTCCATAAAGGGGCTGAGCAGGCGCACGCTGCCGTCCGGGCGAATCTCGAGAAACGCCGGGACCTGGGTCCCGCGTTCCGCGGCGGTCGCTGTGGCGGCCAGGACCCTGGCCGAGCCGAGCGGCAGGCCGAAACCGAGCACCAGCGCCCCCACGGCGGTACCGGTCAGAAAGCGTCGGCGGGACAGGTTGACCGGCTCGTCCAGCGCCAGGCTCAGAAGTTCTTTAGCGGAGTCGATGGGCTTGTTCATCAGGCGCTTTCCTTCTTGGCAGGCTGTGCGGCAAGATCATGCACCGCAGTACGGATGGCGTTGTAGGTGCCGCAGCGGCACAGGTTGACCATCGCCGCCTCGATCTGCGCATCACTGGGCGCGGCGGTGTGCTTGAGCAGCGCGGTGGCTGCCATGACCTGGCCGGACTGGCAGTAGCCACACTGGGCCACCTGATGCTCGACCCAGGCAGCCACCACGCGCTTGCCCACTTCATCAGTTTCGATCGCCTCGATGGTGGTGACCTCGCGGCCGACCACCCCAGCCACCGGGGTGACGCAGGCGCGCACCAGGTTGCCATCCACCAGCACGGAACAAGCGCCGCACTGGGCCAGGCCGCAACCGTACTTGGTGCCGGTCAGGCCCAGGTCATCGCGGATCA
Organism: Pseudomonas sp. 22526; assembly: GCF_052044735.1. Classification (NCBI taxonomy): domain Bacteria; kingdom Pseudomonadati; phylum Pseudomonadota; class Gammaproteobacteria; order Pseudomonadales; family Pseudomonadaceae; genus Pseudomonas; species Pseudomonas sp. 22526. The sequence goes on from NZ_JBQENK010000001.1 coordinate 174,328, forward strand.
CCCACAGCAACGGCGTGTCGGCGTCGGCATCGACCTGATAGGCCTTTTGGTTGATTCGTAGTTCCATGGCTCACCTGCTGATCATCGGTTGGTGTGTCTTTGTTTTTTCTTCAGGGAGGCGCTACGAGGCGCATCCTTGCTCAAGAAACGCTGGTAAAGGGGCGGGTACGCCGCGCACGGGGCTGGCCGTGAGCACTTCGGAGTCGGCCGGAAGGCCCGATGAGGAAACGAGAAAATACGAGGAGATATCGAGGGGTTGTGCCAGGGGCGATGCCTGGCCGGCGCGGGCTTGGGTCATGGCGGCTGGCTCCTAGTGACCGAACTCTAGCCCAGGGGGAAAGGCTTTCCTATCCGATACCCGGCAAGCTCAGAGGATCAGGCAAGTATTCCAGAGGATTGCGCAAAAGCGGGGGGCTTGGCTGGCTGGAGCAACTGCACAAGGAGGAGGGGTGGGGCGGTTATTGCTGAGGAGGAGGGCCAGGAAGGAGGGCGTTGTGATGAACCATCGGGCCGCGCAACCTGTGCGCGACCCGACGGGTTTGATCCCTGCTTAGATCCGGTGGATCTGGGTGATGTGCGGCTTGCCTTTGATAGGCGCGTAGATTTCCACTACCGCTTGCCAGCTATCCGACGAGCCAGGCACCGTGGCTTTCGACAGATAACGATAGTTGGTGCCGTTGACGACCTGGGTCGAAACTTTCTCAGGGGTGTAGTGCACACCCACGAACCCGGCCAGGGCCTCTTTGAATACTTCCCGATCCTTTGGAGTCAGTTCGTGATAAGGAGTCCATCCGCCAACAAAGTTTTCTTGAGCCGACATACGATATATCTCCATATATAAGTTCCTACTCGTCTGGCTTTTCGGAGTCCGCCCCGTTTATTGAATGGTTTCCGGAATCCATTGTGCTGGGCGGTTTTCCCAAGCGCTGTTCATCGTGAAACAGGGCGTTTGGGAGAGCACCAGTACGTACTGCACAAGTCGCACACTGCGGGCCATCAAGTGGCAAGCGCGAATCTTTGGTCATGGAGGATTAGGTGGTCGCCGGCTTCAGATCCTTGTCCCTGATGGAAACAGCCTTCGATGAATGATGACTGCCAGACCTCCGTGTCTTGTCTACAGCGGCTCTGCTTATGGGGCATGCCGCTGGATGGCCTTAAGCTATCAAACATCAGTAAAAAGTATGTGCGCATTTGGCTGTGTGAGATGTAAGGCGTTGGCTATTGGCTACGAGCGGTCAGAGCCCTTGAACATGATAGCTTGGCCGCCCCTACTGAAGGCTCTATGTCAAAGCCCGACTGCTGTAGAGATTCCACTGTGCCAGCATTAATCATGTCATTTTCTCTTCTCTGAAGCGTCATTAAAGCGTTGCAAAGTCGCTAGATGATCAATTTTGATCCTGAGTGGTTGGTCAGGATTAAGCTGCACGTCATTGCTCTAACAGGGGATGAGTTAAATAAGGACGTTTATAGGGGATGTTGTCTTCACTTATGTCTGCTTGTTCGCTGAAGGAACGCGCGTATCTGAAATTCAGATGGCGATAAACTTTATGATCTATGAGGAGTTCTTATGAGCACTGCTGCGAAATTGTATTCGCTTTCGAAGCGAGAAGTGAGCCCTATGCCTAACGCGGAGGATATGCAGAAGGAGTTGATTGAACGCTTGTTAAAGGCCACAGAGGAACGTTGGGAATCTGATCTGTCTCTTTCGGCTTGTTGCTGCAGCGAAGACCGAAACGTAAATAGTTAACAAAGTCAGGCCGCTGGACACAGTGGCCTAACTTAAAGTCAATGCGATCGACACTAAGGGTGTCATGAATATGACGAGCATTGTATATACGCTGGAATCCGCGCTTGAATATGAAAACCCTAGTCTTGTCCATTATTTTGCGACCGTCGAATCGCTGTCGGTCATTGAGTCAGCAGAATTGTTCGTCGACCTGAAAAAATGGTTGTGGCTTTGCTCCAGATTAGATGAACATTCCAGCACGGTATATCTCTTCGAAGAGCAGCGTCTGATCGACAGTTATTGGCACTGTTTCTTGCTATTTACCAGTGACTATCTTTTTTTCTGTAAAACGTATCTCGGTGGTGTTGTTTGCCATTTGCCCGGTGTCAACGTGCAGCGGGCCACAAGGAACAAAACACCTAGAGAGTTAAAGTTGGAGATGAAGGGGAACCTCGGGTTGCTGAGGCAAAGCATGGAGGAGGTCGGTCGGGTTTTGGGCCATGCGACAATGTTACGGTGGTACAGGGATATTCCCAATCGGAACAAGGAGTCCAGAGCATGAATATCCGCTTAGATGATGATCAAGACGAAACGGGGTTGTTCAATATTTCAAAGAATGACCGATGGATTTTAAAATCATCACTCCGGAGGATTGTTTGCTACCACTCATCGGGCGGGAGCTATGAAGTAATAGATGATGAGGCGGGTCAAGCGGAGTATCAGATTCTTGTTTGGGTGATGGCAGGGGGCATCAAGTTACACGATGCTGAAGCTGGTTTTAACAACAATGCGCAGGCGTTGAGTACGTTTCACGAGGCGTTGAAAAAACTCTGTACAAAAAAAATCATTAAAGTAACTCATGCTACCGATGTGTCGATTTTGTCGGAGCGGGATAGGGTCAGATACAAATGGTTGCTGGAGCATTTTTGTTCTTTGGAACAAGCCGATAGCAGCCGGGTGGATATGTTTCTGAGGCTGCGTCAGGCGCGTGTCTGTGTTATCGGGATGGGCGGCCTGGGCTCTATGTTGACACAGCTCCTTGCATCATCAGGCGTATTGAACTTTACGTTGATCGATGGTGATTGTGTGGCTGCAGACAATCTGCCCAGGCAAATTCTCTACAAGGACTCTGACCAAGGGAAGCCGAAAGTAGTCGTCATGAAGAGAACGCTGGAAGACTATGAGCCATTGGTAGATGTCACGGTGATCGAGTCTCATATTGACAGTCTTCATTGCGCCTTGGAGCAGCTGAAAGATTTCGATCTTGTGGTGTTGTGTGGGGACCAGCCTCGTTTGCAACTTCATACCTGGGTGGGGGAAGCATCGCTGGTGAATGATGTGCCTTATATAGCGATGGGTGGAAATTGGGTAGGGCCTATCAGCGTTCCCTATAAGTCACCTTGCTATATCTGTCAGGCCAGATTCAACAGGGCTCATATACCTGACTATGAAGGCTTTGTAACTGCCACCCTGGCAACTGAGATTCCGCCTCGGGCAGCATTTGGCCCAGGAGCAGTCTTGATGGCGTCCTTGATGTCGACGATCTGTATCGAGTTTTTAGCTCAGGTTGCTCCGGAAAAATATAACTTCGAGCGGTTCAAGTGTGGCGTCTGGAAGGAGAGCATTATTCACAAACTCGTCAGGTATACAGACTGCCGACGTTGCTCTTGAAGGAAAGTCATATGCCACAGAAAAGGATACTCGTAATAGGTAAGGCACCTCCTGTGCAAGGTGGCGTCAGTATCAATACCTACGAAGTCGCGTTGGAGTTGGTAACAGCCGGTTATCAAGTGGACTTACTCTCCAATAGGCAAGAGGTGGCAGCCGGATACCGGCAAGTGGGGGTAAACGACCAAGGTCGCGCCGGCTTGAATTTTATCGATATTGAGCCTCTCACGGGTTTTTTTCATGTTCCATACTCTCCTTTGTTTTTCGAGCGATTAGCAGGTAAGTCCCTGGCGCTGTTGCAGGATCGGGACTATTCGTTGATCGTAGGATGGTATTTGTTTCCTTATGGGGCTGTGGCATCTTATATCTCTACGGTAAGTGGCATACCTTATGTTTTATTGCATGCTGGATCCGATATAAATCGCCTGGCTAATCATTCGAGCCTGAAGCATATGGTAGCCCGAGATCTGCAAAACGCCAGCGCGATTATTGCGCCAAACAATAGCGCAGTTACTGAAAGATTGATGAGTTTTGGGACGAGCCACGAAAATATAAAGCACTATGGGGGAGGGGCTCAATTTTTAAAACATCATGCAGTGCCCGGAAGGACGTTAGATCAGCTCGTTATTTCACTGCGTAGCTTGGTGAGCGAGGAGGCACCGTGGTTTAATTGGGATTTAATCAATTCACCAGCTGCACTGGATTTTTCTATCGACAAGCAAGTAGTTTGTTTGTATGGGAAAGCTTCGCAGTCTAAAAGAATTAAAGAGGTCGTTGAAGAGGTTGACAAGGTTTCGTCTGAAGTTGATTTTTCCGTGATCATGATATTAGCTGGGGAGCTTGAGGAGCTTAAGGGGATCTATACCTTAACTCGAACACTGCGGAGTGCGGCGACGCGTATTTTTTTTCTTCCCCCACTGTCAGTCTCACTTTTACATGAAGTCCTGGATGTATGTGATGTAGGTATTTGCATTGAAGAATCTTTTCAAGTAGACAGTCACTTGTCCCGTCGACCGCGAGAAATGATGTGTTTCTCCGTCATCCCTATTGTCTCGAAGGACTTTTTAAGCCTTCCTTACTATAGGGATACCTTGATAAATAGCGAAAATTGTCTAGTCATAGATTCCGTCTCCTGCTTGAGTAATACCCTGTATTTACTACTAACAGATCATCAGTTGCTTTCTCATTTGAGGCGCGGCGTTGTTTTAACGTCCCAGTATGTGGAAAGTAAAATGGCGGAATGTAATCCGATTGCTGTGGCTATTGGCCAATGTGCAGAGAGCGTGGGTAATGAGTGAGATGTTCGATGTTGTGGTTGTGGGGGGGGGCTTCGCGGGCTGTTCTGCCGCGCTATCTCTGAGCAGAAGCGCGATGGCCGTCAAGGTGGTGGACGCTGGATACCAAAGAAATAGACTTTCGAACGGCGTGTATTCCTATCTGGGGATAGATGGGAAAAGTGCACATGCGGCTGCTTGTGATTTTGAACGGGAGTTGGACTCATACCATGTACCGATCTTGAGAGACTCCATCAGTAGTGTCGTCCTTCAAGAAGATTTATTTTTTCTAGTAACTGCTGAAGGGGTGAAAATAAAGAGCCGTTACTTGATTCTGGCTACCGGTGTTCGAGATGTATTGCCTGCATTACCAGGCCTTGAGGAGTTATGGGGGCGCTCCGTATTTAACTGTTTATATTGTGGTGCCTATGAGTATCAGGGGCGCATAGTCGCCGTTTATGGAGTCGGGCAGGCGGGTTATGAAGACGCCATCAAAGCTACGTCTTGGTCAAAGAATGTCATTCTCTATCAACCAGCGGAAAGTGTGCTCACTGTTCAACAACTGGCGCATTTGAAACTGGCCGGCGTCGTTATCGAAACCTCGAGTGTCTCCCAGTTGATTGCGGCGCCACAAGGAGGGGTTACGGTTTTTTTGGTGGCGGGTGAGGCGCGCCATGTCGATGTGATGTTTCTAAGGTCTGGGATTATTCCCCGCTTGAGCTTGGCGAGCGACTTGGGCTGCGAGTTGGACCCGGCTGGATATATTCAACTGGATCGGTTTGGCCGAACTTCATGCCCAGGTTTATATGTTTGTGGTGACGCTACGGGTCAGTTGTTTCAGGCTATTGGTGCTGCTGCAGATGGCAATAAAGTTGCTCGTCAACTTCACTATGACAGTCTGTTTTCGACCAGATGAGCTGAGGTGCCAGGGTGAGTATCGTCGAAAATTCAATAGTTCGTGAGTTCACTCATGTGTTTGGTATTCTTAAAAGGCTTCTTGTACCTACTGTGAAGTCTGGTTTTTTTTGCCTGCTGATGTTGGTAGCCATAGGGGCTCTCTTAGGCGTGTGCGGACCTTTGTTGCTCAAGTTTTCAGTTGATCACTTGAGTGATACGACAAGTGATGGCAGCCACCAAGCAGCCGCAGCGCTAGTAAGTGCCTACATTGGCGTACTTTGGGTTGAAAAAATCCTCAAAGAGTACAAGGCCGCACTCTATGTTCGAGTGGAACAGGGCATTCAGCGAGCACTCATCGATAACGTATTGAGGGCTATCATGAGATCGACGTTGGATACTTACTCTTCGGTCAAGGCGGGACCGGTTCACGAAGAGTTATCCAATGGGTTGATCGGCTTTCGAATGATGCTCAGCAACTATACTATGATTCTTATACCCGTAGTATTTCAGTTTTTGGTGATGCTCAGCGTATTTCTTCTGATTTATGGATTCGCTTATTTTTTAATCATGCTTTTAGCGTTTACGGTATACGCCATATTATTTTTTCGATCGACAAAGAAATTGCAGGCTCTGCAGAGAGATGCATTGAAATACCGTACCAGTGCTGGATCCAAAATGACTGATGCATTGTTAAATATAGAAACAGTCAAAGCCTTCAGTATAGAAAATGATGTCATCAAAGGTGTTGATGAGCAAATGGCGGGTGCGGAAAAATTATGGGCGGTGTTTTCAAGGGAGCGTCTGTTTTATAATGCGATTCAGGTTTCTGTGATTGTAGTAGCACTATCGGTCGTGCTGGGCATTGCCTTTACCCAAGTGAAGACCGGCGATGTGACAGCGGGAGATTTGGTTTTATTGATCTTTTATTTGGCTTCAGTTGTTCAACCCATGGAAAGCTTGAATCTTGCGTATAAAGAGATAAAACAAGGTGAGGTGCTTTTTTCAAGAGTATTGAAGTACCTGAAGCCTCTAGGGGAACCGCAGCCTTTGCCGGATATAGAGCTCCGGGATTTATCTCCACCCTCTCTGGAGTTCTGCAATGTATCCTTTACACACTCAAACCATCAACCAGTTCTGAGTGATGTCAGCTTTACAATTCGGGGGGGATCACTCACTGCAATCGTGGGGGCGAGTGGCTCTGGAAAAACAACTATCTCACGACTATTGATGCGTTTTTATGAACCTTCCTGCGGTAAAGTTCTGGTGAACGGTTTGAATATTTCGGATTTTTCAGCTGAGTCTTTGAGGAGGGTGATCACTTGGGTACCTCAAAATACTATCTTGTTTGATGAAAGTGTTTTTTTCAATGTGTCGGTGGGTAATATTGACAGACCCGCGTCAGAGGTTCGTTCAGCAATGGAGGCGGCTTATGTCTCCGCGCTTCTGATGAGACCTCCTCAAGGCGATGAGTCGAATGTCGGAGGACGAGGTCACCAATTGTCTGGTGGAGAGAGGCAGCGAATTGCAATCGCCAGGGCCTACCTTAGAAGCTCCAGGATTATGGTCTTTGATGAGGCGACATCTGCACTGGATACGGTGAATGAGAGGCTTTTTTTCTCACGCTTGAAGATCGATTTCGCCGCTCTTACAAGAGTCGTAATTACGCATAAGCTGGAGGCCGTCGTGGATGCAGAGCAGATAATTGTCATGTCTGGTGGGCAAGTGGTCGAAGTTGGTACTCACATTGAGTTACTCGCCCAAGCGGGAGAATACGCGCGACTGTGGAGCAGCCGATTAGGTCTGAAAGAGGAGCTGATAGCATGAGTTTTATTGTTCGAGCGATGGCTGACAGCGATTGGCCCGCTTTGGCTGAGATATTCGAGCAACCGTTGTTTCGTTATTGGACACTTCGGATGCCATATCAATCAGCAAATGATGCCAAGAGGCTTGTTGAGAACCGAGCCTCTTCCGGGTTGTCCTTGGTCGCTGAACAGGATGGTATGGTCGTAGGGTGTGCGATGCTCTATCGATTCCAAGGGCGTAGGCAGCATGTGGCTGATTTCTGGATGGGGGTCGCCGACCGCCATCATCGTCAGGGTATTGGGAGCGCAATATTAAAAGAGCTAACTACGACTGCTTCAAAGTGGATGAACATAACGCGACTGGAGCTGACCGTTTTCATCGATAACGAACCTGCTATAGAACTCTATAAAAAATATGGTTTTACGCAGGAAGGCATACACAAAAAATTCGCCTATCGAGATGGAGAGTATGTGGACGCATTGAGTATGGCGGTGCTGCTTTAGTGTTCCTGATTGAGGTTTGTTGATGGACGGTTTATCTTTCGAAGATTTTCTGGATCGAACCATGGCTGGTATTGGGCCCCAGGCGGTTCGGGGTATATTGCGGCTTGAAACCATTAAGGATGTGCTCTCTTTTGTCACTGATGACGAGCGCTTCGTGTCAGTTCTTTTAGGTGGATCATACGCCAATCATCGTGCGCGCAATTATTCTGATGTCGATGTATATGCTTTTGTCGTCAATGAGCATATTCGTTGGCGACGCCAGTTCGAAGTGATCCAAGGGGTACCTGTCGAGCTGAATATACTATCGATTTCCTTTCTTGATCAGATCATGAAAAATGCCCAGACAACTCGATATGCAGCTATTTTAAGGGCTCTCTCTGAGACCATGATTTTGAAGGGGGAGGAGCTGTCGCTTTCTATCAGGCATCGCGTCAATAGTATTCTCGAAGATCATATTGGCGGTGCCCCGGGTGTGGAGCGGCTGAGTCGAAAATTGAGGTTTTCGTTGACTACAAAACTAATCGACTTTCACCAGGAACCGGAGTCACTAAAGGCCCATATCATCTTGTGCTCAATGGTAGGTGATGTGTCTTCGCTCCTCAACTTGGTTGCTCAGGGGTGGGTCAGTAATAGTAAACATATGGTTGTTGGCATCAACCAGGATCAACGATGCGTCAGTCTGTTGAATCAATTCTTCGAATGCTACACCTCCTATATTTGTGCGGGTGATAAGGCTGCAATTACAGACACTCTTGTGCTGATTTTGACCGCTTGTGGAGGTGGAGTCTGGAGTGGGTTTGAGGAGTCATTCTAGGGCTCTCTAGAGAGTGATAAGAGTGTGGAGCTTTTGGGCCAGATTCAACGGTGATGGTCACTCAATTTGGACTGATCTTGGAGAGCCTACAACAGGCTCTGGTGCGCGCTCACCAAGCAAGTCACGCACCAGGCCCGTCTGGATAATTACCACTGGCCGCTTACGAGACAGCCGACGATTTCCCAGCCACTGTATTCCCACCAGGAATATCGATCATCGGAGCAACTTCTGGCCAGGCTGGCCATCTGGATTTCGCCAGCTGTTCGATGGGTTCCGAAAGGCGTGTCAATAGAAGCTGTCACCTGATTGACGGTCTGGGGAGCCTTGATGGTGGTCGGATGCACGGAAGCGTTCGCGACAGTTGCGGTGAAAGCGAGCGTCGCGGATACGGCCAGAGCAGTTATGGACTTTTTCATGTTCGAATCCTTTCAGTTATCTGACATGCGGCTTATAAATCGGCCTGACCTGCCTTTATCAATAATCTGAACAGATCGGGCATTCGCGTAATGTGACGCCATGAAAGCCTACTACCGCGCTGCCTCCCGCACAGTCGCTCAACTGCGCTATTGACAAGCTGGTAAAGGCCTGGATTTTTCTGTGGAGAGAGTGGCCAAAGAGTTCGAGCTTGACGAGCTAGTTGTTAACGGTCTCGCTGAAAATGTCAGCTTTCGTCATGGTTTGAGGCGGTGGTGCGCTGGGGGGGGCAGTTCACTCGGATCCTCAAAGCTCAGTTGGAGTTGAGCAATAATCGTGTCCAGTTGCTCAGGGCAGTGGCCGAACTGCGTGCGATACAGCCCGGCGCCTCTATGCATCCAGCCAAGGTGTCTTCCTGACACCGGCACCCTAAGCGGGTCTTTCGGCTTTTTTGAGATTGGGGCGAATCAACGAGAGCTCCCGCTCGAATGGCCACGTCGAAACGCTCCTCCACGAGATCGACACGACGATCGAAGCACACCGATCTACTCCTCCAAGTCAGAGATCCTCCAACTCACTGTGGACTTCGGCAGGTTCAGATGTCGCGCCGCTTCACTCAGGCTCTCCGCCTGACTGATCCACACCAGGAACAAGAGCCAATCATTCGTTCCGCCCATGGAACGGTGATACCAATTTTCCATGGCTTGTACAACAGCAGGCTGGGACATATCTTTTGGATGTGAGAAGACACCACAAACCGAAAGAGAAGGAGAAACTGTCATGGCGGATATTCCGCAACTGATCAATGGTCTGGCCAGAGGCCTCAGCAGCCCGGTCCGTGCACCGATTCTGCACACGCCGGACGAATACGGGATGGCGTATGAGGATGTCACCTTCCCGTCGCTGGACGGCACCCCGCTGGAGGCATGGTGGATACCCTGTCCAGGCTCGGACAAACTGGTCATCGCCAACCACCCGATGCCTATGAACCGCTATGGCTTCCCCTCGCACCTACCCCAGTGGCAGTTCGTGCCCGGCAACGACATCGAGGTCAACTACATGCGGGAGTACCAGCACCTGCATGAGGCCGGCTATAACGTGCTGACCTACGACGCGCGCAACCACGGTCACAGCGGCGGCGCCAACGGCGATATCTTCACCTGGGGCCTCTTCGAATCTCGTGACGTGGCCGGTTCGCTGCACTACATCAAGTCCCGCCCCGACACCCGTGGCATGAGATTGGGCCTACTCAGCCGCTGCATGGGCGCCAATGCCACCTTCGTCGCGAAAACTCGGTACCCCGAGCTTTTCGCGAGCGTACACGCCTTGGTCGCCCTGCAACCTATCTCAATGCGCGCCATGGTCGAGCGCAACCTCGAGGCGATGGGGATCGCGGAACAGTTCGACGCCGTTGACCGGGAGGTACAACTGATCACCAGCTTCACGATCGATCAGGTGTCGCCGCTGGAATACGCCAAGAACTGGCAGGCGCCTGCCTTCATCCTTCAGGTGCGCGACGACGCGCTGACCAAGCCCGCCGACGTGCAGGCGATCTTCGACAACATCCCCGTCGCTGACAAGAAGCTGTTCTGGATCGAAGGCAGCACCCGGCGCTGGGACGGCTACAACTACTTCTCCGAACATCCGGCGCAGATGATCGAGTGGTTTGATAAACACATGAATTAAGCCGATTCACTCTGGCCGCGTGGCTTCGTTGAGACCACTGACATAACCCTCGAGGACTTTGGGGCCTGCGTGTCGAAAATCTACTGGATACGCTGGTGATCCCGCCGATGCGCGACTGCATGAGCGCTCTACTTCCTACGCCGCGACTGAGCGTATGACAACCGCCAAGGACGTCGCTCACACAGAGCGGCGCTCCTTGTCTCCTTAGTATCAATAGCCATCAGCAGAAAATGCAGGAGAATAATCATGTCGGATAAAACCATTGTTGTGTTTGGCGCAACGGGTCGGCAGGGGCAGGGGGTGGTGAACGCGCTGCTCGACCAGGGTGGTTACATTGTCCGGGCAATCAGTCGCGATGCCAGCTCGGACCAGGCCAAGGCGCTCGCCGCTCGTGGGGTCGAGGTGGTTGCCGCAGATCTGAACGCAGCGGATACGTTGGCATCGGCGCTCAACGGGGCTTATGGCGTGTTCCTGGTCACCAATTTCTGGGACCCTGCAACCGGGGCGAGCGAGTACGACCAGGTCAGGAATGTGGTCAACGCCGCAAAATCCGCCGGTATTTCTCATGTTGTTTGGTCGACGCTGCCCAACGCTCTCGACATTTCAGGCGGTAGGTATGAGGTTTCGCATTTCACCAACAAAGCTCTGGCCAACGTTGTGATCGCTGACGCGGGCTTTCCCTACTACAGCTTCGTCGAAGCGCCGTTCTTCTTTCAGAATTTTCTTGCCCAGATGGCGCCGCAACCCACCGGAAACGGGGACCAAAAGGCCTGGGCGGTTCCGATGGATATCACCAACAAAAACGTCCATGCCGGCGACATCCTGGAACTGGGAAAATTGGTCAGGCAGGTCTTTGAGCACCCGGAGACAGCCGGTCAGGGGCAAATCCTGTCGCTCTGCCCCGACGCTTACAGTTGGCAAGAGTTCGCGGATATTCTGAACGCACAGGGCCACAACGTGGCGGTGAACCAGGTGCCAGGCGAGGTCTACGATACGTTCTATCCCGGCGCGGAAGAGGTCTGCGAAATGATGAGCTACTTCGAGGACTACAGCTACTTCGGCCCTGACGCGGACACCAAGAGGGCGCGCGCAGATGCGCTTGTCGGTGGGCAACTCACCAGTTTTGCTGACTGGGCCAAGGTCAACATGCCGGCCTGATCCAACGGTGGAGAATGGTGGATCGCAGCAAGATGACATCCCAACGCAAATTGGCCAGCTAACCAAACCCTTAGTCCGCGGCAACACGGCTTCCTTTGGCACTTCCATTCCGGCGTCGCTACCGTGTCGTTGCTCATGGAAGACGGGGGTTGGGCGCAGGAAACCGACCTGAAACACCACACCCCCATCCTGATGGCGTGGAAAGGACGAATACCATGACGACAAGCACGACAGAACGCGAAAACACCCAGCCCCACCTCGGGCACAATCAGCGTCCACGCGACATCGTTCACCGGGCGCGCGGGATAAGCAGCGGTCCGATTACGCGGCTCGTGAGCCCCTCTGACTTGGGTGGGCTCATCAAGCCGTTCGTATTCCTCGACCTCTTCGATTTTGAGGGCGGTCACGCCCCGTCTCTTGAACTTGGCTGGCACCCGCACTCAGGTATTGCCACGGTAACAGTCCTTCTTGATGGCTCGGTCCAATACGCCGAGACGACGGGCAGCGTGGGCGTGCTGCCCGCCGGCGGCGTGGAATGGATGCAGGCAGGGGGCGGTGTTTGGCATACCGGTACCGTGGACTCGGCGCCCGCGAGAGGCTTCCAACTCTGGGTGGCGCTCCCACCCGATCTTGAAAATGCGCCCAGCATGAGCCACTACGTGATGCCCGAAGATGTGCCCCACGTTGGCCCGGTGCGGGTGATCCTCGGCTCGTATAACGGTCTTTCGAGCCCCATCGTTGCGCCGCCAATGACGTACCTCCTGGTCACGCTGAAAGACGGCGAACGTTGGACGTTCCTCCCGCCATTGGGGCATGACGTCGCGTGGGTATCGTTGATGGATGGTGCGCTGCATGCGTCATCTCGCATCACACGTGGAGAGGTCGCGATCTTCGAGCGCGGCGAGACGGCCATCGAACTAGTCGCGGAGGGTGACACACAGTTCGTGCTCGGCTCGGCCAAGCAGCACCCTCACGAACTCGTGCTCGGCCACTACTCCGTGCATACCAGCGTCGAGGCGCTGCGACGGGGCGAGGCCGAGATCCGCCGTATAGGGCATCAACTTCGCGCTGAGGGCAAGCATAGCTACGCGCTCAGGTCGATCTGAGGCCGGGGCGTGATTCAGAAAGAAGAGCAGAAACATTCATGACCCAGACTCGAAAGTGGCGTCCATCACTACGAAAATGATGGGCGCCACTTTGATGCCGATCCCGGCTTGCGACTACGACGCCCTCGCGAGTCGCTCTAAAGGAAGTCAGTCGCGAACAACATGCACAGGAGGCGCGCCGACGGGGTCAGCAGTCGCAGGTCGAACAACGCTAGATGGTTATGTGTCCGACGGCATTCCACGTTGTTCAACGAGCCATTTGTCGAAGGTACGCACGTCGGGCTGGCGCGCCAGCAGTGCCGGTATGTTGGCGAGGTAGCCGGCCTCCCCAAACCACTCAAACATCTTCCGAACGTCATGGGGCAATGAACGTAATAGCAACCTGGGCAGTGGGAAGGGTAGCCCGGCCGCCCAGCCGTGGCTCTTGAGGGCGGCGACGATCTGCGCGCGGGTCAGCTCGACGCCGGCGATTTCCTCGGACTTACCAAGAAACGATCCCGGCTGGGTGACGGCTTGCGCAACCCAATCGCCAATGTCGGCCGTTGCAATCATTTGGAGTGGCTTCGTTTTGGGCACATAGCTGCGCAACAGCGCCAATAGCACGGTTCGTAGTGCAGGCTTACTAAAGTTCTCCATGAAGAACGCTGGACGAACGATGCTGGCGGGTAGGCCAATGTTGCGGATATGTTCCTCGATAAGCCACTTGCTTTCAAAATGCGCTACGCCCGAGCGCCGATCGGCTCCTCCCACCGATGCATAGATGAAGTGTTCTACCCCTGCGGCTAGCGCAGCATCCGCCACGGCAATGCCCCGGCGAGTTTCGAGCTCCGTGCCTTGTTCTGAACCTTGAACGGAAAAAACTCCATGGGCGCCGGCAAAGGCGCTTCGCAGTGAGGCATAGTCGTCCATGTCGGCCGCAACGACCTTGATGCCGTTCGCGGCCAATTGCTGCGCCACGTTGGAGCTCGGCTTTCTCGAAAGCGCGCGAATGCGCCAATGGCCTTCCGCCCTTAACGAGCGGATCACGGCACCGCCCTGTTGCCCAGTGGCACCTAGAACAACGATGGTTCTGAAAGTCATGGTATGGAACTCGACTGTTTTATCGAAGAGGTCAAGGAATACGAATAGCTTGACGAGCCCGCCCTGCTCAGAGGGACTCACGAGGTGCGTAATCGGGCCGTTGCTCACCCTATGCGTACGGTGAGCGATATCGCGCGGACGCTGATTGTGTCTGGATAGAGCAGGGGGGCTTGACGCTTGTCGTCATGGTGTTTGTTCTTGCTTGTAGGGACTCTTTGCAGGCTTCGGCCAGTGCGGTGCCGCCGAGACGAAGCACATCACGGCGGCTGAGCGGATTGTTTGTCGTCCCTGGTGTTCGGGGCCGAAAGTGTTGTCACACCAGCCCGAGGCCGAGCAACTGGGCGAGCGCCTGTCCTCGCGGGGTGGTCCAATCGATGGCCAGCTCCGACACGACCTGTGCCGTCGATGTGATCACGGCTCCGGCCTGCTCCATACGCCGCAGCGCGGCGGTGTCCCCTGCCTTTGTGAAAGAAGCAGACGCGTCCGTCACAACCTGAACGTGATACCCCTCGTCAAGCAGTTGGAGCACCGGAAAGACGACGCAGATCTCGGTTGTGATGCCGGCGACGATGACCTTCTTTCTTTCTGTGGCCTTGACCGTGTTGCTGTAGTTCGGGTCGTGCATCGCGTTCACGATTCCCGCGCGCTTGACCCGCTTGGCGAAGGCGTCCGGTGCGACTTCCTCTAGCTCGGGAATCAGCGGGCCCTGGATGTTCTCCTCCATGCTTGAGGTCAGTACCAGGGGCATGCCGACACCCTTGGCGATCTTCGCGAGCTGCACGGCGTTCTTCTTGACTTGCTCGACGTCGTGCGATCGCGTCCAAGATATCGTCCCCGTCTGATGATCGATCAACAGCATCGCGGCGTTTTCTGCGGTGTAGACATTCTTATGCATGGTTCGCTTCCTGTCTGGTGGTTGCCGACTCTTCACGTCCACAATATGTTTCGTCATTTCTTTGCACAAGCCATGGTTTTTTGGCAACATTGTTCCATGAATAGAACGACCGATCTCAACCAGCTCTTGATTTTCGTACGGGTCATTCAGGCGGGGAGCCTGAGTGAAGCAGCGCGACGTTTGAACCTGCCGAAGTCCACAGTGAGCCGGAAGATCTCCGACCTGGAGGAACGGGTCGGTGAGCGGCTCATCCAGCGCACGACGCGTAAACTGGGCCTCACCGAGGCGGGCCGTCTGCTCTTCGAACGTGTCTCCCCGGCCATGAGCGACATCGAGGAGGCCGAGAGTGCCGTGGCGGGAATGCGTGGGGCGCCGCGCGGCGTGCTGCGGGTCGCGGCTCCTATGTCGTCCAGCACGCTCGGACCGATCGTCGCCGAGTACTTGGTTCGTCATCCGGACGTGGCCGTCGAGATGGTGTGCTCCGATCGTCGTGTCGATCTCGTGGAGGAACGCTTTGATTTGGCCATTCGAGCGGGAGAGCTTGTCGATTCGACCCTTGTTGCGCGCAATCTCGGAAAAGCGAAGTTCATGCTCGTCGCGGCACCCGAGTACTGCAAACGCCATGGCGTCCCGAAGACGCCTGCCGAACTGACGAGCCACGCATGCGTCGCGTTCGGCGGCGGAGCCGCACCGCACGTCTGGCCCCTGGAGTCGGGGGGCAAACGTGTCGAGGTCCGCATTACCCCACGACTGACGGTCAATGATATGGAGATCGTTCGCGAGGCCGCCCTCGCGGGCGTGGGGATCGCATGGCTACCCCAGCTCTTCTGCGCCGATGACCTGCGCCATAAGCGCTTGCTGCCCTTGCTCGTCGACTGGTGCTCGGCGGAGATCCCGGTGCATGCGCTCTACCCAACGAGACGTCATCTTTCGCCAAAGGTAGTCTCCTTCGTCGATTTGCTCTCCGAGCGGATCCAGCTGCACGATCACTAACGCGCAGCTTTTGCCTACGCCCACATGCGGCGCCTTGAACTAGGCGGACCAGAGGGCAGGGCGGATATTTCTCATGGTCGACCCTCCCTTTCATGCGTCATGCAGGGGGGGGCTACGCGAAACGCCGCGATTTCATGCCTGGGCGGTTTGAGCCTTCTCATATCCGTACGTTTGCCTGTGCCTGTGCCTGTGCCTGCAAGGCACAAGGGTTTTTATTGCTTATTGTCGGGGCAGGGCGTAGGGCCCAGCCTGGGCATGGTACTGGCGACCTTTGATAAAGGGTGAATCGAAGCTATTCTCACCAAGGACAGTGATCTTAATTATTTCCAAATACGCGTTAAATATCTGGGCAGGAGCCAAGAGACATGACAGGGGAAGATCTGATTAGGGCTATAAACAATAACAAAACACTCATGGAGTTGAATGATTGTCCTTCTGTGTCAGTTCAAATGGGCTGCGCTGTTTATGGGAAGGTGCAAGATGACGTTGGAAATGATGAAATTACAAATAATGGGAGCATGAAGTACCAAATCGAACAGGCACTTTTATTTCGTGGTGAGCACTCGCAGACAGCTGTTTGGCACTTTAGTACGGATAGTCCGGAACCAAAGGTTCATCACTTTGTCGTTATCCCTTGGTTCAAGCAGTCAGTCGGGACAGTGTATACGGTATTTATGGCCTACGAGAAAAAATACATGGTGGTTAATTATGTCGAGCATAACAGTCCAGCTCCTGGCGAGATTAAAGGCTACAAGACAGTTTGGACGGCAAACGACCTAAGCACCATGCTCTCTGACTTACTAACTAAGAGTAACGCTTGGGAAGAATATTTCGGCAATGTTGGACCAGCTCAGGCAAATAAAATCCGCTACTTTAAATACAAAATAACAACACTAGACTCTGCAGTTTCCAACGTGAATCAATACAGAGAGCTCTGTCGGTAAACTACTTGACCATCCTGGCGACCGTCTCACGCTTGGCCTGGGGTTACCCAAAGCCCACCTTCAGTGCTTCGATGTGCAGGTGGGCCTCGGCCAGCAGCTTCTTGAGTTTGGTATTCGCCGGCTCGATCTTTTGCAGACGTTACGAATTTCGAGAGATACCGCGAGGTGCTCACCAACAGCCGGTATCCGTACGAGTCCAGTGCCGGTGGGGTTCTGGATAGGAGCAAAGGACTCAGGATCCGTTTTTCCTGGATTACATTGTTGAGGTCCAGACGCGAGCTGCAGCAGAGTGGCCCAGGTACAGGACTTAAGGCCCAGGTACAGGACTTAAGAAGTAGACAACCCCAATAGGCCGTCGCGAAAACGCCGGCAGGAGTTAGTAGCGCTCAGAACTAAGTCACTTACACTTTCCCACATGAAAAAATTATTAAATACAAGTATCTAGCACTTTGAATCATCATTACATATGAGCTCTCGATAACGAATTTGTTTCGATGCGAGAACTGAAATTTTTCCAATGGGAACATTAGAACTAAATTTTCCACGGGGCTGCGGATCATCATTCGGTGAGCCTGAACTGCTCGGGTGTTAGATTGATTAAGGACTGGGTGCTTATTTACCCGATTTATCTGCTCTGGGGAGTGTTGAGGCAGATAAGCTGCAGTTAATGCGCTCTTCCTCTTGTAGATAACTTGTGCCATTAAGGCTAATGCGTCTCTGGTCGAGTTGAAGTCTGATTTATCAAGCTGTTATCGCGGAGGTACAGTTTTGCGCTGATAGGATAAGGATGAAGAATACATGACACGTATGCGTATGCCATTCACTTGGCGGCCTGTATTGATTTGATACTTAACTCGTAAGCGTAAATTCAAGGTCAAAAAATGATGAGTAGTGCAGATGCATATTTTGCATTATTTCTTCGCAGTGACTCTTTGGTGTCGAAATATAATTAATCGATATAGTGTGATGCTTTGGATGCGGTATATTTAGTGTGGAAGGCAGGCGGAGACAAATACATGAGCGCGGACGGCCACTCTCTAAAACAAGAGTACAGGCAGCGACTTCTTGGCGAGGTGAGGGCGCGCGGCCACAGTATCAGCAATCTCTGGTGTGTATATAGTGTCAAACTGAACCAAGACATTGTCTTGTCCTCCGACTTAGCATTGATCTACTGGTTGGTGTTCCTTGAAATCAACTTCGAAGTGATGACATTCGGATTGCCTGAAGGAAGTGACAATTTTGACTTTTCAGTAAAAAAACAATCAGGGACTTCATATGAGGTGGCATTCTCGGATCGGGATGAAGCGGTACACAACGAGGAGAGCAACACTACCTACGTCCCATGTAAGCAGATCCGGGCACAGGGCCCTTTAGCCATCAAGGTCATGAAAGCGTTGGCATTTGCTGCAGCAATCAGAGAGTTTGACTATGCGGCAGCCTCGAATGTCGTGCGTACCATCGAGGTATCGCTCGAAGCTGGAGATGTCCAAGCGGTGCTTACACATGCCCCGCTTATCGCTCCACCGGTAATATGTGGTGTTTTAGTACGTCATTTCATCGCGGGACTGATAGACATTGATTTAGTGAGCAAAGCCTCGTTTGGGCTCTATACGCCCTGGAGGTGCCGATCATGACCAACGAGAACCATGATCTCAACAATTGGACTGGGATTTTAAATAAAAGAGCGGTAGCGCTAGGCACCTTTCATGATTGGCCGAAGCCCGAATCGATGGTGCTGACAGAGCCTGAACAAGAACAATATCAGACAAAGTTTTTAGCAATGAAACTTTACTGTGAGGGCGTGCCTGTCAAAGATATCACCTCAGTAACGGGGATAGATAGGCATTGTATAAATTACTATGCTACACGATGCATGCAATTGGCCCCGGATGGAGTTTGGTGGGGATGTCGCGCGCTATTGCCGTACCTGCACATAAAGGAGTACAGCAGAACCAAGTTGGTAGGACCTAAGCTGCCTGAGGCTCAAGGAGGGTATGCAGGAACACTAGGTTTGGTTTTTGAAAAGTATCCGGAATTACAGAAGCGTTTCGATAGAAAAATTCTTTCGTATCGAGACCCCAAGTCCGAAAACGAGTACGGAATCAGGCCAAAGACATTGCATAGGATTTTTCTTAACCTGCTTAAGGAATTTGACGTTAAAGAAGATGAGTGGCCGTTCAACACCAAGTGTTTGGGGCAGCATTCGGTATGTAAATACATTCGAAGTGTTAGAGATGGCAGCTTCAGTCGCGTCGTACGCAACGAAGGGGAGCGCGATGCAAAAGCTCACATGGCAGTCGGAAGAGGGCTGAGGCCTGTACTGATTTATACCGAACCATACGACGCTGTTGAGATTGATGGTTATAAATTTGACTGCCATTCCGCAATTCAGATGAAGGCGCCGAATGGGACTTATGTCAACGTAAGAATCAGCCGGATATGGGTTGTTCTTATGTGCGACTGTGCTTCCGAAGCAGTGTTAGCTTATAAGTGCATTTTCAGAAGTGAAGTCTCATCCACTGATGTGGTTGATGTTATGCGCTACTCCATCATAGGGCAGCCTAAGCCCGAGCCGATTATTAAAGGACTGATATATCCCGAAGGCAGCGGGCTACCTAACGAGGTTATTGAGGAGTGTAAAGGTGCCTTGTTTACAGTCGTTAAATTCGACGGAGCGCTGGCGCACTTATCTGAAAAAGTTACGAACGCCGCCAGAAAGGATCTAGGGTACTTTTGGACCCTTGGCCCTACAGGGCACTTTGAAAGACGACCATATGTGGAACATTTGTTCGGTCTTTTCTCTAATAATGTATTCTGCCGGCTCTTAAGTACAACCGGCCACAGTCCGAGCAATGGCCGTGCTGACGATTGCGAAAAGGCTGCCACGCAAATACCGGTTCTTGCAGAACACCTGCTACATCTTCTAGATGTCGAGATCGCACAGCACAACGCAAGAATCAGTGAGGGCTTATTTTTCTTGTCGCCGTTAGACTTTATCAGGCAAAAGCTGGAGAAGGATCAGCAGCATTTCATGGTAAGAAGACTACCTAATGATAGTAACAGAGGAGTGACGATATTGCAGTTAAAGAAAGTCGTTACTATTCGTGGCAGCAGAAAAAGCGGCCGTCACCCGTATGTCCAGTTTCTCAGGGTCCATTATACCTCAAATTATCTGCATGATGCGTGGCCCTTGATTGGGGAAAAAATTGTTCTGCATATTGATGAAAACGACTTAAGGTTCGTGACGGCGTACACGATGAAGGGCTTTTTGCTTGGCAATTTGATTGCACTGGGTAAGTGGGCTGACACCAAGCATGATATGCGAACCCGCAAAGCCATCAACTCAAAGATGACAGACAGAACGCTGCAGGTCAGTACGGAGCAAGATCCAGTTTTAGTCTACCTTGCATTTCTAAGCACGTCGAAGAGTCAGAAAGTTACTAATATCCCCGCCAATGTGGCAAGCGAGGCGAAGCGCGTAGCGAGTGAAGGGGGAATGCCGTTGGTAGTTTCCGACTCTCGCACTCAATCCATAGAACCTCTCGAAGGGAAGCCGCTGGAGTTTTCGAACTCATTAATCATTGGTAAAAAAGCTCCTGATCTAAACAAACTGCTCAAGCAAAAGAGGTTGAAGTCATGACCACTATTGAGGACAACATTGATAGGGAGGCTCACCTAGAAAATCATCCGGTTGTAAGTACTCACTACACCTTAATTACACCAATGATTGCCAAGGTCTATTCTATTCTTCGCGAAAGGGTGTTCTCGAGGCATACGGGTACGTTTTTGTATGCAAAGCCAAGAATGGGTAAAACCAGGTGTGCGGAAACCGTTAGAGACTTGCTAACGATAGAGTTTCCGAAGAAATATATTTTGTATCATACGGCGGATGGTAATAAGTCGGCTCGCCTGATTCGGGATTTAGTGTCAACGGTAGGTTTGTATAAGGCTCCAAAAGAGTCGTACGGCGCTTTAATGGAAAGATTTATTATCCATGTGCGGGCGGAGGTAGAGTTCCGGGGCGGCGGCCACTTTGTATTTATTGTTGACGAGAATCAACTGTTGTCGACAGAGGGCTGGAATGAGTTATTGGTAATTCACAATCGATTGGAGCAACGTGGTATCAGCATGACAACATTGGGGTTTGGCCAAGAAGAGATTCTTGAAAATAGGCATTTCTTATTTGGGCTAGGGGCCACTAATTTAGTTGCCCGTTTTTTGTGTGAGCCAATTCGGTTTGAAGGATGTGTGTCGGAGGTCGATTTTGATTCCATGCTTAATGAGTATGATGCAAACAAAGAGTTTCCATTAGATTCTGGGTGCACCTACACCAACTTCTTTTTGCCAAAAGCTTTCGCTGCAGGATTTCGGATCTCTAAATATAGCAGGTTGATCTGGACTGAACTGATAAATGTTGCTGGGGAGGACGGCCCCGGCGAATTACCACTTGAGCATATGTTTCGTGTGATAGAGGATATCTTGATGAGATCTCGTCATATGGACTGTTCAGAGTTTAAAATTACAGATGAAATTGTGAGGAAGGCTGTAGATGCAAGCCTAATTGTAGGATATGTATCGTTTATGCGGCAGGCTCCAAAGTGAACCGTATATGAGAATCACATATGGTCGCTTTAATCACGTTCCCTTCGAGTCCTCGTGGGCGGTTCTGTTAAAGGCGAGCGCATTGAACCTGGCATCGCCCAAAAAAATAGTCAGCGAATTTGCAAGGAACCAGCAATCCAACCACGCAATTCAGTACTGGATGGCTCGTGATGTAGATGATTCGAAGATGGCATCGGCGCTGTCTATTCCATATCCTGCAATCAAGCGGGCTTTCATCGATAATCTGGCTGAGTGCGAGCCACGTACTTTGCAGGTCTGCATCCGGCATTGCTCAAAATGTTTAGCCGTAGGTTATCACTCAGTTTTCTTTTTCCTCCATATGATAAGGCGGTGTCCTTGGCATAATGAGCCTCTTGAGGTGTGCACACATTGCAGCGATCTCATTGAGCGAGGGATGCTTTTTAATCATTCGCAGGATGTGTTCAGCACTAGGACGCCCTGTAATCACTTTTTATTCAGCTCTGCCGATACTGTTCGCTTGAGCTGTGTGACCACGGATCAGTGGTGCAAGTATGCAGAGTTGGGTTTGCGAATCGAGAAGTGGCTCGGTGCGGCAAGAAGGCTGCAAGACCCCTTAGTCAATTGTGCAACTTCATTATATGATGCTGCATGGGTAAAGAGTGGGGAGGGTAGTGGAGCGGAGCAGTTAATAAATGTTAGCCTTAATTTAGCGATTTCTGCATTAGGGGGATTTCCCGCTCCAAACTCAATAATAATGTCCCCCATCCCTCCCCGTAGAACTATCACGGCTACGTACAGCCCTCACGAAACTTCTGCACTTGATTTGAGTGTCCCGCAAATTTTTGCTCTATATCGATGGGTGCGCCGCTATCTCTACCGTTCTTATGTAAAACCGCATGCCACGTGTTATAAGTATCTAGTGGGTTTGTCCACCTATGGTAGACACGCCTTGGATTGCCAAAGTGCGTGCGCAGTGTCCTCAGCCTTTTTAGTATGGTGTACAGCGTTACGCTACAGCTTTGGTGAAAAGGGGGCAATCAACTTCGTTGCGACAAATTGGTATGCTCGGCCACTTACGTCACGCCATATAATGACTCTTTGGATAACACATTTCTATGCAATTTGGAGCGGTATCGAATCTATGTGCATACGAAGCAATGAAGATCAAGACCGGTTTTCAGTTGGGCTGGCGGGGAATACGCCCTTGCTCATTTTAGGTGCAGAGATCATCAGTGTCATCGGAGATAATGAGCAATTGACTTCTGATTTAACATTTTATCATGTGTGTCCCGCTTGGTTATCTGGTCAAGCTGCCAGGAGGTGCCGTGCGAGATTGCGGGTCGGAGATCAAATTAACTTTCACGCTTGGGAAACGGTGTCTTTCTGGGCTTATGAGCCTGATCCATCTATATTTCTGCGATTCTGGTTTGGTAATCATCGTAAAACTGGAGGGTATGTATCGCCGCTTGTCTCGGCCGGGTAATCATATTTCAACTACCCTCCCGGTTGGGCAGGATACTCATTGCACTTGTGACGCTGGCATTCTCCGGTAACTCATCCGTCAGTTTTGCAAAATGTTCAACGTACGACACCAACAATATCCGTTGACAGTCGTAGTAATGGTCGATCTGGGTAATGAGGACGTACAGCTAAGGTATCGACAGTTCCTGCTCGATGATTGCCCACTGCCTGGTGCTATCTCCGAACTACAGCCTACCGCAAAGCTCAGCGTCTGGATGAGTCACGAACATTCAAATAATCAATGACGTACTTTTTTCTGCTTAGACTTGTTCAGAAGCTGTCTAAACAGCCAAGTCAAAGGTGCCCAATAGAGTTTCCAGCACTCTAGGAAGTAGTGGCCCAGCGTACGAAAAACTTCGGATTTATTTTTCGCGTACATCAGCTTCAGCCTCTTGTCGTAGTCGTTTGGGCGGGTAATGTAAGTACACGACACGCCTGCCAGGTGCCGCTAGCTATAGTTATCTCTGTTCTCCGCCAAATAGATGGTGCGAGTCATTGTCTCTGGTGCGCTATCCGGCTGACCATCGGTGTAATAGCGGTCCCCTATGACCCTGAATATGTGGGATTTTGGCTGCTCTGCCCCTACCTCGATCAATTCCACTAAGGGTTCCATTAGCCACCGCCCAGCTTTGTTGAAGTGTCCTGGGCTGACGAACTGAATGTCGTCCACCCATGATGATGGGGTTTGCTGGTTCAGGACGTTTTTCAGCATCTCTACGTTGGACAGCATCAGCATTCGGCTCATTTGCGCACCACATTCATGGTGCACCAGGCGTACATAAAACCAGGGCAATTGCAGGCCATGCTCGACGTAGGACCATAGGCGCATGTCCTCGCCGACAAAGGCTGGCCTGAGTATTTCCGCTTCTCGAGTCGTTCTGAACATCTCACCCACTCTCGCAGAAAATGAACACTATAGATTGTAGCTCTAAAGTGTTCGCTATTGCTCCATAGTTCCTTTTGCGAGCAGTGCAAAATGGAGCTGAATCAAGCGTTCGGGGTTGCCCTAAAACGCCTCAGGAAAGACAAAGACTTGACCCAAGAAGATTTCTCAACTGTTAGCAGTCGGACGTACCTCAGTACATTGGAACGCGGACTCAAAAGCCCGACCCTGGACAAGGTGGAGGTGCTTGCCTCGGCCTTGGGCGTTCATCCATTAACCCTTCTTACGTACGCCTACCTGCTCCGTGACGAGGCGCATAGTCTCGATGGTGTATTCGCTCAGGTGACGGGCGAACTCGAATCGTTTATTGCCGGTGAGTGAAAGGGTGTGCGCACGGATCTTCTATCAGACACCCGAGGGTAACTCAGGAGAGGGGTGGTTAGACTCGAGAGGGGGCCTGAAGCTTCGGGTGAGCGCCCGTGCTGCCGGGCTTAAAGCCTGGTCTCGCCGAAAGCGTTTTTATGGGGCGGGATACGATCTGGTGATCCAAGAATCGCGGCGTTCTGATTATGTGCTTTTTCGAAGCGCTTCAACAAAAGTTCTCGCTTGATCTTGAGAAGTGCCAAGAGGGGGAGTGACTGACTCAGGGTCAGTCCCAATGCAGTTCAGTGCGCCCGAGAGGGTCTCTTGCTACCCATTGGCGCTGATTAATTAACTCGCGGCGTGTCGGTGGAGCCGGTCTCTACAACTTGCGGGCTTTTCTCGCGGTTTTCGTTACTTGGCTCACCTAAAGTTGCAGGTACCGTTGAGCTGGGCAGCAAGTCGGTCGCTCGGCTGCTCAGCAGCGCGCCGGCCTGAAAATATCCCATTACCGTGGTGACGCTGCGGTGCTCGGTCATGGCCATGACCTCGCCCAGTGGCACGCCCTGGCGACCGGCCTCGGTGACAAAGCCTGACCTCAAGCTGTGCGCTGCCCAATCCCCCTCAAGACCTGCGAGCTGGGCCCGCCGCTGAACGATGCGTGCGACCTGGTCAGCCGAAAGTCCCGTGGCGCCCACCTTGCCACCCTTGTGCAGCCGCCGGAACAGCGGTCCTTCGTCGGCGGGCGCGACTGTCAGCCAGGCGGTTAGTGCCTGGGCCGCCGGCCCGCGTAGCGGCTTCTCGCGGCGTATGCCGCCGGTGTCGGTCTTGGTCGCCCCCAAGGCGTACAACCAGGTGTCGGCATCCAGTCTCCGTACATCGCCGATCTGCAACCCTACCACCTCAGAACGCCGTCGACCGCCGCCACTCCAGGCCAGTAGGAGCAGGGCGCGGTCACGTACGCCCCGCACGCCGTCGCTACAGGTGGCCAGCAGTGCTTGCAGCGGCTCGACCACCACCGCGGTCTTCTTGCGCACGGTTATTCCTTGGCGCGATTGCGCTTTGCGCGCGTCACGCAGCAGGGTCTTCAGTGCTGGAGCTTCGGTCGGACTATCCCAGCCGTTGAGCCGATGCCATTTGCCGAGCACCGCCAGGCGGTGGCTGACGGTGTTGTACGCCAATGGCCCGGGCTTGGCCTTGACCCGTGCCGCCACCAGCGCAGCGTCGACCGACGGCGGCAGCAGGTGGGTCCAGTTGCCGTCCGCCAGTGGACGGGCCAGGTGGTCGACGACGAACTGCACCGCCACGGTCGGCGGCAATGCAGCATCACCCAGTGTCTGGCCGTAGCGCAGTTGCAGCCAGGCCGACCAGTAGGCGAGGGCGCTGCGGTAGCTGCGCACAGTGTTGGCGGCGGTGCCGGCAGCGATAAACGCCGCTGCAGCCTCTTGGGCGTTAAGGGCCAGGGCATGTGGATCCAGGGGTATTTCGTCGACCAGTGGCAACTGATCTGTAATATCTATTACATTCAACGTATTATAATTCCAATATCGGCCAAATAAGGTCGGATAATCTTTCATTATCAGACCTAATATAGCGGAGGGCTGGACATGGCGGTAGGCGTACCGGAAAACGACGTGTTTGCCGCGGCAGACGCGGTGCTGGCCCGTGGCGAGCGGCCGACGGTGGAACGGGTGCGCCTCGAACTGGGTCGCGGCAGTCCGGCGCGGGTCGGTGCCTTGCTCGACCAATGGTGGGAGCAACTGGCCGGGCGCTTGCGCGGTGAAACGCGCCTACCCGGACTGCCGGCGGAAGTGGCGCAGGCCTTTGTCGCGGTATGGCAGAAGGCGACCACCCTAGCTGAGGGCGTGGTCGAGCAATCCTTGGAGAGTCAGCGCCAGGTCCTGGCGGGCGAGCGCGAGCAATTGACGATCGTTGAGGATCAGGTCCGTCAGGACGCGTCACGTGCCCGTAAGCAGACCGCCGAAGCGCTGGTCGCACGGCAGGTGGTCGAGACCCGCCTGGCCGATCTGGAGCAACTGTTGGCTCAGCGCCAATGGCAGATCGACGACTTGCGGGAGCAGCGCGAGGAATTGCTCGGTCAGCGCGATGAAGCGCGCCAGCAGCTAGTGGAGGCCCGCCAGCAACTGCAGGACAGCCGCCAGCTAGCCGAACAGACGCGTGAGGCTCAGCAGCGCTACACCCGCGATGTTGAGGACCGGGCCTATCGCGAGATCGATCGCGCCCGTGAGGAGGGTAAAGCCCTGAGCGCCCAGCTCAAGGAAGCCAACGGACAATCACACGCCGCGCAATGCGCGTTGCAAACCGCTCAGGCGGCCCTGGCGGAAACACGTGAACAACGCGCCACGGCGCAGACTCAGACGGAGGCGCTGCTTAGCCAACTGCAACAGGCGCGCGAGGCTGGCGTCGCCAGCCACGAACATGCGCACAGCCTGCAGCTGCAGCTGCAGGTCGTCCAGGAGGCACTGGCCAATGCCCGCGAGCAGGCTGCAGCGGCGCAGGCGCGGGCGGAGACTCTGAGCCAGCAGATGAGCGCTGCTGGCAATCCGGCGCCGACCGAACGCGTGCGCCGCCAGCGTAAATCTGCGCCGATCTGAACGAACCGCTTCCTGCGCGATCTCTCGTCGCCGCGACGGCTTCACCGCTTTTTTGCCATGGCTTCCTGGATGATTTCGGCTTTGAGGCGCTCTTCGGTGTAAATTTTTTTGAGGCGCCGGTTCTCGTCCTCCAGTTCGCGCAACCGAACCATCAGCGATGCGTCCATATTTCCTTGATCCGGTTAGGAGAAAATTCTACTTCCGACGAGCACTTCTTTCAGAGGGATTACCATGTCTTTTTTTGCGAAAAGGTGGTGTTTTTTTGCGGTTGCCAAGGTGGAAGTTTTTACATCTGCGTATTGAGTTTTGTGGAACTAATCCCCTCGCCTCGCCACTTAACAGAAGTGAGACAGAATTCGCTGCCTCAACGATGAATCTAGAGAGATTACCTATGCTTTCTTTGCTTACTATGCTTGCTACGACCATTCTCCCAATAGTTGGTAATGCCTTGAGCTCCATTTTCACCCCCAAATCAGACATGACGGGACCTAACAATATGGTTAAAGATCTAGGTCAGAATAATAACCTAGTTGATTTCGGTAGCAACATGAAGGACAAGACTGCCGTTGGTTTGAACATGTCAAGCCCTATGAATGGGGCGTCTTTCCACCAGCCTTTACAACATGAGCGCACTACTACTTCACTATGGCGTGTATAAGCGCTCTGTAGCTACTAACATCGGAAACGGCACCTAATACCTCCTGTGAGCAGCTTGCTCACAGGTCTAGAAATGCAATACAGCCAAACTAACTTAATTTTTTGCACTTCAGTCGACCTCTATCAGAGCATCCAAACTCGAGTTGTTTTATATTTACCCCCCCCCTCCCTCATTCAAACGATTTAGAACTCAACGCTGTGAGCATGGTTCTGGACGAGGAAAAATCGATCCCTGAGGTCAACATGAATGCCAAGTAACAACTCCAGTGCTACTAGCAAGTCACCCAAGCCAAGTAGTATTGCACTGGGAAGTTCATAAACCAGTAGACCGAGGTCACAGTCGAGAAACCAGATTGTCTGAACGTAATGCTCCCTAAAACCCCCGTTTGGCTGTGCTGGACCTGATAGCTCTGGCCAGACTGGCTCGAGCTGTGCAGCAATTGCCCACGACCGATGCTTTCAAACCCTGGAAGTCCGATCCCCCGTTTACATCCAGCTGGACCGCCAGCAGGGTATCTAGAGGTTGCGCTCTGATCATCAACAAGGACCAGCTCTCCTGGAGGCTCAAGACTCCTTTACCCTGATTGGCAGGCCACACGGTTGGGTTCGTCCAACGCCGAATTCAGTACCGTGTACTGGGCATCTCGATCATCTCCGGGTGGGCATGCACATCCAGTTCCCTCAACAAGCGATAGACCTGAGCCACTGCTTGCAGAGTCTCGCGCGGGATAAAGTGCCCGACCTGGCTGCGGTACAGAGTCCGCGTCAGCCAAACGAAACGGATCACCGGCACGCCGCTCTTACGTGCGCGGTCGATCAGTTCCTGGGCCCCGGCCTCGTGACCTTTACAGATGACTCGTGGCAGCGGGGTGAGTTGTGGTCGGTAGAACAGCGCCACCGCGTAATGGGTCGGGTTGACCAGTAGCAGATCGGCATCTTCCACCGGTGCCCGGGCGGAGGTGGCGCTGTCTGGTTGCTGGGTCAATTCCCGGGCCAGCGATTTACGATGGGACTTCATGTGTGGGTCGCCCTCCATTTGCTTGAACTCTTTGCGCACATCCTCATGGCTCATGCGTTGGCCCTTGATGAAGAAGTATTTCTGTAAAGCGAAGTCGATGATCGCCAGCACCAACAGCATTCCTAGGCAGATGCGCGCCAAGCGGGTGAAGAGGGCGATCATTCCGCGCAAGTAATTGTCCAGGTCGGTGCTGGCCAGGCCGATCAGATCGTCTAGGGCTGGTGGCAGCACCAAATATAACGCCGCAGAAATAAGCACTGCCTTGCATACGCTATTGAACAGATTGAACAGTTGGCGCGAGGAAAACATTTGCTTGAACTGATTCAGCGGGTTTATCCGCTCTAGGTCTAGTTTCAGCACCTCTGGGGCAAACAACAAACCAAACTGCCCCCAACCGCCGATTAGGCGCATCGCCACGGCGATGCCCAGCACCGGGAACATGAACAGCAGCAGTTCCCCTCCGGCCTTGGTCAATACTTCACCAAGCCCAGCATCGAAGGGTCTGCCCAGCTGTCGCAGGGGCAAGCTCATCAGCGCCTTGAGCTTGTCGATACCGCCTTCGGCTAGGCCAAGGATCAGTTCCAGCAGCGCGGCGAAAATCAGCAGTTTGGGCACATCCTGACTCTGTCCGACCTGGCCTTTTTTACGCGCGTCGGCGAGCTTTTTCTGCGTTGGTTCTTGGTTTTTTTCGCTCATGGGCGGGCCTTGAATCGATCGAGTAGAGGGCAGAGAACACGGCGGGACATCAGGAGCTGTTCACCGGTTGCAACAGCAGAGGCAGAACGTGTTTAAGATCGGCGAGTTGCCCCAGCTGGTTGTTGCCCAGCCAGCACAGCATCGGCAGATACAGCAACAAAAATCCCAGCCCCACCAGACTCTTGGCCGGCATAGCCAGTGTGGAGACCTGCAACTGCGGGCTGTACAGGCTGAGAACCGCCATGCCGAATTCGATCAGCAACAAAAGTCCCACCAACGGCGCGGCATACAGCACCATGAATCGAAAGGTGCTGGCCAGCAGCGTGAGGTACAGGTCCAGGCCATCGGCAGTAGGTATCGGCAGCCACTGGCTAGCTGGCCAGATGGCGTAACTATCCCAGACTACCTGGGTCAGGCTTGCATAGCCGCCGCCGAGAATTAGCAGCAGGATCAGGATCTGCTTGAACATGTGCCCCAACTCCGAGGTGTTGTCTCCCAAGGCCGGGTTGATCTGTCCTCCAATCAGCGCACCGCGCTGGTTGTCGAACAGGCAGCCAACGGACTCGAACATCCAGAACGGCATGGCCATCAGAAGCCCCAGAAGCAGGCCGATCAAGCTTTCCTTAAGCACCAATCCACCCAGGTCGAGCCAACCCAGGTCACGGCCGGCGAGGCTGGCGCGGATCCCCGGCATTGGCATCAAGGCCAGGACCAGGACAATAGAGTGACGCAACATGCCCTTGATCTCCCGAAAGGCGAAAGCCGGGATCAGGAACAGGCAAGGGTAGAGACGCGCCATACCGATGGTCAGGGCGATGATGGATTCGGACAGCTCGACGAAGATGGCATGGAACATCTCATGCCCTCGTCTGCGCGATCATGCTGAAAGCCAGGTTGGTCAACTGGATCAACTCGATACCGATCCAGCGTCCGGTAAGTGCCAAGGAAATGCCCACCGCCACTAGCTTGATGGCGAACGGCAGCGTCTGGTCTTGCAACTGCATCACCGCTTGAAGCAGGGAGGTCAGCACACCGACGATCACCGCGACAAGTAGCGGTGGAGCGGACAGCACCACCACCAGTAACATTGCGTGTTTGAACAGTGTCAAGGTATCCACGGTGACCTCACAGATAGCTGTAGAACAGCCCATCCAGCAGGCGGGTCCAGCCATCCACCAGCACGAACAGGAGGATCTTCAGCGGCAAGGAAATGGTCATGGGCGCCACCATCTGCATGCCCAAGGCCAGCAGGATGTTGGAAACGATCAGGTCGATAACGATAAAGGGCACGTAGATCAAAAAGCCGATCTGGAACCCTGCCTGCAATTCCGAGAGCACGAAGGCTGGCACGATCAACAGCAAGTCGTCACGGCTGGCTTGGGCCGACATTTCCGGGGGCCACATACGCTGAGTGTTTTCCAGAAGATGAGTATGAATGTCTGGGTCCACGTTGCGCGCCATGAATAACCGCAATGGCTCCACCACCTGGGCGGCGCCATTTTGCAGGGCGGTGAAGTCATTCATGTGCTGGGGCAATTGCTTGAAGCGCTGGCTCATGTCGCTGAACACCGGTGCCATAATGAACAGTGTGGCGGCCAGGGCGATGCCGTAAAGCGCCATATTCGGTGGCGCCTGCTGCACGCCGATGGCGTTGCGTGTAATCAGTAACACCATGGATATCTTCAGAAATGCGGTGCAGATCATCATCAGCAGGGGCACCAGCGACAGCGCCCCAAGAAACAGTGCGAGAGTGAGCGGGTCGACGCCTTGCAAGTTCACTGTCGAGCATCCAGGCGAGTGATCTGCAGGCCTAGACGACCGTCGATGTTAACCAGATCACCCAGCGCCAGGATGCGTTCGCCTTGGCAGAGCATGGCCTGCCCCGGAATGCAGCCGCTGAAGCTAAGCACCGACCCCACTGTCAGGCGGCGCAACTGGCCGAGACTCAGGCTCAGGGTGCCGGCGCGCAGTGTCAGGGCCAAGGGCAGGTCGTCGAAACGCTCCGGGGAAGGGGAATCAGTGGGTAAATCATCGACACTGGAAGGAAGGGACGGCAGCTCTGTCTGGGCAAGGTGATCACTGTCACTGAGGGTGAGATGATCAAAAGAGGCATTCATGGGCAGATCTTCCAGTTCGGTGAGGGTGAACCGCAGCGCATCCGCTGTGGCCTGTTGCAGATGCAGCCTGCACGCGCCGACGTCCAGATAGCCTTGGCCAGCGGCGCTAAACAGCGCTTGATCGATCAGCAATACATCACCTAGGCGTAACGACTCCAACTGCTCGACGCTCAGCGGGCAGTGGCCCAGCACCAGCGCTAGGCGCAACGGCCAGTCGAGGCGATTGGTGAGGGGGTGCCAAGGGCCCTGTTCCAAAAGATGCAACAGGGTGTCTGCTGCAAGGCGTAAGCGGCTGACGCTGTACTGCTCTTGGTCATTGTGCAATTCCAGCAGGCAGTCGAGGCCAAGGCCAGGTTGCGCGTTGACCACGCGTAAGGGACTGATCAGGGCCTGCAGCTCTGGAGCCAAGTGGCGGTTATACAGAGGCCAGTACCAGGTATTGTCTTCGTTTTCCGTCAACGGCTCGGCGAGGATCGCCGGGCATTCGGACAGCCGGCTCAGCAAAACCTGGGCGTCGTCCAACCATAGCAGGCCGCATGAAGTTTCCAGCGTGGTGGCCGGCGCTTGAGTGAAAGTGGTCGGGGCCAGACGTAGTCTGAGAGTGACTGCTTGCGGTCGCGCGAGCCGCAGGTATACGCCAGCACCCAGGCGTTCACGAACCTTTGCTTCAGCCGTGGGCAGAATACGCAGACGCAGGGCTTGCACGGCCATGTTAGTGCACCTCGTGTAACAGGGTCAGGCGTACTGGGCACCCCAATTGCTGGCTCAACCAGGCGGTGCTAGTCAACTGATGGGCTGTGCAGTGCTGCCAAGCGTCGTCCTGATTGAAGCGCAGAGCAACTTCCAGCGCGTCGCCGCGTTGCACTATGCGAACCGCAATCTGCCCGAGGTTTGGTAGTTCTATCTGGGCTTCCACCGGGTCTTTATCCAGAGCTCTAAACTGTTCTTCCAAGCTAGCTAGCACGGCTTCCCACATGACGCTGGTCTGAGGACTTGGAAGCAACACAATCCCCGGTTGTTCCTGGCCCTGCGAGTGCGAATTACTGAAGCCTTCGCCGCTGAAATTCGCCACGTTGGTTTGCCCAAGGGTATCGAGAGGCGCTAGCAACTGTTCGAAGTAGTCGCTTTCATCGCGAGTTTCATCACTCAAGTCCCTGGGACACTCGTGGCGAACCAGCCAGGCGCTGGTCTGCGACTCCTGACGTACCCTAGCGAGTTCCGGCGGTGGGAGCGGTGCTTTGTGCCGAGTTGCGCCCGGGGTCATGAGACGCCCCGCGACAGGTCGCGCAAGTAGTCGAGCTTTTCCATGTCGCGCTGGCGACGACGAAGTTGCTTCTGGCTGTCATCGGTCCAGTTCTGTTGACGGCAGTACTCTGCGTGCAACGTCTTGTAGCTCTGTTCGAAGCGCTCGATATGGCGTAGCGCCTGTTGCTCGCTGGCCAGCCATTTGTTCATTTCACTGAGCGAAAGGCGGCGGTTGGCGTGCAATACACCTTGTTCCAAGCGTGTCCTGTGATGGCTCTCGCGTAGCTGCTGCAACTCGCCGGCCATCTGCGCCAGGCGGGTGCGCAACGCCTTGAGCACCGCATGCTGACGTTGCCAGGCCCGTTCGGCGATAGTCAGGCGATGCCGGCGGATCGGGGCCAGTAACTCTAGGGCTGGAGGCAGTTCACTGAGTAATGGATCGTTGGCCGGAACCAGTGAGTCGGCATCAGAATGGGACATTGGCGGTTACCTGTAAGAGATGGTCCAGGGTTTCGTCGAGCGACACTGGGTCACGTAACGATTGCTGCAAAAAAGCATCAATCCGTGCCCGTGAGTTCACGGCGCAATCGGTCAGAGGGTCGTTGCCCGGCTGATACTCACCAAGCTTGAGAAGCATCTCTACTTGTTGGTAAGCCGCCATCAGTCGGCGTAACTGTGTGGCACCTTGTAGCTGTTCGGTTCCAATCACGTTGCTCATGGTCCGGCTGAGGCTGGCGAGGATGTCCACCGCCGGGTAATGGCCGCGCTCAGCGAGACGGCGCGAGAGCACGATGTGGCCGTCCAGCAGCGATCGCACTTCGTCGGCCACCGGGTCGTTCATCGAGTCCTGTTCGATCAGCACCGAGTACAGTGCGGTGATTACGCCGTAGTTGGTGCGGCCGGCGCGCTCCACCAGGCGTGGTAGCAGACTGTATACTGAAGGTGGTAACCCACCTCGTCCGGCCGGCTCGCCACTGGCCAGGCCGATTTCGCGCTGGGCCCGGGCGAAGCGGGTCAGGGAATCAATGATTAGCAGCGTCGATCTTCCCTGCTGGCGAAAGCCCTCGGCAATCGCCGTGGCGGTAAAAGCTGCACGGGCCCGCTCCATGCTACTGCGGTCCGAGGTCGCACAGACCAGCACCGTGCGGCTGCGCAGTTCGTCGTCCAGTTCATGGTCAAGAAACTCCCGCAGCTCGCGGCCCCGTTCACCGATCAAACCGAAGACAATGGCCTGGCATGGAGTGTTGCGCGCCAGTTCAGCAAGCAGGGTAGTCTTACCGCATCCGGCACCGGCAAAGATACCCACACGCTGGCCTTCGCCGAGGGTCAGTAAGCCGTCGATGGAACGCAGCCCCGTGACCAGTGGTGCCTCAATACGCTGGCGGTCGGTGGCCATTGGAGCGTCGCAAATCACCGGCAAGGCGCCTTGGACACATGCTGGTGCGAAGGCTTCCGGCCCTTTACCACTGAGGGCGCGACCAAAACCGTCAAGCACTGTTCCTAGCAATTCTTCGCTGACCAGCAAGCTGTGGGGCTGGAATAAGGGCGTAACCCGAGCGCCGATAGCGATGCCATCCAATGGCCCCAAGGCGGCCAGCAGAGTGTTCTGGCGGTCGAAACCGACGATCTCGGCCATGACTTCGCTGCTGTCGGCTCGCAGGATATGGCACAGATCACCGATCCGAGCTTTAGGCATGCGGCTTTGCAGGAGAATGCCGTTAACCCCGACAATGCGCCCATGGATATGCACTGGGGTGTAAGCGTCCAGACGAGAGTGCTGTTGCTCTCGCCACTGTTCCAGGCGATCGAGGGCGCTTTGCATCACCAGCTCACCTCGATGCGCCGATCACCTTCGAACACTAATTGATGGTCGCTGATATCCACCAGGCGTACCCCCAGGACTTCATCGCCAAGGAACAGGCGACGGCCGTCGCTGGTAAGCACGTTGGGCAGTCGTGCGTTGCTGATCTGTATGATGCTGAAAGGCAGCAGTGGTGTGGCCTCCGGCAGATCGCTGAGCACCTGCAGTGGGCTTTTGTACTGTTGCTCGAACCGCAGCAGCATGCGCTCGGTGGATTGCAATAGATCGTCTTCGTCGAAGCGCCCCTTCAGGAAGATTTTGCCCTTTTCGTCGGCGATACTAATCCGCGCTTGCAGCTCACGCTCCTTGAGCATACGCTCCAGCACCTTATAGACGGCGGCGGCGTCCTTGAGCTGGATGCGGCTCGGCGTAGTCGGGGGCGGCGGCACCGGCTCCTCGGGGTTCAGACCCAGGAACACCGCACTGAGAAACAGCCCCGCAGCACTGAGTAATAGGATTGGGGCTAGCAGCGAGCGTGATTGCGCGATCACCTGCTTCAACTGAGCTTCGTCGCACCGTGCACTCAGCTCTTGCCCTATCGATTCGGTCTCCTCCGGTTGCGGCTGTTCATCTTCATCCTCTGGCCATTCGGTATTGGCGCTGACCACCGACAGCCATACGCCGCTAAGGGCGAAGGGCGTACCAGGTTGCAGAGAGGCGATAGCATCGACCTTGTGTCCCTCGCTGTCGATCACAGGCCCTTCCTGGCGGGCCAGAGACCAAGTGTCATCCACCAGTTGCAGCAGACAGTGGCGGTCCTTGATGCCGGGGTCGTATAGCGCCAGGTCGGCTCCGCTGGAGGAGCCGATGCTCCACTCGCCACCGGTCAATGGCAACGCCGCCCCCCGGTGCAGGCCAGTAAGCACGCGCAGTTCATACATCATCTGGGGTTTCATCAATGGGCTCCATCATGCCAGCGTGACCTACCTCTTCCAAATCGATTCGCCCCAGAACTTGCACTTGCACCGACGACAACAACTCGGCGAAGGACAGCACCGGAACATGGTTGAATTCATTGTTGAGCAGACTGTGAAGCGGGCTGCGCAGGTCTTGGGCCACCAACAGCACCGGTGCCGGTTTGGCCCGCAAGGGGAAGGCGTCGTGCAGCTGTTCCAGCAGGGTGTTGCTGACTTCCGGATTGAGCGCGAAGTAGGTTTCATTCTGGCTTTGGCGCAGGGCATCACGTAACAGCACTTCGGTTTCCGGAGTGACCAGCCAGGCGTTCAGCACTCCCTGTTCGGCGTGCTGATGGCAGATTTGTGCCTTGAGGGTGATGCGCACGTAGTCGGTGAGGACATTCAGGTCGCGCTCGTGCTGGCTCCGCTCGATCAGGGTTTCGGCGATCGGTCTCACCGAACGCAGCGATACCAGCTCCGCCGATAACCGTTGCAACACTGCTGCAAAACGCGCCAGTGGCAGGATGCGCAGCAATTCCTGAGCCAGCTCGGGCTGCTCGCTTTCCAGCCAGCCGAGGATTGCCTTGCTTTCCTGCAGTCCGATGAACTGCGGGCCGGACGCCTGGAAGGCTCGGATCATGCGTTCGAAGATCAATTCCTCGGCGCTGACTGCGTTCGCAAGGCCCGAACTCAATATTGAATGCCCGGCCTCAAACCATACCCACTGGCTTTCCTCGCGCTCGGGGCGACCGAGTTCGCCATCGTGCACGTCGCCGGCCTGGCGCATGTGCACCGCCATGCGTGTTGCACTGAAAGTGGCGCGGACCAGTGGTACTTCGTAAACACAGAAGCAGAACTCATCCGGTGCGCAATGCTCGCTGAATTCCAGTTCGAAGGGCGGAAGGGTCAGGCCGAACTGATGGACCAGGGTGTTACGCCGTTGACGGATGCCATGTAACAACTGCTCAAGGGCCATGCTGCCCTTGTGCTCGGAATGGAACCGCAGCAGGTAGGCACGGGACGGGTTGAAGCGGCGGATATCCTCATGGCCGTTGAGCTCGGGTGCGCTGCTGCGAGCGGCAGCAACGTCGTCGCGCAACAATTGCTTCTGGCGGATCCGCCACAATTGAATCAGCCCGCAGAACAGACAGATCATGCTGATGCTGATGAACACAAGTGTGGGCATTCCGGGAATTGCGGCGAAGCCGAGCATGCCGATGGATGAGAACACCCAGGCCTTTGGTTGGCTGGTCAGTTGCTCTGCAATCTCGTGGCCAATGCTGGCTTCGTCTGCCTGGCTGTCGGGGGCGACCCGGGTGATTATCATGCCTGCGGTCAGCGAGATCAGCAGCGCCGGGATCTGCGCGATCAGCCCGTCACCAATGGTAAGCACCGAATATAGGAGCATAGCGTCGGCCGCCTCCATGTCATTCTGCAGTACGCCGATGGAAAAGCCGCCGATCAGGTTGATAAATACGATCACCAGTCCAGCGATGGCGTCACCCTTGACAAATTTCATGGCTCCGTCCATGGCCCCGAACAACTGGCTTTCCTTGGTCAACTGCTCACGGCGCTGGCGCGCCTCGCGGACGTTGATCAGGTTGGCCCGCAGGTCACTATCAATAGACATCTGCTTGCCGGGCATGGCGTCCAGAGTGAAGCGCGCGGCCACTTCGGCCACCCGTTCCGAGCCCTTGGTGATAACCAGGAAGTTAACGACAGTGAGGATCAGAAAGAGGACCAGGCCGACCGCGAGGTTGCCACCGACCACAAAGCTGCCAAAGGCCTCGACTATATGCCCGGCATCATGTTGCAGGAGGATCAGCCGTGTGGTGGCGATTGACAGCGACAGACGGAACATGGTGGTCAGCAGTAACACCGCCGGAAAAGTGGAGAACGCCAGCGGCCCCGGAAGGTGCATGGCAAGTACGATCAGCAGCGTGGAAATGCAGATGTTCAGGGCGATCAGCACATCTACCAAGGTGGTGGGCAGCGGCAGGATCATCACGAAGACGATGGCCATAACCATCATCGCGCCGACGATCTCAGTGCGACGCATCACTGTGATGGCCAATCGATTGAGGCTGTGGATCAGGCCTTTCATCGGCGGTTTAGGCCCGGGTCTGCCAACCCGAGTGTCTGGCGTTCCTGACGGGCCATTTCATCCATCAGGTTCTGCAACAAACGCAGGCCGTTCTGCCGAGTCTTGAGGTCTTTCCAAAGCACAAGCGGCAAGTTCTGCAATAGCGGATACAGGCCGTTTAGAAACAGTGGGTGCAGGCACGGCGTGTTGCCCACGGTATCTTCGGCGAGCAGGGTCAGGTCGCGGGCGAAGAAGCCGTTGGCACAGAAGCGCAACACCCGCTTGCTCATAATCAAGGGCGTCATACTATCCTGGTGATCTTGCAGTCTCAGGCGCCCAATTAGCGTCTGGCAGGTTTTTAGGAGGTTGTTAAGTTGCCCGCATGAACCCAGGCTGCTTAGCATCGAACCGAGTACACCGCAGGATAGCGAGGGGGAGAGGGCGGCGATATCGTCCGCCAAGGCCCGTTGCAGGGTACGCAGTCCGCGGGTGAGCTGCTCGTCGCTGAAGCGCTCAAGTAACGCTTCCAGCACGCTGCTCAGGGGCTCCTGGCCGACGATGGTTTTGTAGTACAGCTGGCGCATCGCCGCGCGTTGCCGCGGGTCGCGGCTGAACAGGGCTATGGCGCTGGCGGTGTTGAAGCCGGCCTGAACCTTATCACCGTGTACCTGGCGCAACTCGTCGATCAGTTGCTGGGTGGTGTCAGCGTCGGTTTTCCGGCCCTCGCTCTGGGATAGGTGTAAGGTCTGTTGTAGCAGGATGTCGGCACGCGCCGGGTCTTGGTCGGCCAAGGTCATCGCCGCCTGCAATGATGGCTGTTGTTGCAGATGCCTCTGCATGCGTCGCGCTTGCTGTTCCAAGCTTGGCTGGTCGGTAGGATCAAGTAAGCGATACAACTCGGCGAGCTTCTCGATCCTCTCCAGCCTCTGGCCGCGACTGGCGTCTTTGATGCTGCGTTGATCCAGGCTCTTGCTGTGACGTTCGATGCTTTCGCTGAACTTTAGCGCCACCTCTTCCATGGAGTCGATCAGCGGGTTTTTCATCCTGGTCGAGGCGCTTTCCGCACCTAACATCGGGCGAGGTAGTGGATCCAGAGGCAGGACATCATTGTAGTTATTGATTTTCATCTAGCGCACTATCCACCCCATTACAGATACTCTCTGAGTGGCGTTTTGGCGCCTCTGGTTCCATGGCCGATGGCAGACCGAGAATGCTGTGCAAGAACTGGCACAGCCTTTTTTTCGAAAGTGCAACAAATGGCAAAAAATGCATTTCTTGAAAAGATGAATCTTTATAAATCAATGGCTTAATTTTTTGTCAGGATTGGCACGCATGCTGCGCTCTCTCTCTCTCGCCACTTTGGTATTACATAAGTGTTGAGGGAGTAAACATGGAATTGAGCACTGTTCAGTCGGGCGCGACAGTCATGGGTGCCATCAAGCTGGATCTAGGAAGTCTGGCTCGTAGCAGCGAAAAGAAGTTGCGGTGTTTTATCAGTAGGCGCGTATTCAATCAGGCCGATATCGATGACTTAATGCAAATGACTTATCTAGAAGCCTGGTGTAACCAGCACAAGTTTATCGGTGCC
This sequence comes from Pseudomonas sp. 22526, assembly GCF_052044735.1. NCBI lineage: Bacteria > Pseudomonadati > Pseudomonadota > Gammaproteobacteria > Pseudomonadales > Pseudomonadaceae > Pseudomonas > Pseudomonas sp. 22526. The sequence goes on from NZ_JBQENK010000001.1 coordinate 213,413, forward strand.
TCAAAACCAGAAACCTGGCTGTTCGGCATTGCCACCAACCTGATCAGAAATTACTTCAAGAGTCTCTACAGACGGCCACGGTGCTTGGTGTTGGAGGAGTCGGAGGTCGAAAGCATGGAGCATGGGCGTGACCCGAGCCAGCTCAGCGAGCATCAAACTCTGCTCAGTCGCACCCAGGAAGCTATCGAAGGTTTGTCGGTGGACATGCGTGCGGTGATCGACCTGGTGGTTGATTCCGACATCAGTTACCGGGAAGCCGCGCAGCAATTGGGGGTGCCCATTGGCACTGTGCGTTCACGCTTGGCCCGGGCTCGTAGTCAACTGAAGATGAGCGTCCACGGAAAGAGGGCCGGCGCATGAAACGAATTGTCCGTCGTGCCTTACCTCAGAACTTGCCGCGCGGTATGCGCGAATCTTGTGACGCCGACCTGCCGGCAATGATGGAGATCTTCAATGAGACCGCTGGCACCGGGGCCAACTCGCCTGTGACCCGGCCGATGACCTTGGAAGAGGTGACCTTCTACATCAATCTGTATAAGCGTGATGGCTTGCCGGTGTACGTGCTCGAACGTGGTGGTGAGGTGGTCGGATGGCTGTCAATCAACCGCTTCAGTTGGGGCACCATGGCCTGCCGCAATACCGGTGAGACGGCTATCTACGTGCGCGCCGACTGCTACGGTAGAGGCATCGGCATACGCCTGGGGCACGCTACTGTGATCCTTGGGCGCCAGTTCGGCCTGGAAACCCTGGTGGCCTGGATCATGGCCAGCAACGTGCCCAGCCAGCATATCGTCCAGTCCATTGGGGCGGTTCTCTGGGCGCGTCTTCCGAACATTGCGCGTTTCGGGGAGGAGCGCGCTGACGTTTTGCTGTTCGGCTTGCCACTGTACGAAGAGCTGACGTGACCGCCGCCTAAGGTCTGTGTCAGTAAGCCTCAGCTATTGTGTGCCCAGCCTGCTGGGCACCGTTTCTTCCTGGCATTTTGCATAGCAACGCTAGTTCTGGGTGTTAGGTTCTGTTGCGCAAGGCAGTAAGACCATCGTCGCCAAGCTTGTTGACACGCGTAGTAATGCGGCGGTTCTCTTTCAACCATACGAACAGATGTGCATGATGTTACACAGTCAGTGTTGGGGGGAGGGCGGTCAAACACTGGGCAATACCGACTTGGGTTTGCGCTTCATTCTTGGCAGAGGGATCACTGACTGCATTTGAACGGGTGCAGTCGCGGCGCAAGACGCCGGCATCATCCCCCCTCGTCGGCCAACAACCATCGGGAGCGTTTGCTGGGACGATCACGTGGGCTTGGGATGTAAGCCTCATCTCTGCCCGCCTGAGCACAACGCCCAGAATACGCCGTTGAGCATCAAATGATCATCAGCGTATGGGAGCCCACTGCGGCGGATTTCAGTAAAAGTGTCGGCAATCAAATCCCAGGCTGCGTCGAGGGGTTCATACCGTTGCCATTCACGTCTCTTGGCTTTTATGGCAACGGATATTTCAGGGGGGGGGCGTGCAGGGCTTGGATTAAAGACCGCCTCAACAATTATTGAGCTGCTTGTTATGCTAGGTGCAGTCAATTAGTTTTCATCTTCATTGAACCTGTGGGCGAGTGTCCAGCTGCGATTCAACAGCGCCTGGGCGTTGCTGAAGTCGGCACGCCTGATGCTGGTGATATCCGGTTCCCATAGTGGATTCAATGGGATGTGGTAGCCATTGTTCTTAGCCTGCTGAATAAAGTCGGCCATTTCCTGGTGGTTTTCGATCACGCAGACTTCATCAAATCTCCCGAGTTTGGTCGGCAATACAAACGTGGCCGGGTAGTTGGCACTAACATCAGTCGCCGGACTACCCGAGTCCGCCCCGTGGTGTACCACTCGCTCACCATCACCGACCAAAGCCTTGTTGATCACTGTAATCATGTTGCTTATCCGAGCCGTGGCATTGCCGATTTCAAGATCCTGCTTTCTATAAAAACTCTCGTTATTTTCATAGTCATCGCGAAACGCTGAGGGCAGTTGATCCTTTGTCTGAGCACTGTAGCCATCGATGCGAGCTTTGAACACACTGTGTGCAACATCTGGAACAGGAAGATTGTCTTGTTGCCCAAGATCACTCATATGCGGACCGATAAGATGCAGGTCATAGTCGGCGGTCAACGCCTTGCCCCCCTTTTCTTTCGCCAGGACCTTGAGCGGGTTGCCTCCATGAGTAATTACATACGTATCTTTAGTCAGTTCTGGTTGGCGTTTGGCTTCGAATTCGTACACTTCACCGCTGGGCCCTTTCGCATTGAACTTGATTACGCCCTGCTTATTTTCAAGTTGCATGTCCATGATTTTATTGTCCGCAAATAACATGCCCATGCGCTCTCGCGTAATAGCCAGCGGTACGGCAACGGCATAGCCGTCCTTGATGCATTGGTTGGTTTGTCCGCTAAATTTTTCGACTCGCCCAGGATCAGACTTCATGCAGTTTTCAAGTTTACTGAAGGCCTGATCAACGCAGATCATCCCCGCTTGCGGCCCCCAATTGGCGCTTTTACCCTTAATATGAAAGTCTTTGGTCGGATGCCCATCTTCGATCAGGCCAGTGGCGACTGTTTCGACCGGGCGAATTCCAATAATACAATTGTGCTCTTTCGCCACACCCTGTAAGGGTTTCAAGTGAGCGATGACAATACCGGTCTTGCCTTCGACTTTCGAAATAGCTACATCGACGGTCGATCGAACTTCATTGGCTACGGTCACCGCCTCGGCATTGCCAAGAGTCATCCTATCCAAGGGCTGGACGCTGGAGCCCATTGTTGATCTGATCATATGCACCTTCCATAAATATAATTAATCCAGACTTTCCAGAATAGTCTCCACCATGGCTCTATCAAAATACTCTTACGAGTCTCTGAGCAACTGAAATTGCCCCAGGGTCATCGGGGAAGAGTCTAGATGAGTTTTCTTTTTATTGCCATACTGGTACATTCGAGTTTAGGCTCGGTGGCCGAGGGTAGAGAATGTTGGTTACTTCTGCAGTTCCGTCTTAGTCAGCTCTTTGTTCAGGCGCAAAATAATACGTTCAATAACACATGCTGCAACATTGTAAGATTCGACACTTGGATGTGAAGCAATCCATCCGTTTTCTTTAAATTTCGACATCAGCCCATCTAGGCTCATTTCTTGATCTTCGAACTGCACCAAGGTATTCTTTTCCGCTTCAAAGAGAGCTTTAAGAGTCTGAGTGCGCCCTTCGTTCCAGTAAGTATTCGGTATATCTGCCGCCCCTTTCAGTTCTTTTTTTATTATTCGCTCTTCTGGTAAAACCATGTTACGGTTCTCTTTGCTCAAGCCCAGCTTCTTACTCATCAGCATATCTTCACCACCTGCCACCATGTAGGGGGGGTAGATGCCATCATTCCCTTGTTTGCGAAATGGGGCCTGAATTGAAACAAACTGCTCTGCCGGCCCGTTTAAGTCAGACGGGTTAGGCGCGAGTGTTTCCCTGAAAGGTAAAGGGGCTGATTGTCGGGTCGGGTAACCGACACCGTAGCCAACAATTGGCTGCTTTGTCGTTTGGTGTAGACTTTCCACTTTACTCCGTATCGCTGGATTAGTGTGTCTTGTCTGCTCCGTCTTTACCACATCCTGATCAATCAACATTATTCGTTCAGGGCGATACGGCAGTGTATCGGCAAAGGCTAATGCCGATGCTCTTGCAGCGCCAAAACCAGTCAGCTTTCCGCCATCCCAGCCCACAAGGTGCAGATTAGGATACTGCTCAAACGCCTCTTTCATCGTCGATTTGTAGGTCGGATAATCCAGCTTATGGACAAGTAGATAGACAGGTTCGGCACGAGCATCAGACTCTCGCTTCATGTTTTTTGGATGCCACGCCAAACTATAATCTTTGCTTAGATCCGCAGCTAGCTTATTGGCACTCCCCCCACTTATGACAAGAGCAGGAACAGTGCCATTGTCCAAGTGTGGTTCGTATGACTGAAGGGGTCTAATAAATGAGAACCAACTTCCGTCTCCTGGCATATCCCGATCCATAGCAAGTTCTCTGCATGTATCAACTCTATTATGGAGTACCGATTGCAAGCTGCTGATGGTATCTTTGTTTGGTAATTCAGTTACGATAACTGGGGAGTATTTACAAGCTGGCCTGGTCTCTAGGTTGACCCACTTAGGATTGCATTCCAAACGGATGGGGGGACTATTTACTTTGTTCGGTGTGCTTACGACAGCGAATACACCATCCGATTTTATGCGATCTTGTAGTCCATTTCGCCACTGCATGCTTAGCATGACGCGCTGATCAAGAATGGTTTTCGACAATTCTCTTCGAAACTCAGTGACTTGTTTGTCGCTAATAGTGTCTACAGCAACATCTGACTTAATGGCCAACATGATTTTAAAGAAGGCATCGTCACCTGATGCTTCCCATGCTTCTCCATTTTTTGTTGCTGAGTAATTATATTTGCCGTCACGGTGCATCTCAATGCTCTGTGCTTTATGCGGCTCGGATAATGCTTCATAGTTTACCCGGTTCATCCCCTCGCTTGGACTAAAACTTATACATGGCCTTGTGTTAGCATAATGTTTCCAGCTGAGGGATGTGTCATCTGGCCAATCTTTATCTTTGACAAGTGTCAAGCTTAACAACTCAAGTGCGCTACCATCTAATTCATAAGTCGGTTCTTGTAGTGTTTTTAATACATTGTCCACCTTCGCCAGCATCGCTGCAGATGGATTATATGAAAATATGTTAGAGTCAAGCGAGCTACTTTTGTCTGCTGCTCCATTACTCGCACCTGATAATCCATTTTCAGGATTGGCGGCATGTAAATTTGGCAAAGAATGACTTGGAGTAAGCATGTCGGTTCCTCTTTTTTGGTAAAAGCTCAAGAGTTTCGTTGATAGCTGCTAGGTTTTGATTTTCGTCGCCATGCCTGATCGATGGCAACTAATTTTTGTCCCGAATGATTTGTACTTTTTGCATTATCGACAGCTGGAGTAAAGTTACCTGATCAAAAAAATATCAAATGCAAGACGACCTACTAGAGTCCGAAATTTCGCTCAGGGCTTCAGCAAACTTAAACTTATCACGCACTGATACTAGTTTGAGTGAGAAGCATGTATACGCAGGCGGAATTGGGTGGGATTGCAAAGGTAGCGCTTGCGAAAGCTTTCATTGAAATGTCCATGGTTGGAGAAACCACATTCGAGAGCAATATCGAGCACGCGCATGGAAGTGGTCATCAATAGCTCCCGGGCATGAGTTAGTCGCCGTTCGAGCAGCCACCGTTTTGCAGATCTGCCGTATTTTTCCAGGAACAGCAGGTTGAATTTGTATAATGGCATATTGAACTCGAGTGCGTAGCGGGCGACTGACCATTGGTTTAACGCGTTTGCTTCAATAAAGTCGAAGAAGGATTCATTGCCGCTCATGATTTGCTGAAATAACGCTGAGAAGTAACTCCTATCGACCCCCAGGCAATAGATGTAGGCAAAGCGTAGGAGAGCAACCGGTGTTCCCTTGACAAGTAGCTCAAGGACGGTGATCACTTCATCTTGCGCTTTCACCGTTCTAATGGGCTCGCGCAAGAACAGTGTGTCGTGTGTTGCACCGAGTAGTTCCAAAACGTCGGCATACAATTGTTGGAAATCGGCAGGATAAAAGTCGAAAAACTGCAGATCGCTGCTCGAACTGTAAGGCACGATGCTGCTGTGCGCAACAACGACAGAGTTAGGAGGTATAAGCTGTGTTTTACCGTCAACCTGTACTTTTCCGCCGAACCTTCCGAATAGAAGTCGTACTGCCTGCATCCTTCCTCCTTTCACGCATGCTGTTTTAGAAGTGGTCTACCTGTCAGCCTGTGATAATCATGGCCTCACGGCTCTGATCTATGTTGCTCAAACCATCTTCTTCCTTTGTACTCCATGCATAACCGGTCGGCTGCGCATTTCGCAGCACCAATATTGACGTAATCGAGTTATTATTTAGAGAGCAGTACTCTGGTTTTACTCATCAAGCAGAAACGTATTCGTAATATGAGTGGAAAGATAATCACGAACAGTTCCACTCAGAATGAATGCTCTGAAATCAATGCTTAAGGCCTGCCAAGGCCAAAAGCTGGCGGACTAATATGTATACTTGTTCGCGCCGATGGTCTCCGGTCAGCTCGTGCCAAATCACGAAAGTGAGTTGGCTGTCGAGACAGATAAAGCAGTCGTCATAGGACTCGACGTTCTCGAAACGCCGTTTAAGTGTCTCGAAAAACAGATTGGGCCGCTGCGTCTGACGATAAATATACAGGGCAAGCCCCCAGCCCAAGCTTTCCTCGCGGCAGACGAACTCGATGCCTGGGGCCCATTGCCAAGTGCTGGCTTGCTTTTCATCAACCAGGGCTATGAAATCCTGCTGATCCTTGCTTTGTAAAAGCATTTTAGTCATCGAGAGGGTACCGGACTGTATTCACCAGCGCCGACACGCAGTGCCGGAGACCACCAGATATTCACTTGGCCGTTATTGTTGGCGATAAGTTTCTGACAAAAAACTGAATCACAGGAAGTTCTAGGGAATGCAGTGCAAGCACTTAATAGAAGTAAACTTATCAGCATAATACTGACATGATGTAATCTCATCTCCTCACCCCTTGTCGGACTCTACGCGCAATCTCGCTCTGTAGCGAGGCTACTTTGTTTTAGGCAAGGTTGCTTTCAAATATTTGATTTCGAGTTATTGAATCTTTTCTTATACTTTTCACTAATGCACAGGTAGCCTTGAAACTCGCACCGGAGCCGCGGTCGGTTGCACTGCCACGAAAACCTCAGTTGATTCACCAGGTTGCAATAGGAAGTCAGAGACAACCGTCACAGCCAATGTCTGTGGCCCTGAACAGAATACCGGGCTGAAGCGTTGCGGTTTGACATTTACGTTTTTGACCACGCCAGCCACCACCGCGAAATCCTCCCCACCAAACCACTGCATTCGCTTGTGATCCAGCACGAATGAATTGCCGATTTTACACAGGTCGTGCAGAGCTGCTCCGGCTGAAACCCGGTAAACAATATTTGGAGTTTGCCCCCGCGCCAATTCAGCGAACACCTTACCGATGCTCGCCCGCAGAGCCGATGCATTTTCTCCCGGCTGTCGGCTGGAAGTCAGAGCATCCTCCAGTTTCGCGCGGTTGTTGTTTGCAACATAGCGCACCGGATCAAGGTGATCCCCGATCAGCCGGGGAGTGAGAATGAACAGCCGTTCGCGCCGCGACACCTCTCGTTTGGTTGAGGAAAAAAGCGACCCGATCAGCGGCAACTGGCCCAAAATTGGCACCTGGTTTTTCTGATCGCCGCTCTGGTCGACATGAAAACCGCCAATCATCAATGAGCGGTTTTCACTGATCACCGCCTGGGTACTGACGGTGCTGCGTTTGACTGTCGGGGTCTGTTGGTCAATGGCTTGTTCAAGCTGGCCGTCCTCAATGTCGACGATCAAATGGAAGCTGATGTGCTGCGTCCCGGAGATCGTTCGCGGGATAACCTGAAGGCTGGTGCCAGCGGTGACCGGCTGGATATTGGCAACCCGCTCGCCAGCGACGGTGATGTATTGGGTGCGGCTGAAGTCGATCACCGCTGGCTGGTTCTCCAGTGTCAGCACCGATGGCCGAGCGATCACTGAGGCCATACCTTGCCCTTCAAGAGCCTGGATCTCGGCGAAAAAACGACCGAAATCGTGAATGAACAGCGTCGATGAGCCGCTGCTGAGCAATGAGCTGCCAAAACTGAAACTGCCTGCCTGGGCCGACCAGCGTGATTCGAGGTTCGACAACTCGCTACGGTCAATATCGAAAATGATCGCGTCGATTTCCACCAAGTTGCTCGATAGATCCAGCTGTTCCACCAACTGCTGATACATCACACGCTTGTCCTGATTGTCATAAATCAACACTGCATTGTTGCGCACGTCGGCCGCGACCCGACCCTGCTGCTTGACCTCGGGCTTGACCTCGCTGCGGCTGGCGCTCCGCTCGCTGGCCAGGTTGATAATTCTAGTTTGGGCTTTGTCGGCCATACTTTGCAGGGCTTCTACATTGGCCTTGAGGTCCTGGGGCGGCGGGCGCGTGCGGTTGTCCAGCATTCCCTTAAGAAGCGTTGCCACCCCGGGGATGGTCATGCTCTGCTCTCGGTAATTGATCTCACGGTCGGCTACCGACGCGTAGCGCAGTGGAAAAATCATCACCTCTTGCTTCTCATCGGGTTTGTCCTTCTTGCTGCTGAAACTTCGGATCAACTCGATATAGCGCGCGGGCCCTCTGACCAGTACCACGCCCTCATCGGGTAGTTCGCCCCAGCCGAAGCGCCTGTCCAACAACCCGACGTCAGTCAGCGCCTGTTTTAGATCCTGCACCGCATCGGCCGAGACGTCCAAGCGCTGCGAGACCTGCGCCGACTGCGGACTGACGTACAGTTTGTCGTTGTAAAAGAACCATTGGAATCGGTGTTCCAAAGCCAGCCGTTCGAGAAACTCTTGAGCGTTAGCCGCCCGCAGTTTGGCGTTCACCACACCGCTGACGTCGCTCAGGCTCAGCCCCACGCCATGGGCGTTGGTGAAGTCCTTGAGAACAGTCTCCAGAGGGGTTTGCGTGGCATCATAAGCGTAGGCCGACTGACGCCATTCTTCGGGCACTGCTGCCCATGTCGGCCAGGGCAGCACCATCAGCAGGGAAAACCGGCACAGTCGCTTAAACATAAGGTTTTCCCAATGGCAAAGGACGATTCTGGAGGCGGGCCGAAGCAGCATTGTCTTCAAGCAGTGCTTCCCACACGTCCCGCTGATTGATCAAGACTTCGAGGGCGCTGATGACCGAAGTCACGCTGTCGAACTTCAGGTAGTGCATAAGGCACAATCGGCGCTCCATCGGGTCCAGCGCCAGCGCGCCGCTGAAGCACCCGCGGCTGGGGCCTGACAGGCGCAATGCAGCTTCCAGGTCGAGGTCATCGCCACTCCAGACAAGACTCAGCATGGCGATGCACAGTACCCCAGCGGTGCGCCGTTGCAGGTGCACCAGCTGCAGATCGATAAGTAGCTTGAGCTCGCTGTCGCCACAGTCCAGCCAGCGTTGCACAGTGGCTGTCAGCTCAACGGATTTCATTGATGATTGCCTTGGCCAGGTTGTGTTTGACCACAATTTCCTGGTTCGCCGCCCAGCTGGCGGTAGATGACTGACGGATTGCCGAGTTGAAGGCATGCATGTCGTCCAGAGAGAAAGCTTCCATATCCATGCCCAGAGCGGCGGCGTCGAGTCCTTTTTGGGCGTGTTCGAAGTTATTGTCGAGACGGCGGCGTAGTGCCTCAGAAGAAAACATGGTGATACTCCAAGTACGGGAACTGTCCACTGAGTGGCGCTTGCCCGAAGCTGGTTCCATAGCTTTCGCCGATCAATGCGCCACGCTGTCCGGCTGCGACCATAGCGCCTCGGCCAGGCAACTCCAACTGAAGCTGAAGTCGCCCAGCTCGGTGCGCAGTAGCAAACTGTCGGGAGCCAATTGTGGGTCTGCGCGCAGGGTCCAGCATGCTTGAGCCTGCTGCAACTGCAACGCGGTCGTTTCCAGCCAGTCCGGGTGGGTATGCAGCACGCCCACCTGCTCCTGTGTCTGGGTGGCCATCAGGTGGTGCAGCATTGCACGGATCCGTGCTTTGTCGGGCTGCTCCCCCAACAGCTTCTGCAAGGCCTGGCCCACCAGAGTCTCGGCGGTGGCAATGATGTGTACCCACATCTGCTGTCGTTGCTGCTGCCAGTCATCGAGCAGTGCATCAGCCTGGCACCAGACTTCGACCCGCGCCTGGGCTTGGACCTCTTCCCCCATACGCTCAGCCTCTTGCCGGGCGCTGACCAGCAAGGCTTCGGCTTCGGCCTGAGCAGCTTCAAGCAACTGTTCGGCTAACAGACTGTTCTCCAGAGTTTCACGGCGCAGCACGGGGCCATCAGACAGCAACTGGGGATGACTCAGGGTCAGGTTGCGACGAGTCAACATGGGACATTCCTTGTTGGGAAAAGTGATGGAGTACCAAGATCGCCTGCCACAACGCAGCCAGGCGCGGGGCCGGCAGGCCCTCGAAGGTCACGCGTTCTGCTTCTTCGATGGCGTCGCGGGCAAAGTGCAGGCGCAGGCGCTGCCAAACCGAGTCGCCAACCCAGGCTCGCAACAGGCGTAGCCCCCGGGTGAAAGGGCTGCCCTCGTGCCATTGGTCCGGCAGCCAGAAGCCCGGTTGAAGGCTCTTGCCCAAGCGCCGGCACCAGATCAGGTCCGCCGGGTCGAGCCCGGGCAGAGCCAGCGGCGGGCTACCGGCACAGACCGCCACCGCGAGAATCAGCCCCCGCGACCAGCACGCCTCGTCCATGGCCAGCAAGGACAACAGATTGGTGTTGGGCGGTGGTGGCCAGGCCGAGGTCATGCCCAGCAGTTGGTCGAGCCAGGGATCACCATGACGCTGTAGGCAAACCCGCAGTTCAGAACTAACTCCCGCCTCACCCAGACGCCAACTGGCATCTGCCTGCCGCGCCCCCTGCACCCACCAGCGTACCCAGTCTAGGGCCTGCTCGTCAGAGACCGTTAGCCGGCTCATGAGGGGTCGGACGGTACAGGCCGAGAGTTGCCGACGACTTTGAGCAGGCGTTGGCGCCACACCGGATTGATCGCCAGCAGGCCACCCACCAGCAACACCAAGGCCACTGCACACACAGCCGCCAGCCACTTCCAGAAGTACAGGCGCTCGCGGGTTGTGCTGAAAGGGCCTATTTTCACCTGTTCCGTTGTTTCCTGATAATCCTGGGCCGAGACAAAGACCACGGCGAGTTTCTTGTCATCAGCGCCGCTGATGCCGGGAATGCTACTGGCTACCATGCGCCGGATGCGCGGTAGCACGGTATCCGGATCCAGCTCGGCGCGGTGCTTGATGAACACTGCGGCCGAAGCCGGCTGTACTGGTTCGCCCGGCGCAATGCGCTCGGGCAGAACCACGTGCACCCGGGCCACCACCACGCCGTCAATTTGCGACAGGGTTTGCTCTAGCTCCTGAGACAACGCATAGAGGTAACGTGCGCGCTCCTCCAGGGGCGAGGAGATCACCCCATTCTTGCGAAACACTTCGCCCAGGCTCGACCGTGAACGATGGGGCAAGCCCACGGCTTCCAGCGCCCGCACCGCACGAGAAATGTCCGGTGTCGCCACTAGCACCGCTACCCCGTTCTTGTCCTGTCGTTTCTGCACTTCGATGTGCTTACTGGCCAGCTCGGCCAGCACTTCGTTGGCGTCCTGCTCGGACAAGTCGCGATACAGTTCCATGTGGTCGCTACAGCCCGCCGATAACAGGATCGTCAAGGCCATAACAAGCGACCTGAGCACCTTGAGCTGCATAGGTTTACCCTATTGAAGACTGGTGAGTTTTTCTACGCTCTGGGCAGCCTTGCTCACCAGTTTGGCGCTGAGCAAGCTTTCCAGGTAGAACGAAGATAATGAGCGGTTAGCCTGCAAGGCCTGTTGCGCATCTACCGAGCGAGCCGCCCGTTGCAGGTCGCGAGCGGCACGCTCGGAGTGTTTCTGCAAGACTGTTGAAGCTTGGGATATCGGCGATGCCGGAACCTCGTTGTGGGCTGGACGGGCCGCGACCTGCTGCATCTGCACGTTAAACCAAGTAATGTCCGACTCGGCAGGCGGCCTGACCGGCAGTCCTTCGGAACCGGGTAGACCCGAGTGGTTAGCTTTTACCTCTGTAATCGCCATCTCATACTCCTGCCAGGACGAAGGTTTACATTCAGACGCGATAGCTGATGGTGCTTTGTTGCATCAGCACCGACAGCAGATTGCCTGCCGCGATACTGGCATCGGTTTTCAGAGTGTTGCCTGCGCCACCATTGAGGAAGTTCTGCTCGGCGTTGGGGAACAGTCCGCCCAGGGAGTTGCCTTGGGCGCTGCCCTTGACTTCACCCTTGATCATGTCGATTGCTTTCTGGAACTGCTTGCTCTCGTCGCTGTCGAGATAGTTGTCCTCACCCAGTTCATCGCGCCAGCTGAGGACCTTGCCGTTGGCGTCGTCGGGTTTGCCAAACTCTTCAGGGTGCATGTCCATAAAGCGTGCGACTTCCTTGAGGACGTCCTTGTCGTCGTTGGAGAAGGACATTCCGCTGCCGCTCGGCTTGAGCAGCTTGTCGAGTTTTTCCTCGCCTAGGTTGCCCAACAGCGAGGACAGAAGCTCCTGAGTACCGCTGCTGTTACCCGTGCCGTTCCAGCCGTTGTTGTTGCTACCATTCACACTACCGACGCCTTGGGGACCTGTGCCGAGAAACTCCTCGAGCAGACTTTCCAACCCCTTGGTGAAAGCTTCTTTCTCGTCGTTGTTCAGGTAATTGTCTTCCCCCAGTTCGTCACGCCAGTTGCGGACCTTGCCATTAGCGTCGTGGGGTTTACCGAACTGGTTGGGGTTCTTGTCCATATGGTCGGCGATCATGCCCAGCAAGGGATTATTCGTGTCACGGATATTGGCACCACTGCCAGTCTTCTCGAACAGGGCTTCACTCAGTAGTGAGGCAATCTGTCTGGCGATGCTGTCGGAGTTGCTTTGGGAACCAGTCATGTAGAACGTACTGAAATTTCCCTGAGGCGAGTTTGCCCCGGGTTGATAAATCGAAGAAGAAAGCATAGGTCTGCTCCTAATTGACGATGTAAATCATGACCCTCTCGATCATGATCAAGAGGGCCATCCCCACTAGTAGTTGATCGATTTACCGGTCTGCTGAGCGGCGTTCTGCGCTTTGGTGGCAGAGTCCTGATAGGCGCTGGCGATACCGTTGATGGTATCAGTCATCATCTTTTGGGACTGAGCTTGGGCATTCATCGTAGTGGTTGCAGCTGAAGTCTGATCCATCTGCTGTTGCGCCGCCATTGAAGCGGCAAGGGAAGCACCCATAGCCATGGTTATTACTCCTTATAATTAAAGATTGTTTGAGTATCCAATTTGGTACTCAAACAATGAGTGGTCGATTCTCGGAAGTGGTTCCATGGAGGGTAAAAAGTGTGCGGAACTGGAGCCTGCCAGTTTAAAAAAGGGAACACGCACGACTCTAAAGCTCAGGAGGCTCAATGCTCAGTCTTTTCATTCGGTGGTACAAAGTACGGCGCGGGATACCCAGTTCACCTATCACCGAATCAATGCACTTGGCGTGACGCGCCAGACAATCCTGGATCAAGGTTTTCTCGAACAAGCGCAGATGACTCTTTAGTGGCATTGCGCCTTCTCTGTCGGTGAGCTCCTCGGCGCTCTGTAAGACCGGCATACCAAGTACGAAGCGCTCTGCGGCACACTTGAGTTCGCGAATGTTACCCGGCCAACGATGGCCAAGCAGGGACTTGAGCAGATGAGGAGCAAACTCTGGAATGGGCATTTGATGACGCTTGGCGGATTCGCGTGCGAATTGCTGAAACAGTGGCAGGATGTGCTGCAAATTTGAACTCAGGGTCGGCAGCTGGATCTTGATCACGTTCAGGCGAAAGAACAGATCGCGACGAAACTTACCCTCTTCCACCAGTTTTTCCAGCGGCGTCTGGGTAGCGACAATGACTCGTAGATCCAGGGGGATGAAGCGTGTAGAACCGAGACGTTCTATACCTCGCATTTCCAGGACTCGTAGCAGTTTGGCCTGGAGCAGTAGGGGCATGCTGTCGATCTCATCAAGATAAAGGGTGCCATGGTTGGACGCTTCAATGTAGCCCGCTCGCGACTTCGAAGCACCGGTGTAAGCACCAGCCATGACCCCGAACAGCTCGCTCTCAGCCAGTTGTTCCGGAACCGCCGCGCAGTTCAGCGCAATGAGCGGGCCCTCGCGACAGGAAAGCTGGTGGATACGTCGTGCCAAGGTATCTTTGCCAGTACCAGTTTCCCCCTCCAGCACCATATCAACCTTGAGCGGAGCAGCCATTCTAATAAAAGCTTGCAACGTACCCACAATGTCGAGAACTTCATGCCCCTGTTGTGGAGAGTGGTTTTCTAAATGCTCCCCAGTCATCTGGCTCCCTCACGATGATTACTTCCATTGGGGTCCATCCTTGATGTGATGCACCAAATAATCCTTCTTTGGCTATGCTGTTATTTATGAGGTGAGGTCCAAAAAGGTTCTAACTCCGAGATTGGCATAAAGTATTGTAGGTGATCCTGTCTAGAGTTGGCCCAAGGTATCATCAATAAACCATCAATGGTTATGGTGTTTAGGCTAATGTTGGTTTCTCTTTTGTATTTAGGATTTGTCTCAAAGTGATTGCTTTAGTTTCTTGGGACATCAAGGCCTTAAAAGTAGGTGAATTAATGAAGTGTTGTGAAAGGCGAGCGCTTCCCCGAAGAGCTCAGAATTCAAGCGGTCAATAAAATGACTGAAAAGCAACTTTCTGTCGTGGATGTGGATGCGCGGCTGGGTGTATTGTTTCATGGCCTGTCCCCCTGAATTACGTGCTACGCCAAGCCCCAAAAGCAGCACAGGGTAGAGGGAATAGTGTATCGAATGGATAGATTACTGCGTCTCGAGGGGCGCTCAGATTAGATCCCTGCGGAGGTCTTGGAAATGCGGGGATAAACCCGTTTTGTCTCACTGCATTTACTGAAGCACCAGTGAGCCTGATAGAGTTTAGGGCACCTATCTGTACTTATGAAAGCTGACTGTACTTGTCTGTGGTGTCTGATCTGTTTTCTCGTCGGGTCGTTTATAGGGCAATGAAGTTAAAAGCAACAGTGACTTGGCCATGGATGCGCTGCTGATGGATGGACAGTACAGCTGTTTCGACTGGCGTAGCGTTTTGCAGGCTAGCAACCTGACTATCTGGCTTCTCGATAGTGCTGCTGAGTAAGTCGATCTCCTCGAAGTCGTTCTGAAGAATTGGATTGGCAACTAGTTGGGTCGCCAGTTTTGTGAGCTCATTGATTATTCGCTGGTACGGCACGTTACCGTTGACGCTCATAGCGAGCAAGCTTGCTCCTACAAGGGCCAGGTCAGTGATGAGGCTCTTTCGTGAGTAGAGCCTCCACAACTCTCCTTCAGCGGCTGTCCCACGGACTGGGGGCGCTGTCATTTTGAGGTGATGTTGGAGCCGGTGTTTTTTAAGGTGACGGGTATTTCTGGCGCAGTCATTCCCCGCAAGTTACGTACCCCTCAATAGCTCATGTCAAACAGTGGACGACTGGATTCAACATTGTACGAAGCCAGAGTCTTGTCGATTTGCGACAGTAACGGGCGGATCAACGTGGGTGCGGACAAGCTTCCCAATAGTGCCGGGCAGAGTTCCTTTGCGCGTATTCGCAGAGCCTGAGGCGGGTTGCCGCTCAGGATAAAATGTGCGGCCAGACCCTGCTGGTGGCAGCGCTCGATCAGGTGGAGCCCTGAGGGTTGGATAATATCGTGGTCGACGATAAGAACATCGAACGGTGTAGGTACGCAACGTGCCAGGCAAACAGCCTCCGTCGCGGAAGTCGTTGAGGCGATCCGGTAATAACCAAGTCGATTGAGCACCTGTTCAGACATCAGTAATCGGGAGGGATACTTCCCGACCAATAGAATTCTCAACTTTATATTGGCCATCATTTGCCCCTGTCTCGCGTCACTAAGCTTAAGTTTGTGAAGAGTCGGTTGCCTGGGACTCTTCATGCCGACTCATGTTCGTTCGTCGCTGATGGTGTGTCACTCGGAATGGTCTTGATCCGCTCAGGAAATTTCCCAGGCTTAATGACAGGTGCGTTTCCATTCGCCAGCGGACCACATCTTCGATTGAGAGAGAAAGGGCTTGGTAACCAGTCTGGCTTCAGGGGGACGCCAAACCGTCTGTCATATCTGGATAATTTGAGACAGGTCCTAGAAGAGGTCGGGCTCGAAGTCATTAAACTCGGCCTATCTGGAATACAAGTCATACGGCAATCCAAGGTTATTTGAAGGCGTCTTTTGAGAGTTGTCTTGAAAATGATCTGAACCGTTTCTATCGCATCTCCAAGTACCTATCCTGCTCCTTACCAAAGGACAGGTCGGTTATCAGGAGAGGGAACTACGTCATGTTGAACGCAATCAGGGTCGGAGTGCTGGATGAGCAGGAGGTTGTGCGTTATGGCCTATGCAGGCATCTCGCCAGTCAATCAGGCATGGTGGTGACGGGCTCTTATCGCAGCTCTAATCATGCCTTGCGCGCCGCACATC
Organism: Pseudomonas sp. 22526; assembly: GCF_052044735.1. NCBI lineage: Bacteria > Pseudomonadati > Pseudomonadota > Gammaproteobacteria > Pseudomonadales > Pseudomonadaceae > Pseudomonas > Pseudomonas sp. 22526. The sequence goes on from NZ_JBQENK010000001.1 coordinate 229,638, forward strand.
AGGGGGAGATCGATCTGCTATTGATGGATCACACGCTTGAACAAAGCGATGGAATAGGTCTCATCAAAACCCTGAAAAAAGAGCTTCCGCAGCTTAAGCTACTGGCGTTAATGCCCGCTCCCAATACAGTCGTGGCGACATTGCTGTTCACATTGGGAGTCCGTGGAGTCGTTTGTAAGACTCAACCACTCAAGGCATATGTGGAGGCTGTTCGCGCCTTGGCAGCTGGTGGGCTGTACTGCTGTAGCGGTCTTGCGGAGAACCAACCCCAAGCGCAATCGACTACTACCATTGCAGCCGAATCGAGCGATGTTGAAGCAGCGCTGCTCACCAACGCTGTTCTGTCTTCGCGAGAGCGAGACGTTCTGCGGCTATGCATCAGTGGGCTGACCGTTACCCAAATTGCGTACAGATTCGGACGCAGTGTCAAAACCATCAGCGCCCAGAAGCTGGCGGCCTACCGGAAGCTGGGTTTGAAAAATGATATGGACCTGTTCAAGAATCTTTCTCGCCACCGGACCTGAGTTTCTTTAACGCTCGAGAAGGTTTGGTTTTCTCGATAAACCAGGCTTCATCACAGCCTAATTGCGTGTACTGCGCTCATGGTGGCGTGCAGGATGCTCAGAATAATCTGTTTCTGAGCGCTTGCTCGGAAACTTCCTAGTCACTTCGTTCCCCTAGGTCTTGATACTGGCTCGCATACCGCTGAGGTTCGGTTGGGGAGGAGTCTACTGGAATTGACCACTCTCCAATGGATCGACCGCGCCATGACGACAGTTGTCGTTCGTTTGCTGCTGCCGGGAGGGTCGGAGATGAAATGGTCGAATTTGTCACCATTGCGTGTTGCCATACTGGATGACCATGCGCTTATCCTGAAAGGATTCGGTGCCCGAGTAGGGCAGGAGAGGGATCTTAAGCTGAGCGCTATGTATACCGGTAGTCGTGAGTTATTGACCGGTCTGCGCCACGATCCGGTGGATGTGCTGGTACTGGACTACTCTCTGCAGCAGGATGAACTGGATGGTCTAAACCTGATTCGGTTGTTGCGCATACGTCATCCAGACGTTCGAATTTTAGTGTCTTCTTCCGCTGAAAGTCCCGCGACTATTTCGCTGGCTCTACGTGCGGGGGCTTGTGGTTTTGTCGGCAAGTCACAAAAAGTCGATGACTTGATCGCAGCCATTCGGACGGTGGCCTGCGAGCGTATCTATCTGGCCCAGACGATTGCGCTGGAGCTGGGGCATGTACCAGCCCGGCAAGCGGACGATGAAGTCGGTAGCTCAACCCGTGTCGACTCTGATTCTGCGCTTGTCAGCAACCCGCTACTCTCCCCCAAGGAACAGGAGGTATTGCGATGCTGTCTGGACGGAATGTCGGTGTCTCAGATTGCGTTCAAGTTCACCCGCAGTCGCAAGACCATCAGCGGCCAGAAACAATCGGCCTTCCGCAAACTAGGGATACGTTGCGATTCCGAGCTGTACAAGATCCGTGGCGAGTTGAGCCCTGTTTGATTTTGCTGTGCAAGGTATTGCTGACTCTGCTCTGCTGTATCGGCTACGCCTGCTCTTCGGTATGGGCTCAGGACGCTGGTTTGTTCACCGAGCAGGAGCGGCAATGGATCGCTTCGCACCCTGTGATCAATGTTGCGGTTGGTGCTGACTGGCGCCCCTTGGAGTATGTTGAGGACGGTGTCTACAAAGGGCTGAGCGCCGAATACCTGAAGGCGATTTCACGAGTATCGGGCTTGCAGTTTCGCTGGGTACCCGGCACCAGTTGGAGCGATGCCAGACAAGCCCTGGAGGAGGGGCGGGTCGAGCTTCTGCCGGCGGTTTCCGAGCTGCTTTCCTCGACGGTATTGCGCAAGAAAATTGCTTACAGCAAACCGTACTTCGTAGGCTCGACGCTGATTGTCACTCGGGCCAATTCACCGACGGTGTTCGACCCTCGGCAACTGGCCGGGAAAAAAGTTGCGGTCAAAGGCGACGGGGCATATGAGCGCAATCTTCGTCAACGCTTCCCTGGCATTCAGCTTCTGACCGTTGTCACCCCCTCCCAAGCACTTGATCTGGTGGCGATGGGAGAGGCGGAGGCGGCGATTGATGTGGATACTGCCTTGCTGCCGATCATTCAGCGACGTTACCTCGGTGCTTTGCATATTGCAGGAACCATCGTTGACATGCCGGCGGTGCTTAGCATGGGGGTGCATATAGATGAACCTCTGCTGCTATCCATCATTGACAAATCCATTGGTTCTTTGACTGCCCTCGAGACCGATCAGATGATGGAACGTTGGGTGGAGCCCACAGATTACGGTCTACCGTCCTGGCCAATCGTGCTGCACTACTACAAGTGGCAAGCGCTAGCGGCAGTGAGTTTGTTCATGCTGTTCGGGGTGCTGGTCTATCGAGCTGTGAAGGCTCGTCGGCGCGCGGAACGCAGCGAGCGCGACAAAGCGATGTTTCTGGCGGTAATGAGTCATGAAATTCGCACCCCCATGAACGCCATTCTGTCCTCTGTCGAGTTACTGGAGCGGTCCAGGCTCGCGCCTGAAGAGGCACGCCTGGCGAAGGTAGCTGCGTCCGGGGCGAACAGCTTGCTAAATTTGCTCGACGATGTTCTGGATTTCTCCAAGATGGAGGCCAATAAGCTCGTGCTGAACTGCAAGGCCACCGACATCGCTTCCCTCGCTCGGGAGGCTGTCAGCATGGCTGAAATCCGCGCCCAGGAAAAAGGTTTGCCGCTGATGCTTAATCTGCGACTGGAGGAAGGTGTTTGGCCGATCATCGACACGCATCGTATTCTCCAGGTGCTGAATAACCTGATCTCCAATGCCGTCAAGTTCACCGCGAAGGGGCAGGTTGAGGTCCGTATTGATCTTGTTGTGAACCAGCAGGATTCGACGCAGGGCCTGCTGTCCCTTCGTGTGTCGGACAGTGGGATCGGCATTCCCAAGCGTCAGCAGGGGAGGCTGTTCCGCGCATTTTCCCAGGCTGACGAATCAACTACGCGCAAGTTCGGTGGGACTGGGTTAGGGCTGACGATTTGCAAGGATTTGGTTGAGTTGATGCAGGGAGACATTCACCTGCAAAGCGAGCCTGGTCAGGGGACAGTAATTGATGTGCGGATTCCGGTAGCGCTCAGTCGACAGAACACAGGTAACGCCGTGGTGGCCAAGGTTGATAGTGCTGCAGATACGCACGGACATAGTCCGGTGGGGCTGCAGCAAGACCACCACCAACACACGCTATTGTCCGTGCTGGTGGTGGAGGATCATCCGCAAAATCGTTTTGTCATTGAGCGTCAGCTGAGTACTTTGGGTTATACGGCGGTTCTGGTCGAGAGCGGGCAGGCGGCACTCGAGGGTATTGACGAAACGGCGTTTGATATCCTGCTGCTCGATTGCAATTTACCAGACATCGATGGCTACACCGTGGCATCCAGGATTCGCCAGCAAGAGCTCGGCAGTGGTCGGCATGTACCGATCATCGCCATTTCGGCCATGGGCGGTCCGGAACATCTTGCGGCCTGCCTGGAGGCTGGTATCGATGGCGTTCTTTCCAAACCTCTCAGGTTGAACGAGCTGCAGGCGACCATCGAGATGTGGTGCGATATCGGGCATGAGTCTCTAGGTGGTGGCGTCGATGGGAATAATCGGCTGTCAGATACGCTTGATGATGCCAGCTTACATGAGGCATTTCTTATCAGTGTCGAAGTTGATTTGGTCGTGCTTCGTCAGGCCATGGATGTGGCTGATTGGCGTCAGGTCGCGCGAGTAGCGCACCGTATTGTTGGTGCTGCGCTGAGTGTTGGCATGCCTGAAGTTGCTGGGATGGCCAAGGCAATCGAGGAAAAATCTTCGGCTTCCGGGCTCCCTTCTATGCTCGACGAGGATGTGCTGCGCCTCGAAGGCGCTCTTTGCGCCAGGAAGGCTGCTGGTGCACAGGGGCACGAAACTGACTCGTTGTGAGTGGCTTACTTCTGGGCATAAAAAACATGACGGCCAATTGCGGTGGTCTTCTTCAGTGAGTTTCGCCACTGCGGGCGGACGGTCCTGGCATGAAAGTGCGTTGCTCCCCGGGTTACATCAACGTGCTGCTTCTCGATTACTGTGCGGGCTACCCGACGGGCATTGGCCCAGGCGTTAGGCTCTTTCGGGGCCGGACTCTGCACTTGATGGGTCCAGGAGAACTGTTTCTCTTGATAGACCACCTTGCACACATTGGGCGTTTCCCAGCTGGCACGGTTCATTGTCACCATGGCTACGGCGATCTGCCCTTCAAGGGGCTCGCCGCGAGACTCATGGTAGATGTTCAAGGCCAGGCACAATAAAGCGTTCTGCAGTGTCATCGATATTCCTAGATTGCAATATACAGATACCCAGTCATGCAAAAGATGCCGTGCCATCGCCTGTGGTCAGAGGTGGAGGGCACGTGATCGCTGACTGATCAGGGAGCAGTCTGCGGAGCGTCGAAGCGTCAAGCGATAGGACCTGTCTCAATCGTCCTGCATCAGCGACAGCAGGCAATGCGCCCAAACAAACCAACACCGCTTCCTGTGGGAGTCATCTTGCTGGAAATTCAGGTCGAAGGCTGCCTGGTACGCCACCATCTCGGGCTCGTTCCTATGCAGAAAGGCACGACACTGCACGGCACACGCTCACCAACCTTTGCTATCTGCATATGTTCCAGGTGCTCGATGGTCGACCGTTTTGGGACAGGTCTCATATCTCCGAACAGGTGTCTTCAAGAGAATTCTTATATCCCAAGGACTTCCATGAATAGCGGAATGCCCTGGTTGATTGAAAGGCGTACCGGGCATTCCGGTGTGATGAGCAACCTGACTAATAAAGGCAAAGCACGTGAACCCAAGTGCAGTGAATATCGCCGTAGTGGACGGCAAGACAATTACCCAGGCATTGGAGCTTCGTACCACGAAGCAGGGTGAACCGGTACGGATCAAGGCGGTCCGTGGCGGCAGTTACATTCTCGCCGAAGGCGACAAAGGTGTAGCGCCGGAAAACGTCACCATCAAGCGGGTCGGTAAAGACCTGCATCTGAGTCTGGAAGGGACCGAGCTGGATCAGCCACAACTGATCATCGAGGACTTCTACGGTAGTGACGGTCAACTGGTCGGTATGGCTGAAGACGGCGCCTACTACGAATACATCTCTTCCGACGCCGAGCAGGATCACGAAGCCGCTTTCCTGAAGGATGGCGACTCCTCGGCCCAGGTGCTGGGGGCGGACCAGCTCTTGGGTTTCGGCAACGGTTTGGTAGCTGCGGCAGGGGTCAACTTTCTGCCGGCGCTGCTTGGTCTTGGAGCACTCGCTCTGGCCGGTGCGGCGTACGCTATTGGCAAGAACCAAGACAAGAATAGTGGCAACGGTGGCGGAGGTGATAATGGTGTGGTTCCCGTTGCTCCCGCGACTCCTTCCATCGGTGGTGCCCACGACGATGTCGGCAGCATCCAGGGGGCGATCGACAAGGGTGGTGTGACGGACGACAAGACCCCGACCTTCACCGGTACCGGTACACCAGGCAACACCATCATCATCGAAGACAATGGCAAGCCGATTGGCCAAGTCATTGTCGATAAAGACGGTAACTGGGAGTTCACCCCGACCAATCCACTGCCTGAAGGACCGCATAGCATTATTGTGGTCGAGAAAGACCCGAGCGGTAACATCAGCGAACCCTCCGACGAATTCGACTTCATCATCGACACCACTGCGCCGGGCAAATCCACGATTGGTGATGTAGTGGATGATGTCGGCGCAGTTCAGGGCTCGATTCCCAATGGCGGCCATACGGATGACAATACTCCGACACTGACCGGGACCGGCGAAGCCGGCTCGCGTATCGATGTCTACGCCAATGGTGAGAAAATTGGTGAAACTACTGTCAATGCTGATGGTTCCTGGTCGTTCACGCCCAATCCGGCCTTGGCCGATGGCGAGTATGTCTTCACCACCGTGGCCGTCGATGCCGCCGGCAACGCCGGTTTGCCGTCTGATCCCCACACCATCATCGTTGACACCGTCGCACCGGAAAAAGGTGTGATCGGTGAGGTTATCGACGATGTCGGTCTCATCACCGGCCCGATCGACAACGGCGGCCTTACCGATGACAGCAAACCAACCTTCACCGGTGGTGGCTTGGAGCCGGGCGACACCGTAGTGGTGATCATCGACGGTAAGCCAATCGGTGAAACCATCGTCGATGAAGACGGCAATTGGTCATTCACCCCTGAAACCCCGCTGGAGGATGGCAGCCACGAAGTCGTGGTGGTGATCAAGGACCCTGCAGGCAATGAAAGTGAACCATCCGATCCGCATGTGATCATCGTTGATACCAGTGCTCCGACCAAGCCAACTATCGAGTCCGTATTCGACAACCAGGGTGACCAACAGGGTAATCTCACTCCTGGCGATACCACCGATGATGCCCGACCTACTATCAGTGGCAAGGCCGAGCCTGGCAGCACCGTAATCATCTATGACAACGGCGTGGAAATCGGTCGTGCGCCGGTCGATGCAGACGGCAACTGGACATTCGAGCCTGAATTGCCACTGGCCAACGGTGGCCATAACCTGACTGTTGAAGCTGTAGATGCTGCGGGTAATGTCAGCGAACCATCCGATGGTTTTGATTTCGACCTAGCCGCAGGTGGCGCACCCACTGCTCCGGCGATCATCGGTGTGACTGACGATGTCGGCGACGTTCAGGGTAACGTTTCACCCGGCGGTGTAACCGACGACAGCAAGCCGACCATCAACGGGACGGCCCAGGCCGGTTCGACCGTGTCCATCTATGCCAACGGCGTGCTGTTGGGCACCGCCGTGGCTGACGCCAGCGGTAATTGGAGTTTCACGCCTGAGTCCGATCTCGCCGATGGCTCGCACAATATCACCGCAACGGCAACTGATGCGGCAGGTAATGTCAGTCCGTCGACCGGTAACTACCCGATCATCGTAGACACAATGGCGCCGGAAGCGGCGGTAGTGCGTGAGCTGACCGACGATGTTGGTCCGATCACGGGTGTGATCAACGACGGTGATACCACTGACGACAGCACCCCGACTTTTACCGGTACTGCCGAGCCAAACACCACCCTCATCATTTTCGACAACGGCGTGGAAATCGGCCGTGTACCCGTGGACGCTGACGGTAACTGGAGCTTCACTCCAGCCCCGGGCCTGCCCGATGGCGAGCACAGCTTCAGCACTGTGGTGGTGGATGCCGCGGGTAACCAAAGCCCAGAAAGCGCACCGATCGACTTCATTGTTGACACCGGTGCGGTGGCTATCAGTATCACGCATGTGTCCGACAACGAAGGCGTTAACCAGGGCGATCTGGCCAGCGGCAGCGTGACCGACGACAACACTCCGACCTTGCAAGGTCAGGCCACTGCAGGTGCCAGCGTCAACATTTATCTGGACGGTGTCTTGTTGGGCAGCGCTCCGGTAAACGCGGATGGTAGCTGGAGCTTCACACCGAACCCAGCCTTGGCCGATGGCAACTATAACTTCACCGCAACCGTGGTCACTGCCGCGACCGGCGAAAGTGCACCAACCGCCGACTTCAACCTGGTTATCGACACCGTAGCTCCGAGTAAGCCGGCCATCGGTGAGGTTACCGATGACGTGGGCGCGACCCAAGGCTCGGTCGAAAACGGTGGTATCACCGATGACACCACTCCAACGCTTGGCGGCAGTGGTCTTGAACCGGGTGACACGGTAGAAATCTACGACAATGGTGAGTTGATCGGGACCGTGCCAGTGGATGCTGACGGTAACTGGAGCTTCACGCCGAGCCCGCCGCTGAATGACGGTGAGCACGAGTTCACCATCATCGCCGAAGACGAAGCGGGCAACCGCAGCGAAGAGTCCGACCCACACACCGTGATCGTCGATACCGGTGCACCCAGCAAGCCGACTATCGACTCCGTGTTCGATGATCAGGGTGACCAGCAGGGTAACCTTGCCCCTGGTGCTATCACCGATGACGCCCAACCGACCATTCGTGGTCAGGCGGAGCCGAACAGCACTGTGATCATCTACGACAATGGTGTAGAAATCGGTCGCGCACCCGTCGACGCAGATGGTAACTGGACGTTCGAACCAACCCTGCCACTGGCTAACGGTGGACATAATCTTACGGTGGAAGCCGTGGATGCGGCAGGTAACGTCAGTGAACCGTCCGATGGCTTTGACTTCGATCTGATTGCAGGTGGCACACCACCGGCACCGGCAATCATTGGTGTAACCGATGATGTCGGTGACGTGCAGGGTAACGTCATGCCTGGTGGCGTGACCGATGACACCCGTCCTACCATCGTAGGTACGGCAGAAGCGGGCGCAACCGTAACTGTCTATGTTGACGGTACTGCCGTCGGTACTGCACTGGTGGGGTCGGACGGACGTTGGGAATATACCTTTGACACTGACCTGGCCGATGGCCCTCACACCATTACCGCAGACGCCACCAACCTGGCAGGTAACACCAGTCCTTCGACCGGTGGCTATCCAATCACTGTGGACACCACGGCGCCAGCAGCGGCGGAAGTGCGTGAGCTGAGCGATGATGTAGGTCCGATCACTGGTGTGATCAACGACGGTGACACCACTGACGACAGCACCCCGACTTTTACCGGTACAGCTGAGCCGAACACCACCCTGATCATCTTTGACAATGGCGTGGAAATCGGTCGTGTACCAGTGGACGCCGACGGTAACTGGAGCTTTACGCCAGCCCCGGCCCTTGTCGATGGCGAGCATAGCTTCAGTACCGTAGTGGTGGATGCCGCTGGTAACCAAAGCCCAGAAAGCTCACCGATCGACTTCACCGTCGATACCAGTGCGGTAACGATCAGCATCACTCACGTCTCGGACAACGAAGGCGTCAACCAGGGTGATCTGGCCAGCGGCAGCGTGACTGACGACAGCACCCCGACCTTGCATGGTCAGGCCACCGTAGGTGCCAGTGTCAACATTTATCTGGACGGTGCCCTATTGGGCAGCGCCCCGGTAAACGCTGATGGTAGCTGGAGCTTCACGCCGAACCCAGCTCTGCCCGACGGCAGCCATAACTTCACCGCAACTGTGGTCACTGCCGCGACGGGTGAAAGCGCACCGACCGCCGAGTTCAACCTGGTCATCGACACAGCAGCGCCAAGCAAGCCGGCGATTGGCGATGTTACGGATGATGTGGGCACCATTCAGGGACCGGTCGAAAATGGTGGTCATACCGATGACAGCACCCCGACCCTGACCGGTGGTGGTCTTGAGCCAGGCGACACCGTGCACATCTACGACGGAGGCGAACTGATCGGTAGTGTACCGGTGGATGGTGACGGCAACTGGAGCTTCACGCCGAGCCCGCCTCTGAACGATGGTGAGCATAAGTTCACCATCATCGCTGAGGACGAGGCGGGTAACCAGAGCGAGGAGTCCGATCCGCATACGGTGATTGTCGACACTGCCGCACCCGAGGCAATGGCTGTGGTCACCGGCATGGGCAAAGACAGCGGCACCGACAGCAGTGACTTCGTCACCAACGACGGTACGGCGGGGCGATTGATTCAAGGCAACCTGAGCGCTGCCTTGGCGGCGGGTGAAAAAGTGCAAGTGTCTACCGATGGTGGTAGCACTTGGCTGGATGCGCTGTTGAATGGAGATGGGATCTGGAGTTTTGTTGATCAGAACAGCCATCGCGGTGACTGGGAAATTCAGACGCGAGTCGTGGATTTGGCGGGTAATGCCAATACTGCTAGCCAAGCTGTGACGATGGATACGGTGGCACCGGATGCGCCGAGTGAAATCGAGGTCTTCAGCGATTCGGTTCAGGTTGTATTCGATGGTTCGCAATTGTCTGTTGGTGACTCGGTGAACCTGATGATCGGCGATCAGCGGGCGGACTACCGGTTGACCGAGGCTGATATTGCTGCAGGTGAGGTACTGATTGACGTTCCTGTTTCCTTACAACCTCTTGATGAGTTCAGTGTTAGTGCTGCGCTGGTGGATTCGGCAGGCAATGCATCTCAGTACATTGCAATTTCTGTGGGAAAAACCACCGAAGACTTTACAGATACAACGGACAGGACGGTGTATCGGGTAGGTGAAACGCTTGTTTTGGATACCATGCAAGTCAAGGTTCTGGTTGGGCAGACTTTTATTGGTGACTATGGTGCCAGTCCAATTCCAGGCTTTGGTTCCGGGTTACGCTTGTACTTTGGCTATAGTGGAAACGACACACTAGAAGTGTCGCCAAATGATCCATGTACCTCGATGAGTTTTACCACGGACTACGTGCATAACGCTGCCTCGTATAGCTTTTACGATACCGATGGAAATCTACTCAAAACGTTGAACTTCCCAGGTGATCCAAATGGGTATGAGGTGTCTTATGAGGCCCCCCCAGGAACTCTGATCGGTAAGGTTGTCGCTCATACCACTGAGTGGGGGTTCATGGACAACTTTGAGTTTGAGCGGCCCGATGGCTTTGTTTGGCACGACACGCCAACTGAACATCAGGTAGGGGGTGATGAGTTCGGCGCTTATTACGGCTCAGTTGGAGACGATATCTTTTCCCTGGAAAACGCTGCCGGCCTGGAAAGTGGGGATGGTGCCATTCATGCCGGCGCAGGGCTTGATACCCTAGTTTTGGTCGGTGCTGACCAAGTATTGGATGTAACCGGTCTGGGTGCAAAGCTCACCTCCATCGAAGTCATCGACCTCACCGGCACCGGCGATAACACCCTCAAGCTGTCCCTGGAAGATGTGCTCAATCACGGCGAAACCAATCTGTTCCACAACTCAGACAAGGTGCAGATGATGGTCAACGGCGATGCCGGTGATGTGGTCGACCTATCCAGCCTGATCGGCGATACCGATCCAGGCAGTTGGGCCTCTCAGGGCCAAGTGACTGTGGCAGGCGTGACCTACGAGGTGTACCAGCATTCCGCGCTGGGTGCCGAGTTGTTGGTGCAGGACGGGGTGCATACCAACCTGGTGTAAACCAAGCGGGACAGAGCCATTACTCCGTCCTTTCGGGTTACCAACTCATCAGCCTAACTCTCCATTCATTTAATACCCGAGTGCCGGTCGAACGGCGCTCGTGGTGGAGTCATGACCATGTTCAAACGAAACAACACAATCACTGCCGCGCTCTGTGGCGCGGTGCTCTTCTGCGGCCTGCCGCTGACGGTGCAGGCTGCTCCTGTAGAAAAAGCTTTTGCTTCGACCTACCAGCCGGTGGCGGCTGTCTCCAGCGGTCAGGCCCAAGTGGTGTACTACCGCACCGGTCAGCCGGGGCAGGCCAACGGTTCGGCCCATGTCTACGTGGATCGTGAGTTCCACACCGGTTTGCTGCCTGGTGGTTTCACGGCCTTCTGTGTGGCGCCGGGTGACCATACTCTGGGGGCCTATCTGAACGACGCACCGCAGTATCAGGGCAAAAGCACCGATATGTACCGGGCGGAGTTTCTCGGTGGCAAGACCTACTTCTTGCGTTCCGACAGCGGCAGCAACGGCGCTCCGCAGGTTGTCTCGCGGATGGATGCTGAGCGCGAGCTTGCGGGTAGCCGAATGCAGGTCCATGCGTTGTCTCGGGCATCGGCAGTGGAATCCTGTCGTTACCAGCAGGGCGCTACTTACAAGGACTACACCTTGTCCGGTGACGTGCTATTCGCCTTCGGCAAGTCGGGTTATCAGGACATCACCTCCGGTGGTTATGCCGCTGTTCGTGAGTTGATCTCCCAGTTGAACAGTGACAATGCCCAGCCCAAGCGTATCCAGGTGATAGGTCACACCGACCCGTTCGGCAGCGAGGCGAGCAATCAGGTCCTGGGCCTCAAGCGTGCACAAACCGTGCGCCGCCTACTACTCGACGGCGGCCTGCCAGCTTCGGTGGTCAGCGCCACCAGCGCCGGTAGTCATGAGCCGGTGACCGAGGACTGCTACGGCAGTAAAAGCGAGCAAGTGCAGTGCAACGCGCCGAACCGCCGGGTGGTAGTACGGGTCGAGACTCCTGAGCAACTCTGATCCGACATAACCGCGGCATAAATAACCGCCGCCTTTCGCTTGGAAGGGAGGCGGTTTTTTATCCTCGTGAGTTAGGGTGTTTGCAGTGCGTGGTTACAGACCCTGTGTCGCCTTGTCTGACGGTTATCACCCGGCTTGCTGAGTTTTTGAGACGGTTCTTATGTCGATCTGCTCTCAATGCTCTGAAAATATCGCAAGGCTTCTGTACTCGGGACATCACCGATGGCCGTTCAGCCACCAGGGTAGGCCGTCGCCCCCTGATCCATTCAGTTCGTGCCGGCTCGGATGACCGGCCGCCATAGCGAATCCATGATGATGTTCAAAACAATTGATAAGAGGGTCGTCGTGATATTCGCGGCGACTCTGTTCTGCTGCCCGCCGTTGCTGGCGCAACAGCCCAAGACCGGGGAAATACCCGGGAAGGTCTTCGACCACCGTTACCAGGAGTTGCCGCCGGTGGGCGTCGACCAGGTGCAGGTGGTGTATTACCGCACGACCGGCGGCACCCAGCGGGTGGGGGCGGCGCATATCTATGTCGACCGGCAGTTCCATACCGGTCTGCTGCCGGGTGGTTACACACGTTTTTGTCTGGCTCCCGGCACCCATACCCTGGGGGCCTATCTGGATGACGCACCGCGTTACTTGGGCAAAAGCACGGATCTGTACCAGGCCTCGCTGCTGGGAGGCAAAACCTACTACCTGCGCGTGCGCGAGGACGGCACCACCTTTCCGTTGCCGGTGAAACGTGACGAGGCGGAGCGCGAACTGCGCGAGACCCGCGCCCAGGTTCACGCGCTGTCACGGGCAGAGACGGTGGAAGCCTGTCGTCACTACGACTACCTGGACGACGATGCACTCTACAAGGATTACACCTTGTCCAGCGACGTGCTGTTCGCCTTCGGCAAAGCAGCTTATGGGGATATTTCCGCCGCCGGGCACCGTGCCATCGCGCAGTGGCTCAAGGAGTTGCAACGCGATGACGCGCAGATCCGTCAGGTCCAGGTGGTGGGGCATACTGATCCGATCGGCCATGAGGCCGAGAACCAGTTGCTGGGTCTGCAGCGGGCGACCACGGTCCGTCAGTTATTGATCGACAACGGCTTGCCCGAGTCGATCATCAACGCCACCAGTGCCGGCAGCCGCGAGCCGCTGGTACACAGTTGTTACGGTAGTCGGACCGAGCAGATCCCCTGTTATGCGCCGAACCGCAGAGTCGTGCTGCGCGTTGACTTGAGTCGTCGCAGCCAATAGCCCTCTCTAGGGGGGATATTTCCCCATTGCCCCGTCGAGCGTGGACCGACGGGGCTTTTTTTTGCTTTCGGTCGGACGATTTTCATCCATCGCCGCTGCCGACTTTCTACGTAAAGTCGCTTCATATTTTCATGCAGGTTCTAAGCTGGTTGGAACGGTCGGACATTGAGAGGCGTAAGCTCCCGTTGTCACCACTGCTCAACGCTCGTCATGGAAGCCGCATCGATGAAAACACACCTGGTCTGGGTATTCGCGCCGCTGCTGTTGGTGGGGTGCAACGGCATTCCTCGTCCGCTTTGCGGCGATGATGCCTGGCGTGGTCATTTCACGGTCAATTCGGGTTTTCCGTTACCTTATTTATTTCAGGGTAGTGCCGTGCAGTGGAACCAGGATTACGCGGTGACTGTAGGGCACATTCCGTTGCTACCGGATGTGGCCTACCACTGCAGTTCCGGTTGCGACATGGTGTTTATTCGGCACCCGGCCGAGGGGCCGGTCCCACTCTGGCGTGATTCTGTTCTCGGAGAGCCGGTCACGGCGGTGGGGTTCAGCCCGATATTGATGGATCTCAAGGGCGAGGGCATAGCCAAGAGCATGCGGGTCAGGTTGAGCAACAGCAGCGATCCGACAGCCTACGCGGTACACGACGGACCGATAGTGCAAGGCATGTCGGGCGGCCCGGTGTACGGTCGTGATGGCGCAGTGCTTGGCATTACCGTGGGTATGCTGTTCGGCGGGGCTCCAGCATTCGGCGATCTGAAGTCCAGCGAGCGGCTCAGCTTGTACTTGCCCTATGACGTGATCCGCAAGGAGTGGGAAACCTACAGCCGCAGCCTGAAGGCCAGGCTAGTGACGGCTCGTCACTGAGTTTGTCTACACCCTATTTGTATCCACTGGCAAAGTCTGCGCCCGGGGCGGTTTGTGTTCGGGTGCAGTCGTCGTAAAACTACGTGCAATGTTCTGCCGGATAAACCGCGTCGATCTTAAATACGAGAGCTTCGCCATCCTGTGTAACCTTCGGCAGCGACTACAAAAACTGTGGCGAATACCGGTCCGTGCAACACGTGGCCTGTGGCTTTTGGGACAAGTCTTGTTCTGTCGATAGAGGCTAAGAGTCAGAATCCTCTTATCAGCTTCAAGGTCGCCGACCGTATTGGTCAGGCGATAGCCAGGCTCACAAAGTGACGCTTGGAAGCCCTCAACTCTGTCGACTCGCCGTCAGGCGGCTCCGACCTCGACCCAGGACCCTTGCGATGGCTACTGACATGCCTGTCAGCTCAAGCATGGAGGATCAGGCTGTGCCTGCGCCGCCAACCCGTATTCAGGACACGCTGTTGCAAAGCGTGTCCTGGATATGCGACCACTATGGCTTTGGCAAAACCCCGGAAGCCTTGACCGCAGGCCTGCCCAAGGGCGGGCTGTTGTCGCCTTCACTGGCGCTGGCGGCGCTGTCGAATGCCGGTCTGTCTGCCGGCTTGATCGAACGCCAAGCCCAACTGCTACCGACCCAGTTGATGCCCATGGTGCTGCTGCGCAAGGAGCAGGGTGGTTGCATTCTACTGGGGCGCCGACGTGATCCGCAGGCAGAAGACAAGCGCAGCTTCATCTATCAGATTGTGCTGCCTGAGGTGGGCAGCGAAGCGGTCGAAGTCAGCCAGCTTGACATGGATCAGATGTACACCGGTTTTGCCGTGCTGGTGAAGCCGCGAGCCAAGGTCGACACCCGCGCCGGTGAGCAGGCCCCACAAGCGGCCGGTCACTGGCTGCTGAGCACCCTGTGGCGCTATCGCCGGTATTACCGCAGTGCGGCCATTGGTGCCGTGCTGATCAACGTGCTGGCATTGGCTAGCATCTTTTTCACCATGAACGTGTACGACCGTGTAGTGCCCAACCAGGCGTTTGTCACGCTGTGGTCGTTGGGCATCGGCGTCGCCGTGGCGATGGTGTTCGAGGCTGTGGCCCGTTATGTACGTGCCCATTTGCTCGATGTCGCTGGTAAGAAAGCCGATCTGGTGCTCGGCACGATGTTGTTCCGCCAGGCGCTGTCGATCCAGATGGAGCACAAGCCGGCTTCCTCGGGCTCGTTCGCCAACCAGCTGCGTGAGTTCGAGTCGGTGCGTGACTTCGCCACCTCCGCGACTCTGGCTGCGATCTCGGACTTGCCGTTCGTGCTGATGTTCGTCGGAGTGATTTTTGTCATTGGTGGGCCCTTGGGCTGGATCCCTTTGCTGTTGATTCCTCTGATCCTGCTGATCAGTGTGATCATTCAGTGGCCGTTGGCGCGGACCATGAAAGAGAACCTGCGTGAGTCGTCGCTCAAGCAGGGGGTGCTGGTCGAGTCGGTAGAGGGCTTGGAAACCCTCAAGGCGATCGGTGGCGAAGCTTACATGCAGCGCCGCTGGGAGACCTTCAGTGCGCTGTCGGCGGCGACTTCGATGAAGTCGCGCCAGCTCTCCAGCATCGCCACTGGGGTAGTGGCCTTCCTGCAGCAACTGCAGACCGTGGCGCTGATCATTATCGGAGTGTACCTGATCGATGCCGGCGACCTGACCATGGGCGCGTTGATCGCCACGGTAATGCTCGCCGGTCGCGCCACCGCGCCGCTGGGCCAGGTGATCGGCCTGGCGGTGCGTTTCCAGCAGGCCAAGGCGGCCTTGCAGTCGTTGAACAAACTTATGGACATGCCGGTGGACCGTGACGCGGATCGCGAGTACCTGGCCAAGCCGTCGCTGTCCGGGCAGCTCACCCTCAAGGGCGTGGCCTTTGCCTATCCAGCACCGCCCATGCAACCCAATCCACCGGTCCTACAGGACATCAACCTGTCAATTCGGGCCGGTGAGCGGGTGGCCATTCTCGGGCGTATCGGCAGTGGCAAATCGACCCTCTTGCGGGTGATGGCGCGTTTGTATTCGCCGGTCAAAGGCCAGATGTTCACCGACGGTCTGGATGTCAATCAGATCGATCCGGCCGACTGGCGCAAGGCTGTCGGTTACGTGGGGCAGGATGCCCGGCTGTTCTACGGTTCGCTGCGAGAGAATGTGATGATCGGCCGGCCCGAATCGACCGCAGACGAGTTCCTGCGAGTGCTGCGCTTGACCGGTCTGGACCGGGTGGCGGCCAGGCACCCTAAGGGCATCAACTTGCCGATCGGCGAGATGGGCGAGGGCTTGTCCGGCGGTCAGCGGCAATTGGTTTCCTTGGCGCGTAGCCTGCTCGCACGCCCCAAGCTGCTGCTGCTCGACGAGCCAACCAGTGCGATGGACACGCAGAGCGAAGCGTTGTTTCTCGAACATCTGAAACGCGCCACCGAGGGGCAAGCTGTGGTGGTGGTGACCCATCGACCGTCGTTGCTGGCCTTGGTCGAACGCATCGTGGTGGTGGATGACGGCAAGGTGGTCGCCGATGGCCCCAAGGAGAAAATCCTCGCGAGCCTATCGGGCAATCCGGATGCCAATGCCACCCAGGTGCAGCCGGCGGCACGCCCGCAGAAGGTCAAGGTCGGTCCGCCGCGTCCGGTTTCCACACTGGGAACTGCCGAAGAAGGGCACAAGACACACTCGGTATCAGCCCCGGCGAATGCCAAGTCCGTTACCGCGCATAGAGAGACAGGACAGTGATCAGCAAGTTGTTACGCCGCGAAGCTTCCTCGGCCCTGGAGCCAGGAGATGCAGCCTTCATGAATGATGTGCAAGAGTCGTTACTCACCCAGACGACCCCAGGCTCGAAACTGGTTCTTTACCTTATCGCCGCAGTGCTGGTGGGCGGTCTGCTTTGGGCTGCATTCGCCCGGGTGGAGGAAATCACTCAAGGAGAGGCGAAGGTTATTTCCCTGAGCCGCGAGCAGGTGATTCAGAGTCTGGAGGGCGGCATCCTCGCCGAAATGAACGTACGCGAAGGTGCCGTGGTGGAGAAGGGCGAAGTCCTGCTCAAGATCGACCCGACGCGCGCTCAGTCCAGCTATCGCGAGGCGTTGTCCAAGGTGATAGGCCTCAAGGCCACTATTACCCGCTTGCGCTCTGAGGCTTACCAGCAACCGCTGGAGTTCGAGGAGATAGTCAAGCAGGACCCGGCCGTCATTGCTCAGGAAACGCGAGCCTACACCGCCCGTAAACGCGCCCTGGACGAGAGCGTCAGTGCATTGCAGCGCAGCTATGCACTGTCCACCCGGGAAATTCGCCTGGCCGAGCCGTTGGCCGCCAAGGGCCTGATGTCCGAAGTAGAGTTACTGCGCATTCAGCGCCAGGCTAACGAGATCAAGTCGCAGATCGTTGAGCGCATCAACAAGTTCCAGGCCGATGCCAACTCGGAACTGACCAAGCTGGAACTGGAGTTGTCGCAGATCAGCGAAAATCTGGTGGGACGTGCCGACGTGGTGGATCGCACCACCATTACCGCGCCGGTGCGCGGTACGGTGAAGAACGTGCGGGTTAATACCATCGGTGGGGTAATCCAGCCTGGCGAGCACATTTTGGAAATCGTGCCGCTCGAAGAGCAACTGCTGGTGGAGGGCAAGATCAGACCCTCGGATGTCGCGTTTCTGCATCCGGGCTTGCCGGCGACGGTAAAGATCACCGCCTATGACTACGCCATTTATGGTGGTCTAAAAGGTACTGTCGAGCACATCAGCCCGGACACCCTTAAAGACGATCAGAAGGCTGCGGCCGGTCGCCCCGACGATACTTACTACCGGGTGCTGGTATTGACTGACAGCAGTGAACTGAATGCCGCAGGAAAGGCCTTGCCGATCATTCCGGGAATGGTCGCCTCGGTGGAGATCCGTACCGGCGAAAAGACCATTCTTGATTACTTGCTCAAGCCCGTGCTCAAGGCGCGTGAGGCCTTCCGGGAACGATAACCATGACTCAGATTCATCAGCACTGCACGCGGTCAAGCCGCTTGGCAGCAGGACCTTTTACGCGTTTTTTCCGGATGCCTGCCGTCTGGTCTGCAACGGCTTTGTTTTCGATTCATCTGTATTCCATGCCTACTCAGGCCGATCTTCTGGTCTTTACCTCGGTCGCGCCCAACGTTGCGCCGGCGCAAAACCTTGCTCCAGCCACGTCAACCGCAGTCGCGGCAAAAAGAACGCCGAGAAAGGCCGGTAAGCCTATGACAGCGAATGACGAACAATTGCAATTCACTAGGGCGCAGCCATCGTCGGTGCCTGCCAGGGTGCAAGCCGGTAACGCTCAAGCCGGACGAACGCAGGCAGTTGCGACGCCGCGTGTTCAGCCGGAGCGGGTGCAGGCTGCGCCGCTTGTAGTGGATTCCAGGGAAGAGGTTCCGGGGGTGTCGGCCCTGGCCACGGCAGCGCTGCCACCACGTCTGGCGGCAAGAAAAGGCTTGGCTCCTGGACCATCGGAAGTGGAGTTGAGAGAGATGTTCTTTCGCGCGATACAAGCTGCTGCTGAACGCAGCCCACAGGTGCAACGGGCACAGGCCGAATACGAGGCTGCCGAAGCCGATGTTGACGAAGCCAAGGGACAGCGTTGGCCGCAAGTGGATATCGGCACCCAGTCCAAGGCAGCGCAGTTCGGTTCAGGCTCGGAGAACGAGTCCGGGGGAAGTGGCGGCGTCAACCTGAATGTGATCACGCCTATCTATGACTGGGGTAGGATCAGCAAAACCATCGACAGCCGCAAGTACCTGTCCAAGGCCGCCAGTTCGGGCATCGAAGCAGAACTGGAGAGTTCGGCCTATGACGTGACGACCACTATGGTCGAGTTAGGTAAGCAGCGCATCATCATCGATATCAGCCAGCAATTCGTCAACCGTATGGATGAACTGGTCAAGATGCTTGCCGGTATCGTTGCGGTGGATAAAGGGCGGGCCAGCGAACTGACCCAGGCCAAAGCGCGCTTGTTGCAGGCGCAGGCGGCCCGCGACACGGCTCAGACGCGAGCGCGGGATGCGGAAATCAATCTGCGCAAGCTGGTGGGTGAACGACCGCTCATGATCCCGCGAACCAAGGAATGGAATATTCGTCTGGCCAATCTCGATGCCTTGCTGGGAAGGACTGAGGATCATCCGACTATCCATCAGGCCAAGGCGCAGACTGAGTCGGCTGAACTGCAGGCGCAGGTGGTGCGTTCTTCTTCGCTGCCGCAGTTGAACTGGGTGATTAGCAAAACCACAGCCGATGACGCTCTGGGTCGGGAACAGCCCTGGCAGACTTCATTGTCGGTGACCTGGGGTGCCTTTCGCGGTGGCTCGTCACGGGCCTCGGAGCGCGCGGCGCTGCAGCGTGCCGAAGCTAGCCGGCAGGAGACCGAGCAGCAACGCCTGGATCTGGAATACCGGATCCGTACGGCCGATCATGATGCTCGTACCTTGCTGGAGCGGGCCGAGCTCTATCGTGACTTGACCGTCGAGTCGGAACGTATCCGCCTGGCGTTTTACGAACAGTGGTACCACTTGGGCAAGCGTACCCTGCTGGATGTATTGACCGCGGAGAACGATCACTACGGTAACCAGGTCAGCGAAATCACCAATCGTTTTGATGGCTATCAGGCGATCTTTCGGCAATATGCCGGGGCGGGGGCATTGACTGGCTGGCTGCGAGGCTCTCAGCAATGAGCAGCTTTGGGTTGGCAGACGCGACCGTGCTCTGTTTCAGCTTGCGCGCCGTAAGGGGGCACTGATGTCAGCCTTACGGATTCTGGTACTCGAAGATCATGCCTTCCAGCGTTCGGTCGCGGTGAAGACGCTCAATTACCTGGGGCATCATGATGTACGTGCCGCCGCCGACGGCGCGCAGGCGCTGTCGATGCTCAAGGACGGTGGCGCCGCGGATCTGGTGTTATGCGATTTGCGTATGAAGGGTATGGACGGACTTGAGTTCCTACGTCTTGCCGGGCAGGCAGGATTGATATGTTCGGTGATTATCTGTAGTGAGCTAGCGCTGGACTTGCGCCGAGGCGTGCAAGAGATGGTGACCTTGCTTGGCCTGGAGATGCTTGGCGATATCGGCAAGCCCTTGCGTTTAGAGCTATTGCAGCCGCTCCTGGCAAAGTGTGTTCGGCTGAGTTCCGAGGAGGGGGCATCGACCATGCGAGTGCCAGATATACCCACCGAAACCGAGGTCCGACAGGGATTGGCACGTAACGAGTTTCGGGCCTATTACCAACCCAAGTTTCATTTGCACAGTGGTGTGGTCGAGGGGGCTGAGGTCCTGGTGCGTTGGGTTCGGCCAGAACTGAGCATCCAGTTGCCAGCAACCTTCCTGCCCGTGATCGCGCGTTGCGGTCTGTGGAATGAGTTGTTCTACGGGTTACTGGAGCAGGGATTGACTCTGCAACGCCTGTTCCAGGACTTTGGGCTGCCCCTCGAACTTGCGTTCAACCTGGATGTTTCGCAATTGGCCAGCCACGACCTGTGCGCTCGAATCCAGGCATCATTGCACCTGCATCGCTTACCTGCTTCCAGACTGGTATTCGAATTGACTGAATGTGGTTTGCTGGAAACCTCGGTGGTCGCATTAGAGACCTTGATTCGCCTGCGCATGATGGGCTGCGGGCTAGCCATCGACGATTTCGGTACGGGGTTTTCGTCGCAGCAGCGGCTTTGCCAATTGCCCTTCAATGAGATCAAACTGGATGCGGAGTTCGTTCAGGGCATGCTGTACAAGCCCCGTTGCCAGGCGGTCATCGATAGCACCCTAGCGTTGGCCAAGGCCTTGAATATCCGGGTAGTCGCCGAAGGCATCGAAAGCATCGAACAATGCCGTCGTTTGGCGCAAATGGGCTGCACGCAGGGGCAAGGTTATCTGTATGCCCGCCCCATGAGCGGGGCAGAGCTGGTGGCGTGGTTCTTTGAAAAAAATGAATGGCATCGCCGCAGCAGTTAGCAAAATATGGACAGACGCACAGATTCTCCTCCGTGGGGCCGATATGATGAGTGCTGCTCGTCGCAGCGTCGATGCTCCGCGGTCATGCTCTCGACAAACGGGTTGTCATCAAGGCATAGCGATATACAACATGCCGTGCTTCGCCCGAAGCCTGCGCTTGCCATTACCAATAGGGAAACAGGATCAGGAGTCTTTATGTACAAGGCATTGATTGTCGACGATCACCCAGTTATCCGTTTAGCGGTAAAAGTGTTACTGGAGCGCGAAGGTTATGAGGTGGTGGGAGAGGCCGGGAATGGAGTGGATGCCGTACAGATGACCCGAGAACTCGAACCCGATCTTCTGATCCTTGATATCGGTCTGCCGAAGCTTGACGGACTTGAGGTCATTGGCCGTCTGCATGCCATGCGGCAGTCCTTGAAAATCCTGGTGTTAACCTCTCAGTCGCCGAGCTTTTTCTCCCATCGCTGTATGCAGGCTGGTGCCGCCGGTTACATGTACAAGGCCGAGGATCTCAATGAGTTATCGAGTGCAGTACGGGCGATCATGAAGGGCTATAACTACTTTCCCAGTCTGAGCTTCAACTCGGTGCGCGCAGCAGATACCGAGGCCACGGAAGCCGATTTGCTCAGTCGTCTTTCTGATCGAGAGTTGTCAGTTCTGCAGCAGTTGGCTCGAGGGTTGAGCAACAAGGACATCGGCGAGATGCTGATGCTTAGTAACAAGACCATCAGCACTCATAAAACCAATATCCTCGACAAGCTGAATCTCCAGAGTGTGATCGAACTTGCGGAGTTGGCAAAGCGCCATTCCCTGATATAAAAAAGAAAAACATCGACTCAGAATAACTCTTAAAATAGACATCTTTGATGTGGGCGAGGGAGGGGACCATTCATAAGCGTCAAAAAAAGAGATGACTGCCTGGTGGAACTTGAGATAAGTCCCAAGGTTTATGGTCGCCGGAGCTACTAATTTTTGTATAGATGTTGTCATTAAATTGATGACGAGCACCTGACGAGTGCTGGGCGTAATTTCGACGAGGTACTGCGCTTGCTCGATTCACTTCAATTGAATGCCAAACACTCGGTGGCTACTCCTGTGAACTGGCGATCGGGCATAAAATCTATCAATCAATAGCTAACCCTAGTTCCGCTCGTCGCATCAAAAGCATATTTTGCTATCGAATAAGACAAGTCTCATTCGATAGCACTCTTTCTCTAAATACCATTGAGCCTTATTTTTTTGAGCTCTTTGGTATTCGCCGTGTTGAAGTTTATATTTATCGTTATATTTGGTTTTTGGTGCGAAAGTTGTTCGTTTGCCAGCCCAAAATATGAGGCACCTGAAAAGTCGATACAAATAAAGCAAAAATCCAAGGCCGCTCATTCATCCAAGCGAATAGGCAAAATGATAGGTCGTGCCCATCAATTGATTGGCATCCCCTACCGTTGGGGGGGCACCTCCGTCAGCCAGGGGTTTGATTGCAGTGGTCTGCTGGTTTACCTGTTTCGTACCGAGGCAGGGGTGCATATCCCCAGAACGACTACGTCAATGCTGCAATCAAACGCCCGAACGATTGCCCGACGCGATCTCAAGTCTGGGGATGCGGTATTCTTCAGGCACAACGGCGGCAGCCGTATGAAACATGTTGGTCTCTACATTGGTGGCGATCGTTTTATTCATGCTCCTCGAACAGGGAAAACTATTCGTATCGATTCGCTGAGCAACAAATATTGGGGGAAGAGTTTCCTTACCGCCAAGCGTTTTCACTGACGCCATTCAAGCATTTTTCCCCTACGAAGAAACGACGGCCAAATCTCCAATACCGAGAAGGTGGGCGGCTTTGTTGAAAAGTTGTGATTCTGCTACAAGACTGACTTAGGATGTCTATCTTATTGTTGGTCAGTGCTCACTCATGGCGTAGAGAGCGCAGGTGCAGGAAGTCAGCGCTATTCGTTGAGCGAAAGTGATGTTGTTTTTACGCGATGCAAGCTGTCCAATCTCTATTCTGCTGCGAGGTTCTATGCTGGGTCGCTGGGGTGCGTGTCTACTGTTGTTGTGCTTGCAATTGTTACCTCTGGCCTGGGCTGCTGAGGTGACGCCGCAGCGGCTAAATTTGCTCGGCCGTTCTGAGCTGAGCAGCCAGAACCTGCAACTGAGTACGGATGATCAGCAATGGCTTCGGTTCAATAAGGTGCTTAGGTTAGGGACCTCCTCTCCAGACTATCCACCCTTCGATATCAGTACCAGTGAGGGTGAGTACGAAGGTATCACTGCCGACTATATGGGGATACTAGCCAAGCTACTGGGGGTTGAGGTCGAAGTTTATCGTTATGCCACTCGGGAGGGGGCTGTTCAGGCGTTGCTCCAAGGGCAAATAGATCTACTGGGCAGCTCCAACAATTATGAAGCAGCCACCCCCGGAATCATATTGAGCCAGCCCTATGCCGATGATCAACCGGTGATCGTCACCCGGGTTGACGATGCAAGTCCGGAGAAGGAAGACCTATCTGGAAGAAAGCTGGCAATGGTCTATCACTATCTGCCGCAACAGGATGTCAGAGCGTTGTATCCCCATGCTGATCTGCGTCTTTACCCGTCGATTCAGATTGCAATCGCCGCTGTCGCGTTTGGCCAGTCGGATGCCTATCTGGGGGATATCATCAGTGCGGACTATCTGATCAGTAAAAACTATCTGAATACGGTTCAACTCTCACGCTTCTCCAGAATGGACCTGAAGCATTTCTCCTTTTCCATGCTCAAGGAAAACCAAACGTTGCAGCGGCTGGTCGACTCCGGGCTCAAGGTTATTTCGGAGAACGACCGGCTGAATATTCTGCGGCGCTGGAGTGGGGGTAGCACCAGCACCCTGTTCAGCCATACCAGATTGAAACTGAGCCCCGCAGAGCAACGTTGGATCAAAGAACATCCGGTGGTGCGTGTGGTGATCAATAATAGCTATGCGCCATTAACTTTTTTCGACTCGGACAAGCGATTCCGTGGGGTGACAGCTGACTTGCTGGAACAAATCAGCTTGCGCACGGGCTTGAAGTTCGAAACGCGAGTAGCCGACTCGGTTCAGGAAATGATCGAGGATGTTCAACAGGGCAGGGCGGATCTGATCGGCGCATTAAGCCGTAGCGAGCCCAGGGAGCGACTTCTGACATTCACACGGCCGTATTTGGCCAACTCCTTTGTGCTGGTCAGCAGTACACGTCCGGGGAGCCCGAGCAGTATTGAGGAAATGTCAGGCAAGCGCTTGGCACTGATTCACGAACACCCTTTGACCGACTACTTCAAAAGTCGCTACCCGACGATCACATTGGTCGAGGTTGACAATGCTTTGAACGCCATGGAACTGGTGGCGCAGGGGCGTGCCGATGCGGCTGTCAATTCACTGATCAGCTCTAACTATTTCACCAACCGTCTCTTCAGCGGCCAACTGAGGGCGGTGTCAACAGTAGGTGAGGTGCCCGCTACGACTGCGTTTGCTACGGACCAGAGTGCGCAGGAGTTGCATTCAATTCTGGACAAGGCCCTTCTCAGCATTCCTCCAGAGGAGATGATGAGCTTGACCAACCGTTGGCGCACCAACGCAGTGATCAGCGATAACTACTGGCAGGATTATCGTTCGCTGATTATGCAGATCATTGGTGGTGCGGCGTTGCTGCTACTGGCGTTTCTATTCTGGATCACTTACCAGCGTCGGGAGATCAGGCAACGCCTGCGCACCGAGCAGGCTCTGGAAGACCAGTTGGCGTTCATGCATACGCTGATCGACGGTACGCCACATCCGATCTATGTCAGAGACCGTCAGGGGAGTTTGCTGATCTGCAATAACAGTTACCTGGAGGCGTTCGGCGTCAGCCGCGAGACAGTATTGGGCCGGCAGGTCACGGCCAGCCTGCTGACCTATGCGGAAGAAGTCGAAACCTATAAGTCCGACTGCCAGTGGGTGATGGCGTCGGGTGAAGCCTTGATTCAGGACAATCAGTTCCACATTGGAGCCAATGGGCAATTGCACAGCATCCACCATTGGATCCTGCCTTATCGAGATGCCAGGCAGGAGATCAAGGGGATCATCGGCGGCTGGATCGATATCAGTGAGCGCAAGTACTTGCTGGAGGAACTGCGTAGCGCCAAGGAGCAGGCGGAAGAAGCGAGCAGGGCTAAGACGACTTTCCTGGCAACCATGAGCCATGAAATCCGCACGCCGATGAATGCGGTAATCGGCATGCTGGAGATGGCGCTCAAGAAGGCCGACCAGGGGCAGCTTGACCGTTTTGCGCTGGAGGTTGCGTTCAACTCGGCCAACGGCCTGCTCGACCTGATTGGCGATATCCTCGACATCGCCCGAATCGAGACTGGCAAGATGAGCTTGAGCCCAGAGCGGGCCAATCTGCGTGAGTTGATCGAGGCGGTTGTGCGGGTATTCGATGGTATTGCCAGGCAGAAGGGATTGTGTATCAACGTGGAGATCAATCCTCGCATCCAGGGCGATGTGCTGATCGATCCCCTGCGTTTTAAGCAGGTTCTGTCGAACCTGCTGAGCAATGCCATCAAGTTCACCGAGCAGGGGCAAGTGTTGATCAGCCTGCACTGCGAATCGTCCGATAATCCGGCAGAGCTGAATGTCAGGCTGCGGGTCGAGGACACGGGGATCGGAATCTCCCTCGAGGATCTGCAACGTCTGTTCAAGCCGTTTGCCCAGGCCGCAGGTAGTGTTCAGTCGGCTCGGCAAGGTGCCGGACTGGGCTTGGTGATCAGTCGCACCTTGTGCGAAATGATGGGGGGCAAACTCGACATGCACAGTACTAAGGGGCAGGGTACGACGATTAATGTCACGCTGAACCTGATACAGCTGGATGACATCGCGAATCCAGCAGAAATCAATGAGGCCCTCCCGCCCTCAGCATCGCGCTCGCTCAGGGTGCTCGTGGTGGATGATTATCCGGCAAACCTGCTGTTATTGAGTAAACAACTAAGTTTCCTCGGGCATAAGGTCCGGGAAGCCGAGGACGGGGTCATGGGGTTGCGCCTCTGGCAGGCCCATCGCTTCGATGTGTTAATCACCGACTGCAATATGCCATTGATGAGTGGTTACGAGTTGACGAAAATCATCCGGCAGCAGGAGCAGGAACGCCAGTTGGCTCCCTGCCTGATCTTTGGTTTTACCGCCAACGCCCAACCGGAAGAGCGTGAGCGTTGCAGGGCTGCAGGAATGGATGATTGCCTGTTCAAACCGATCAGTCTGGCCGAACTGAATCAGCGCCTATGGGGCCATCCCGACAAGCTACCGGCACAAGCGATGACCGAGATGAAGGATGCGCCATTCGGTATTGACAGATTGCGGCATCTGACCGGCGGAGACCCGGAGCTGGTGGTGCGCCTTCTCAACGATCTGATGCAAAGCAACAGGGATGATCTCGGAAGTTTGCGCATGATGGCCAAGGATCCCGACATTTCACTTCTGAGTGGGATGGCGCACAAGATTAAGGGGGGCGCTAAAGTCGTCAATGCGCAAGTGCTAATCGAGCGATGTGATGAGTTGGAACAGGCATGTTCGCAGATGCTGCCTGGCGAGGTGATTCAGGACCGGGTCACTGCGCTGGAACAGACCATCCTGGAGATGGAGGAGGAGCTACTTGCCATGTTGGCGTTAGCAACCCCTAACCTGTGATGGATTACTGACTCAGTGCCTGCTCCGGGTGTCAGGAGGCAGGCTGCCTGCGTATGTTGCAGCGCAATGCTTAGTAGGGACAACATCACCAAAGGCCAGGATCTCGAGCCGGGGGGGGCTTATGGCTGGACAGTTGAAGGGAATGAATATTGTTTTCCTGCATGACCATCTGCGCAGAAAGGGCTTGACATTTTCAAAAGGTCCGACAGGGAGATGTCCACATTCCATGGAATGTGGACATCTCAATACAAACTAACTGCCCCACGTCAAGCGTTATCCATAGCGAGCCGAAAACTGTCAGCCGTAAGCCGCGCCAAGTGAAGACCTATAAAAAACCACACAGTGGTGAGGTTGTGGAAACCAAGGGCGGGAACCATAGAACGCTCAAGCAGTGGAAGACTGAATACGGCTCGAACACTGTCGAGTCTTGGCTGACCAACTGATTTTGGGTTGAGTACAAAAATGATATAGCACGAAGGAAACAGAAGGCGGACACGCGAGATCTCTGGAGAAGACCCCTATCAGGATTGGGCACCGAGATTTGCATACTAGAAGTAAATTCCTTTCGAGGCTGCAAAACACCTGAGGGAAGACTTTAGTTCTCAAAATGAAAAGAAATTACTTCCGAGAGCTTTAGTGCCAGGCTTCAAATCTGATCAACAAGAGCCCCCCAGTCTTGTATGTATAGATTCGCATAATGTATATTATGTTAAATAATATGCCATTGTGTTTATGGCGAGTCATTTGGTTCCAAAACTGGTTTATTGCCAAATGGACGCGTCCTGTAAAGCTGAACCCAGCTAAAGTGAGTCTCCCCATTCGCCGTTGCAAAACCAAGGGTCATTCGCCAAGGATTCGTAGAGCACCTTCTTCCATCCATTCACCAGGAGGTCAGCCGCATTGGCGACTGATTGGAGGAAGTCTGAGAATGCCTCAGGGGACTGCCTGCTGAAATATCTCGCATACATGTCCATCAGAAAGCCAAGTTCTGATCCCGCCTGGACGCTGTAGCGCTTGGCGATCCCGAACAGGTTGAAATGGTTAGTTGCCCGTGCCTTGTCTTCATCAGTCCAGTGCTCCGGTGGCGTGGCAAAGTACATGATCGCGCATGGGACGGTATGAGACACGGAAACACTGATCCACCGTTCCTCGAAAAATTCTCGCTTGTCTAGGTACGGATGAAGCAGTTGCTGATGTGGGTGGTCAATCAGGGGATTGCGCTTGTCAGTATTGCAATCACGGCAGGCTGGGATCAGGTTTTGGGGTACGATGGCTAGCTTCGGGTAGTTGGCTTTTGGCAAATAATGATCCAGGGTTCGAGGCTGCCCTATTCCTCCACATGTCGGACAATGGTCACCTGCTGCCACCAAGATAGAGTCGTAAAGCGCGCGACCAGGCTCTCTCTGCACCATGTAATATTCATACAGGTTAACCAGTTCGCTCTTTCGAATATCGTCGATCACAAAAGGGTCTTCCCCCTGACCTACCCTCAGAGAAGGCATTTGCCAGGTGGATCCGACAGACGCTCTATTAATGAACTCGGCAGCGATGGTACAGATACTTGGAAGAATGCCCCTCATTCTCTCTCGCTGCTGGTCATTGATGATTGCGGAGGTGCAGGCCATATAGGCCTCTTCCGGGGTGCAGTTGGGAGCTGCGAGTTGCTTCATGCCTCCCCCTTCGAATCACGCTCAGCAATTAACGCCCTGAGGATTGCCTGAGCCTCAAACCCTAATCGCCCACCAAATTTACGAAGAATGGCTTCAAAGCTATGCCCTTCGGCGGCTTCAGCCGCAAGCAATGTATGGAAGCCCGAGGATGCCACCTCTAAGCCAAAAACTTCGCGGGTCAGTATTCCGACGTTTTCTCCAAAAGTCTCGACTGTTGGCCGCTGGGCCGAGGCAATCAAATGAGAACGATGAATCTTCCACACACACGACGCGGGGATTTCCTGGAGCACTACGGGAGAATGCGTGGCCACGATTGCTACGCCGTTTCGATCCAGGAGCAATTCACTCAATGCCCGAATTAATGCCGATAACAGTGGCGGATGCAAATGACTTTCGGGCTCATCCATCAGGACGAGAGTTTTTTCTTCGACCCGTTCGACAAGTTTTGTAATTGTCAGCAACACGATCGAATGGCCAGAGCTGAGATTCAAAAAAATTTCATTAGCCGTCGAAACCCACTCTTCGCCACTCAAGGACAGAAGCCTGTCGAATCCCATTCCTGCAAAGTTTTCATCGGACTGTAGAGTTTTGACAGCCTGTCGCCAACGATTACGCTTTGACGGTTCCCGTAGGCACCCTCTCATACCGTCGATGAAGTCAGACTTCAGGACGTCCCGGCGCTTCAACTCATGCCATTCGTCTTCACCTTTAGACTTTAACCCTACATAGAAAAAACAGGTGCCTTTAGCCGGGTCAGGCTGCTCCGGAGGCGGATCAAAGGGGTCAAATGCGCTGAAGGAGACGAGCACTACACTGCTAAAAAAATCCGGGGCAATAATCGTCCGCTGCTGGCCCCAAAATTGAACCTGATGGATGGCATCCCCACCGGTATGGCCCTCATGAATGGCTTTGGTGATGCCATTCAAAATGGTGGTTTTTCCGATCCCATTTCGGCCTATTAGCGCATGAACATTGGTCAGTGGCGTTGAGTCAACATTTACGTCGAAGCTCAACTCAATGCCGGCGGTAGAGCTATCAGCCTGCTTCGAGTAGGCAAAGGAAAAGTTTGTTCGGACAGCACCACCCAGAAGCACTCGCGCGAATTGATTTTTAACGCTGCCCAAGCTGACGTCGCGCAATAACGAGATTGAGAATACTGGCTCGTCTTTTATCGATTCGAGGATTTCAGGGTTGGCAACTATGTCATTCATCGCCCGGAGGAAATTGAACTGCAGATCGCCGGAGGATGATGTCGCAATTTTATGATAGTACTCGACACTGGTGCCGAGTGAGAAAAAGCCCTCTGGAAGGCTTTGGAAAGAATCTGGAAGTTTGGAACGTGTGGTTGTGGCAGTGTCCTGCCCTTTAAACCCGATCTTGACATTCTCAAGGTCGTGAGCTGCACCAAATTCGTCGTATACGATGACATAGAACATCGTGACAAAGCTGTGATCGTTCCAGCGGTCATATTTCAGGTAAGCAGTACTGGGCTTGCCGCTCGGGAATTTTTCTTCCCTGCCTATGATGTGAAATTCCATTCTTCCCTGTTCCTGATAGAGCGCTATGCCCAGCAGCCATCTTCACTAGATGGCGCTAATGGTGGCATTTCGGCTTCGGAACCACAACTCCTCGATTTGCGCGAGGCGCTGTTACAGTATTTGTTCTAGTCGGCCAGCCGGCTTGCCTCGTAATAGCAGCTCCTACATTGCATCTACGGAAATTCGCAGCGCGGGGGATTGGCCATCTCCCCATGAACATATATCGATGAACATCTTCCACTCGACTAGCCCTGTAGTCCCTACGAACAAAGGAAACATCTGACATCGCGCATAAGTTAAATCAGGTGCCATGTTAGAAATGTTCATGAGCCACCTAACCCACTGTGCTTCTTGCGATCGATCCAGGCTTTCTATTCGCCGATTTCAATCCTCAACCTGACCACCCTTTGACCACTGTCATTGTCGAACCAGATGCATCCTGCCGATACTCAGCCCATCATTTACCGGCGCCGCCAGCGCCTACACTCGATGGCAATACCCGCCAGGGCAACCACCTTGGATAAATGCCGCCGATCATCATGGATACTTGAGAAGGACACTCAAATGGTACGTGCCGTTACTATTCTCACCGAGAATTTCTCCGACTGGGAACCCGCCCTCATCAACTCCACGGGGCGAGCCTACTATGGCTTCGACACTCGTTTCGCGGCCCCCGGTGGCAAGCAAGTGACCTCGTCCGGAGGAATGACCATCATCCCGAACCTGGCCATCGAAGCCATCGCGCTGGAGGATGTCGACTTGCTGATCGTGACCGGAGGCCCTGTCTGGAAAACAGACAAGGCACCGGCAATCGAGGCGCTGGTGCGGGCGGCCCACGCCAGGAACATCGTGGTTGCCGGCATCTGTGACGGCACCCGCGTGCTGGCCCAGGCTGGAGTACTGGATCACGTGCAGCATACGTCCAACTCCGCTGAGAACCTGAAGCAGGTGCATTACCGCGGAGCGGATTATTACCAGGATGTGCCCTATGCCGTGGCCGACCAGGGTGTGGTCACCGCGCCTGGTAGCGCTCCTGTCAGCTTCATGGCGCAAATTCTCAATACCTTGGGTTTGAACGACAAGAAGCTCGATGCCTACCTGGCCATGCATGCGGCTGAACACATTCACTGCTGAGCTCCCCACTTCCCTCTGTCTCTCCCCTCCCCTGGCGCTGCGGCCTGTTACTCGGTCGCAGCGCACCTCCGGCCTTGACCCTTCCACGACTCCCGCGCTGATGGGCGGCTCACAGTGTTTTCCACGGCTGAACCGCAGCCAGGAGCGGTCCGATAATTTTTTTTAAAAATCGGAAAAAACTTACTTGCGCTTACGACATTACCTACTAAGGTTTTCCCCTATGACGCGCAGGGGTTTACCCTAGCTCCACCAGGATTAACCTGGGGTCGTGTCAAAGGATGCTTTATTTAGACCGCCCAAAAGGCGGCATTTTTCCTACCAAAGCTAAGGAATGGCTTAATGTTTTTGTTTGCCGATATTGTTGTCCGGAACCTGCCAGGCCCCCTTGTAACCCCCGCCTCCAGCACCTCAGCCCATGAGCGACATGCTACAAGCAGTCCCCTCGCAACCCTGCCCGACATCCCATCAGGCTCCCTCCTTTGCGCGCGCCGTAGAAACTGATCGGCCCGCTCGAGACAAGTAAAAGACCGACGCATTTTTACGATATGACCGACTAAGGCTGTCGTACAAAAAACTGTGCGCGCCCTATGGCCTTCCTGCTGGACGGGAGGGGTGCGGGCACCCGCAAATGCGTTCTTCAATGGATCGGAATCGCCGCCGGATGATGCCTGCGCGCCGAGGATCGGACATGTCAAAAACAACAGCTCAAGGCCCGGCCTCTGAGTCAATCGAACGGCTGGGCATGATGCAGGCGCTTGCCGACGCCAGGCTCAGTGTCGAGGCCAAGGCCATGGTCGCCCAGGGCTTCTACACCGGGGTCGCCCAGGAAGTTTCCACCCTCATATCTCTCAAGGACGGGGCCGCCCCGGATCTCGGACTCTTGCGTCAGATGGTGATAGCTGGATGGGGCGAGGAGCTGGGCCGTTATCTTGAAGTGCTCGATGTTCGCGGGAGCAGCGCTGCCGAGGCCCTGCGCAAAGTCCAGCTGGCTGTCAGGTCCGGCACTGCGCTGTTTGCCGCTGGCAGCCTGGCCATTGGCAGCGGATGGCACTGCCTTCTCTCGATCCATCATGGGTTGGCCGACGAACATAGCCTCGAGGTCCTGGCGCGCCTGCTGCAAGCAGCGCAATCCGCTGACCTTGACTCAGCCCTGGCGCACATGGGTCGAGGGCGCGGGTTCTATGAGGATTATGTCCAGGCCCAAGCCCTGCACGCGCAGGATGACGGCGGGCTGCTCGCAGCTGTTGTGCAACCGATGACGCCTGTGCGCCTGCTGCAAACCGGGCGCCTGGCCTTCAACGCCCAAGGGCCGCGAATGAGTCTGCAACGCACCCTGGACATCGCCACGATCAATGCCGACAAGCCCCCCATGGCGACACTCCTGGCCGGCCTGCAGCGGGCCGATGTCATCGCCGAGGGCGACACCCTGTGTTCGTCGCACAACTGGCGCCCGGCTCACCAGCAGGATGCCATCGGCATGATGACGGGCCTTGTCCCGCTCTCCTTCGCCGCCCCTGGAGCACAACTGCTCCCCGGGCAAACCAGCCTTGAGGCCCGTGCTCGTTGCTGTCCGGCAGCGCGCCAGGCGCTGGCCTGCTGCCGGGCGTCCGAGCTGTTCATCAACGGCGCGGGCCGGCGCGGCATCCCGGCCTCGCAGGTGATGAGTGCAGCTTTCCCGGTGGGCATCGAAATACGCCGCACAGCTGCTTCGCAACTGTTCCTGGAGATCGAGGGGCCGTTTTGCGACGCCAGTGCAGCCACCAACCTGCTCAATGAACTCGCTGATGTACTTATGGATAGGAGTGAATGGAATGACTGAAAACATCCAGTTCGATGAACAAGCCCTGGCCGATGAAGTGGCTCGCGTCTCTGCCACGTTTGCCGAGGTGCTCAAGCTGCCGCATGTGGGCCATGCAGACAATTTCTTCAACCTCGGCGGCGACTCCTTCGACGCGATTCGCGTGATGTCGCGCCTGTCCTGCAACCTGCCGATCGTGACGCTTTTCGAGCACCCGACGGCAGCCGACCTGGCCCGGCGCATCCTCAGCGAAGCCACTCGACAAGCCGCCCGCCTGGTCTGTTTTGGCGATGCGCAAGCAGCGGCGGGTTCGACCGCGGTGATTGCCGTTCCTTTCGGCGGCGGGGACGCCACGGCCTACCGCAGCCTGTTTCAAGGCAACCAGGAGGTGCAGGTCTTCGGCGTGGATTTCGCTGACTTCGAGGTCGAGGACGCCTTGGACTTCCGTGCCCTGCTCGACATCCTCGCCACCGAAATCGAGGGGATCGGCGCCGCCCACCTGGTGATCTACGGCCACTGCGCCGGCGCGGCTACCGCAGCGTGCATTGCCTCGAGCCTGGCCGATAGCCACGAGAGCCTGTCACTGGTGGTTGCAGCCTCGCGCCCGGTGCTGGATGCGGATGCCGCGATTAGCGCCGCCGAAACCACTTCGGACCAGACCTGGACCGATTACCTGCGCTCCCTGGGAGCCTTCACCGGACTGCTCGACACCCAGGTCGAGAGCATGCTGGCTCGCGGCCGAAGAGACCATCTGATCGCCTGCGAGGCCTATCGCTACCTGGCGCAGCACCCGGCCCATGGCGTACCGGCCTTGGTACTGCTGGGCGATGAGGATCCGGCTACCGCCGAGCCCGAAGCCGTACTGGAGCAATGGAGCCAGTTCATCGACGTCACCCAAGCCGCAACCCTGGCAGGTGGCGGGCATTACTTCGTGCGTACCCATGCGCACGAGGTCGAGGAAACCGTGCTGTCGTTCGCAGCACACAACACCAAAGGAAGGGATAGCAAGTAATGACAGTCAATCATCAACCGCTTCTCACCCAGGCCGATCTGCTCAAGCGTGGCCTGGCCGATCTTCAGCAACATGATGCCCAGCTGGCGCAGATCCTCGACGCCGAGGTCGCTCGCCAGCAACGCACCCTCTCGCTGGTCGCCTCTTGCTGCGCGGTCAAGCCCCTCACCCTGGCGGCTTCGTCCTCCGCGCTGGTCAATGTCACCGCCGAAGGTGTTCCCGGACGCCGCTATCACGCCGGCTGCGAGAACGTGGACCTGGTCGAGTCCCTGGCGATCCAGCGGGCCCGGGAGCTGTTCGGTGCGCAATATGCCGGTGTCCAGTCGCACTCGGCCTCCAGCGCCAACTACCAGGTGCTCGCCGCCCTGCTCGAACCTGGCGACACGCTGCTGGGCATGGCCCTGGACAACGGCGGCCACCTGACCCATGGCAGCCCCGTGACCTTCTCGGGCACTTACTACAAGGCCATCGGCTATGGCACCACCAAGGAAGGCCTGATCGACTACGACGAAGTCCGCAGGCTGGCCCTGGAGCATCGGCCGCGCCTGATCATCTGCGGCGCCACGGCCTACTCCAGGGTCGTGGACTTCGAGCGCTTCCGGCAGATCGCCGATGAAGCCGGCGCCATCCTGATGGCCGACATCTCGCATATCGCCGGCCTGGTGGCGACCGGGCGCCATCCGAGCCCGATCGACGCCGCGCACGTCACCACCACCTGCACCCACAAACAGCTCGCCGGCCCCCGTGGCGGCCTGATTCTCTCGGGCCGTGACGCCAATGAAAAAGTCCCTGGCCGCGATGCGACCTTCGCCCGGGTGCTCGAACTGGCGGTGTTCCCCAGGATGCAAGGCGCGCCGGCCGTCAACATGATGGCCGCCAAGGCCGCGGCACTGGGTTACGCCATGACCCCGGAATTCGATGCCGAGATGCAGCGCATCCGCGACGCGGCCGATGTGATGGCCAGCGAATTCCAGGCCCGGGACTATGAGGTGGTGGGCGGTCGCAGCGAAAACCACACCATCCTGATTCGCTTGCGTGCCGCGATGACCGGCGCTATCGCCGAGACCGCGCTGGAGCACTGCGGAATCGTCGTCAACAAGAACCGTGTGCCCGGCGAAACGCGTTCGTCCTTCGTCACCAGCGGCCTGCGCATCGGTACCGGCGCCCTCGCCCAGCGTCATGTCGACGCGCAGGGATGCCGGCAGATCGTCGACCTGCTGTGCCGGATCCTCGACGAGGTGACTCCGATCGGCGAGAGCGAGTTCACCCTGGACCCGGCGCTGCGCCAGCAATTCTGCGCGGAGGCCGAGGCGCTGTGCGTGAAGTATCCGATCGCTGACTACCTGGCAGGCTGAAGCAGTCTCTGGCACCGCTAGAGGCATGGCACGACGGTCCGGCGATCGTCGTGCCCGCAAATACGCAAACTCTAAGGAGAGAGAAGCACCATGACGGACAAGATCAAGTATGTCGCCATCAATGGCTCGGAACGGGTGGATGGCAACAATGCCAGGGCGCTGGAGTGGGCGGCCGAGTACCTGGAGAAGCAGGATGTCATCCTCGAGGTCTTTTCACTGGCCAGCGCCAAGATCGACCCCTGCGGGGCCTGCGGCGATTGCAATTTTCGCAACGAACCCTGCGCGCAGAAGGATGACGCCGCGCGTGCGGTGCAACTCATGGAAGCCAGCGATGGCGTGATCTTCGCCTGTGCCGTCCATGGCTTTGGCGCAACCCCCTTGATGTCGGCATTCCTGGAGCGGGTCGGGACCGGGTTCCTGCGCCACGATCGCACCCTCACCAACAAGGTGGCCGGGGTCATGGTGACCGGCCGGCGCATGGGCCATGTGGAGGTCTACAACCAGATGCTCCAGTGCGCCTTGCTGAACCGCATGATCATGGTCGGCTACGGCTTCCCGGCCATGCTCGTGGGCGACAAGAAAGGCGAGGTCCTGGGCGACAAGGAAGGTATGGAGATGCTGCGCCGGATGCTCGATCGCATGGTTTCCATGACCCGCCTGATGCGCGACCACGAACGACTCACAGGGCAGCCGGTACTGCAGGTCTCGGTGCCTGGGGAGCGCCATCGCGAGGGCAACGACGGCAAGTTCTTCGTCCCGGCCAAGTCCGACATGTACCAGCTCGAGGCCGCTCGCAGCTGCAACTTCGACGTCGTCGGCGACTGAACCGCGCAGCACAACTGCTATCGAGAACCTTATGAGCATGAGAACTGCCTGCAATGGCCTCACCGACACCCACCTGCGGGAATGGATAGTGTCGGAACACTTCGAGCGCCTGGCGGATGCAACGGTGGCACAGATTGCACAGGCCTATGTCGGCGTCTATTCGGCCCGGCCTACCAGTTGGCTGGCGGTCATGGCGCGCAATCGCAACCTCGATCGCAAGAGCGTACTGGCCATGGAAAACCTCAGCGACCTGCTGCGTATCCCGGGCATGCGGCGCTCCAAGTTCCTGCTGCCCGGCGAGCTGGCGGCCAAGGTCTTTGCCGCCACCCGCCTGCCGCTGGCCAACCACGAATGGCGCCTGCGGGACGTAGGGCTTGGCCTGGACGATTACCGGCGCCTGCTGCCGGCGCTGGTCGCCTTCAGCAATGGCGTCTCGGTACGCCTGCAAGACATCGGCAGCGCCCTCGACCTGCCGGCACCCCAGGCGCGTGCAGTGACCTCGGTTGCCGCCTATGACGGCGCATTGGTGCGTATACCGGCGGCCAACCAATGGTCCAACCGCTGGCTGTACTCGGCCGCACCCGACGGGCTGCTACCCGGCGACGGCGTGCCGCTGGACCGCGACCAGCTACAGCGCGATATCGCCGGGCGCTACCTCGAACACTACGGACCGGTCACGGTCGATGACCTGGCCTGGTGGCTCGGGGTTTCAAAGGAAACCGCGCGCGGGCTGCTTCAAGCCTGCGCAGCCTGCCAGGTCGGAAACCAGATGTGGCACAGCCAGGCCGGGCTGGCGCGCCTTGAGCAGTTCCTCGAACGCGCCAAGGCCCCCGCGACGGCGCAGATCCGCTTCCTGCCGGCCTGGGATCCCCTGGTAATGGGCTATGCGCCCGGTTCGAGACAGCGCAACTGCCTTGAGCTGGAGCGTGTCGGCGGCTACGACGCGGTCGGTAACGGACGGCCGGTGGTGCTTATCGGTGGCCGGGCTGTCGCCACCTGGAACACCGCGGCCAAGGGCAGCAAACGCTTCATCGCAGTCGATGCCTCGACACTTGCCGACCAGGAGCGTGAAGCCGTGCTTCAGGCGGCCTCGGTACTGGCGGAGCAGATCGGGGCCATTCACCAGATCGAGAACAAAACCACAGCGTGACAACAGGGAAGGCATGAACAAAATGAGGGATGACATGACATCAGTACCCCCCGAACCACAATCGCTGTCAGGCAACGAGCGCAGCCTGTGGGACGCGTTCGCGTGCCCGGCGGCCGGACAAACAGTCGATAGCACAAGGGACCAGGAAGACATCGCCCTGCCCCCTGGCCTCACGGCCAGCATGAACGACCTGATTACGCTCGCTGCGGTCCTGGGCTCCCTGCTCAGCCCGGAAGGCCGGCTGACCCTGGGCATCCATGACGACGGCAAGCCGTCGCAGCTCGGCGTCGATTGCACGGCGTTGAACCTTGCAGAAGACGCCCGGGCCTATATCGCGCAGTTGCGCGAGCATGCCGAAGCGCCCGATGGCGAGACGCAATTGCGCGCCGATATCGAGATCAGCGATGGCAAGAGCTTGCCAGAGGCGCAATCGCCAGTCTGGCTACTGCTGCAGGACGGCCGTTGCCAACTGTCGGTGCGCAGCGATCGCATGACCCGGGCCGTGCGCCTGGAGTTGCTTGAACTGCTGGCCTTCGCTTGCGCCCGAGTACTCGATCCCAAGGCCCTGCCGGCTCCCGCTATCCAGCCCGCCTGCCCTGCCCCGGCCGCAGCCGGCCCGCGCCAGTTCCTGGTGGAGCGCATCTACCGGCATGTACAGAGCAAGCCATCGGCTGTGGCGATAGTGGATGACAACAGCGACCGCAGCCTGACCTACGCCGAACTCTGGGACGCCTCCGAGGCACTGGTCCAGCACATACGCGAACGCGTCACTTCCCGTCGCTCGAGCCCGCGCCTGGCGCTGTTCCTGGAGCGCGGCTGGCAACACCTGGCCTCGATCATCGCCGTGCAACGCATGGGCGGCACCTGCGTGCTGATCGACCCGGCGCATCCTGACGAACGCATCCGGGCCTTTATCGAAGAGTGCAGTCCGCATGCGGTGTTGACCGCAGGCAGCACCACCGAGCGAGCGCGAGAACTGGTGGCCTATCCGCTGCTGGACATCGACAAGGTGCAGCTACGCCCTACCCACGTCGATTGGGAACACGGCAAGTGGGTCGACACCACCAACGAGGCCTGCTTTATCGCCGGCACTTCCGGCAGTACCGGACGGCCCAAGGCGGTATGCCTGTCCTATCGCGGGATGGCCGCTACCCTGGACGCCATTATCGATCAGGCCGGGCTGGGCGAGCATAGCCGCGGCTCCTGGCTATCCTCGCCAGGCTACGGGATGGTCGAGGTCGATCCGCTGCCGGTACTGTGCGCCGGCGGCACGGTGTGCATCCCTGCCCCGCCGGTGCTGCAGGACGTCAACCTGCTGGCACGCTGGCTGCTCGAAGGCGACATGAACCATACGCTGGCCATGACTTCGATTGCCGAAGCACTGTGGGCCACCGGGATCCGGACCGGCCTGCGCACCATGCTGATCGCCGGCGAACGCTGCAAGCAATGGCCGCCGGCCGATCTCGGCTACCGGGTGATCAATGTCTATGGTTCCGCGGAGGCTGCGGTGGTTTCCATCGAGGACCTGTGCGCACCGCGCCGCACCTTGCTGCCCTCGGTGGGACGGGCGATACCCGGCGCCCAGATGTACGTGGTCGACCGCCATGGCCAGCAGCTTGCGGCCCGTTGTGTCGGTGAGCTGATCATCACCGGCGAAACCCTGTCGGTGGGCTACGTGAACCCCGAGGACACCAAGAAGGCATTTCGTGGCAACAGCCTGGACGCCACTTCGCCATTGCAATACAGCACCGGCGATCGGGCGCGCATGGCTGCCGATGGCACCGTGGAAATCTTCGGGCGGACCGACTCGGTGGTGAAGATCCGCGGACATCGGGTCGATCTGACTGAACTGGAGATCACCGCGCTGCAAGTACCGGGCGTGGTGAAGGCGGCGGCCAACTGCTCGAGCAACGACCTGGGCGCGACCCTGGCATTGTTCCTCGAGCTGGCTCCGGACGCCGTGGAAGTGGTGACCCAGGTTCGCAAGCACCTGGCCGCGCGCCTGCACCCGGCCGCCCAGCCTGGCCAGATCGTGACCGGCACCCTGCCCCTGGGGCGCAACGGCAAGGTCGACTACAGCGCGCTGCAGGTCGGCCCTATCGCGCGCGATGCGGGCCAGACAGTCTTTGCCCCAGAGACCCAGGCAGACCACGCGGTGCGCGATTGCTGGCTGGCCTGGACGCTCTGTGAAGAGGCGACGCTGGAGTCGAGTTTCTTCGACGCCGGCGGCGATTCCCTGCGCGCCTTGCGCATGGTCGGCGAGCTGGCCTGCAAGCATGGCATCCATGTGCAAATGGGCGCGTTCCTCGAGGAGCCGGTACTGGCCAACCTGGTCCGCCTGGCCAATGCCTCGCGTAATACCCAGTTGCCGAAGTTCGAGCACTTGCCGGCACAGCAGCAATTGCTGCCGTTCGAACTCAACGAAAGCCAACAGGCGCTGTGGATCGGTCGCGGTTCGTTCTACGACTACGGCGGCGTCGGCTGCCAGGGCTATTTCGAATGGGAAGTGCAGGCCCTGGACCGCGAGCGCTTCACCCGTGCCGTGGGCCTGCTGGTCGAGCGCCATCCGATGCTGCGCATGACCATCGATGCCAGCGGACGCCAGAGCATCGGCGATGTCGACGGCACCCAGGCGGTGGAGTACGTCGATCTCAGTGCCCTGGATGCGGCGCAGATCGACCAGGAGATCGACCGGGTCCGCGAACGCATGGCCAACGAAGAAATCGGCACCACGCAATGGCCCCTGTTCCAGTTCCGCATCAGCCGCATCAGCGCCAGCACCAGCCGGGTGCATCTGTGCATCGACATGCTGATCGCCGATGCCTGGTCGATCTTCCAGGTGATCATCCCCGATCTGATCGATCTCTACCTGGAGGATGAGCCACAGCTGCCGGAGCTTAAGACCAGCTTCCACGACTACGTCGCCTATCGGCAAAAGGTGCTCAAGAGCGCCCAGTACCAGGCCGACCGCGAATACTGGCTGGACAAGATCAACCATCTGCCGGCGGCGCCGCGCTTGCCGCAGCTAGAGCCTGGCGAGTTCAGCGGCCAGTCACGCTTCGAGAGACACGAGGGCACCCTCGCCGTCGCTGCCTGGGAGCGACTCCAGGCCCAGGCCCAGGCGCGCAATATCTCGCCATCCGGGGTGGTCGCGCTGGCCTTGTGCGAAGTGCTGCGCTGCTGGAGCGAAGAAGACCGCTTCACCCTGAACTTCCCGGTCTCGGATCGGATGCCGGTCAGCGCCGATATCGACCAGGTCGTCGGCGACTTTACCAATACCTTGCTGGTGCCTTACGAAACCGCGGCCGCCGATACCCTCGAGGCTCGCGGCCAGCAGCTGCAGGGCGCCATCTGGCAGGCACTGGACCATCGGCTGTTCAACGGTGTCGAGGTGCTGCGCGAGCTGGCCCGGGCCCGTCGCAGTGGCGGTGCGCCACTGATGCCGATCGTCCTCACCAGCCTGCTCGGGCACCCGGGACGCCATGATGCGGCGCGTCTTGGGCAAGAGGTCTACGGCGTCTCGCAAACGCCCCAGGTCACCCTGGATGTGCAATTGCGTGAGTCCGAGGGCGTCTTGTACTTCAAATGGGACTACCTCACCGGGGTCATTCGCCCTGAGGTCGTGGAATCGATGTTCGGCGCCTTCTGCACCCTGCTGCAGCAACTGGCCGACGACAGGGAGATCTGGCAACGCACTTGGCTTGACCTGCGACCTGCCGCACAGATCGAAGTACGCCACGGGGTAAACGCGACCCAGGCGCCAGTGCCTGAGGTTCACCTGCGTGACCTGCTGCTGGCACGGATCGCCGAACGCGCCGGGGAAACCGCAGTGCTCGATGCCCAGGGCAGCTACAGCTGGGGCGAAATCGGCCGGGCCGCGGCGCGGATCGGCGAGATGATCCAGCAAGCCTGCAGCCCCGGTGAACGTTTTGTCGGGATAGTACTGCCCAAGGGCAGTGGCCACTATGCGGCTGTCTACGGCTGCCTGCTGGCCGGTGTCGGGTATGTGCCGGTGGATATCGACCTGCCGTCCGAGCGTATCCGCTCGGTGCTGTCCCAGGCCGGGGTGAACACCGTGATCGCCGGTGTCGATACCCCGTTGCCGGAGCAGGTGCGGCGGCTGGTGCTGACGGATGAGGACCTGCGGGCCTGGGCCGGGCAGCATACGGACCTGGCCCTGGCGCCACTGGCGGCGGACTACTCGCCCTACGTGATCTTCACCTCCGGCTCCACCGGCAACCCCAAGGGAGTCGAGATTCCCGAGGCCGCGGTGGTCAACCACGTCTATGACGTCGTCGAGCGCTTTGGCCTGGATGCCTCCACTCGCCACCTGGCCACTGCCGCCCTGCACTTCGACATGTCGGTCTTCGATATCTTCGGCCCCCTGCTGCACGGCGGCTCGGTGGTGGTGCCAGCCCAGGCGGCAGGACCGGACCCCGACACCTGGCTGCGACTGCAGCGTCGCCACGGGGTGACCTTCTGGGCCTGCGTGCCGGCCATCATGGACCTCCTGTGCAGCGTGGCGGAAACCGCGCGCAGCTTCTCTGCGGTGGAGTCGCTGGCCAACATCGTCATGGCGGGCGACTGGATCCCCCTGCCCTTGCTGCCGCGAGCCAGGGCGCTGTACCCCAATGCGCGGCTGTACTCCTGCGGAGGTCCCACCGAGACCACCAACTGGTCGGTGCTGCACGAGATCGACGAGCAAGAAGGCCAAGTGGTGCGTTCGGTGATCTATGGCGCGCCCATGCGCAACTCGGCCTATCACATCGTGGCGGACGACTGGACCGATTGCCCGGATTGGGTACCCGGGGAAATGCTGGTGGAAAGCGATATTTCCCTGGCCTGTGGCTACATCGGCCAGCCGGAACTGACCCGCAAGGCCTTCGTCCAGCACCCGCGCAGCGGGCGGCGCATGTACCGCACCGGCGACCTCGGACGCTACCTGCCCAACGGCGAAATCGAGATCCTGGGACGCATCGACAACCAGATCAAGCTCAATGGCCTGCGCATCGAACTGGGTGAAATCGAGAGCGTGGCCGAGTCCTGCCCGGGTGTCTCGCGAGCCTGTGCCGTAGCCCTGCCCGGCCCCGATGGGCATCCCAAGCAGATCGCCCTGGTCTATGTCGGCGAGCCCGAACTGGCTCCTGCAATCACCCAGGCCCTGACCCTGCGCCTGCCCGCCTACATGGTGCCCAAGACTGTCCAGCAGCTGCCCCAATTGCCCCTGTCGAAGAACGGCAAGGTGGATGTACTGGCCCTGCGCGAAACCCTGAGGAATGACATGAAAGACTCCAATAGCAAGACTCCGCAAACCATCCTGCGCACCGTTATCCGGGTGATCTCCAGTCACCTCGAGGAGCCGGTGGTACTTCCCGAGGACAACTTCTTCGACCTCGGCGGCGACTCGCTGTCGGCGATGAAGATCAAGATCGAACTCGAGTCCCTGCTGTCCATCAGCGTGCCCCTGGAGAGCCTCATGCTCACCGAGACCATCAGCGAGTTCGCCAGCAGCCTGGACGCGGGGAACCAGCCATGAGCAAGGACAACCTGCACCAGCAATGGCTGGAGGATGTGGACGCCTACCTGGATGGACGCACCACGCCAGAGGAACTGGAGGCCAAGGGGCAACTGCGGGCCCGGGAAGTCTTGCACTATGTCCAGGAACGCTCGACGTTCTATGCCAGGCACCTGCGCTCGCAACTGGGCGGTCCCAGCGCGCTGCCGGCGCTGGACGGCATACCTTTCACTACCAAGGAAGACCTGCGCGCCGTGGGCCGCTCGGTCTGCAGCCTGCCTTTCGACCAGATCGCGGTGTACTACGAGACGACCGGCACCACCGGGTTGCCAACCCCCTGCCCGCGGGCGGCGATCGATGTGGAGACCAGCGGTGCCTATGTGCAGAAGGCCGTCGCCGACCTGTACCAGTCGACATTCGGCACCACCGATGCCCTCACCGCGATCATGGGGCCGTCGGAGCTGTATGCGTTCGGCGATACCTATGGCGAGGTCTGCCGCAACCTGGGCATTCCCTATGTGCGGCTGTGGCCGGAAAGCCCTCGGGTCGGCCTGGTCAAGGCCGCCCAGTTGATCAACGACCTCGGTGTCCGCTCGCTGATCTGCTCCCCCGCCGTGGCCCTGGCCCTGGCCCGGCTCTATGTGAGCCAGGGGATC
The DNA here is from genome assembly GCF_052044735.1 of Pseudomonas sp. 22526. Classification (NCBI taxonomy): domain Bacteria; kingdom Pseudomonadati; phylum Pseudomonadota; class Gammaproteobacteria; order Pseudomonadales; family Pseudomonadaceae; genus Pseudomonas; species Pseudomonas sp. 22526. The sequence continues at coordinate 273,108 of NZ_JBQENK010000001.1, forward strand.
GACCCGCGCGAGACCGCGGTGGGCCAGATCATGGTGCTGGGCGAACTGTGCACGCCGCAGATGCTGAGCAATATCGCCAGGGTCTGGAATGCCCATTGCACCCATGGCCTGTATGGCTCCCAGGAAGCCCATGCGGTGGCCACTGGCTGCGCCAACGGCAACCTGCACTTCTCCGAGACCAACTATCTGGCGGAGATTCTTCCGGTTCCCGGCATGGAGGGCGATGTCGGCGAACTGTGCCTGACGATGCTCGTGCCCGGGGCCAAGCCGCTGATCCGTTACCGCACCGGCGACCTGGCGCGCCTGCACTCTGCCGAGGAATGCGGCTGCGGCAACCGTTCTCGTTGCCTGCGGGTGTTTGGCCGGGTGAGTGATGTGATGACCCTGGCCGGTCGCCAGGTAGGGGTTGTGCCGAGATAAAGGAAATTTAGGACATTCGTTCTGTAAGTGACTGTAATTACGTTATTTTTGTTTATTATATTTGCGGCTTAAGCCAATGCCTAAAGCGCTGTCATCCCGTATCTAGCTATGACTTGCGCCGCAGTAACGAGCCAGCCGCATTCTCCTCGAAGGCTCTCGCCTCTTCGATATAGCCGTGGACGGTGCTGTCGTGCCGCCAGCCACCCTGACGCTTGATCTCCAGAAAGTCCGCCCCGGCCCGATGGGCGCTGGTGGCCAGTCCACGGCGCAGGCTGTGGCTGCTCATCTCGGGCACATACGACAGTCCCGCGGCTTGGGCTCGCGCTGCCAGGATGGTATTGACGCTACCCTCGTGCAGCGCCATCTCGCCGACGCGGCCCCAGCGGCTGATGCGCCGGAAAAGTGGCCCCTGCTCGATCTGAGCGGTATCCAACCAGCACCGTAGTGCCTTCGCTGGGCAGCAAATGCTGTCGCCGAACGGGATCGCTTTGTCGAGTCCCTCGCCCTCCTGATCGGTTTTGGAACGCGGGAGCGTGATCCGCAGTCCTTCCCGCTCCCACTGCAAGTATTGAACCTCAAGCGTGACCAGCTCGCTGCGGCGGAACGCGCCAAAATAACCCACCTGCAGCAAAGCGCTGTCACGCAGCGCGGCGAGTCCTTCAAGCGTGTTCAGGTGCGCCACGATGAGCTCGAGATCCTCCAACAGCAGGGCCTTGGCTTTTTGCCGTGGCCGCCCGTGCACCCGCTCAATCCCACGCAAGGTCTTGCGTACGGTGGCGCTGGCGGTTGGGTCAGGAAAACCCTGATAGCGATGCCATTGCGACAGCGCCGTGAGGCGCAGGGCCAGGGTACGCGGGTTCAATACTTCCGCAAAAGACAATAGGTAGCGAATCACTGCGGCTTCATCGCACGGCAGCACGCCGCCCCAGGCGAGAAAGTGGCGAATGGCCGAGCGGTAGGTGCGACGGGTGTTGTCGGTGGTCGCCGCCGCGAGAAATCGTTGGTGTTGCTCGGCCAACTGTTTGGGCGTGGCAAGCGTACCGTGGGTACGCGCAAGTCCCGCCGGTTCTTCGTGCCGTACCTGAGGGAGGTTTTGGTCGTTATTGCTTATTGTCATCACGAAGCGCCTATTTAGGCCATGTGTACCGCAGATTATAGACACGTTCCCCGATCGTAACGACTTAACTCACGATAACCGCGCTTATCGTGGGTTAACTGGCGGTCTCAGCGGGCTTAACTATTCTGTACTTAAATCGATGTATTACGTTATCCATAATACGCTACGAAAAAATCCGAGGTGTTCATGGCCCGTTCCGGCGTCCTTTATGTACATGTCGCCCAAGCGGCAGCCCGGCTCGTGGCCGAGGGCCACAACCCGACGATCGACAACATTCGCGTCGCCCTGGGCGGGACCGGCAGCAAAAGCACGATTGCCCCGTTGTTAAAACGCTGGAAAGCCGCGCACCCCGGCACGCTGGCCCAGGCCGAACTCGGTCTTCCGGCCGAACTGGTGCTGGCCCTGAAGGGCGTGTATGAAAAAGTTCAGGCTGAATCGGCCGCGCAATGCGAGCAGGCTGCGCAGGCTCACCAGGCAGAAATCACCGTGCTGCAGGAGCAGTTGCAGCAAGCGTTTGTCGAGCACCGCGCGTTACTCAGTGTTCAGGAGCAGCAGACCCAAGCACTGGCCGCCGCCACTACCCGCAGCCAAGGACTGGCTGACACCGTGCAGCGTCAGGAGATCGTCCTGGCCGGTCTGGGCAGTGAAAAGCTCGGGCTCGAACAGCGACTGGCTGACCGCGCCGCCGAAGTGGCCTCACTGACCCAACAGTTGCAGCAAGCGCGGGTACAGTTCGAGCATTACCAGGTGTCGGCCGCTCAACAACGTACCGACGAACGCCAGGCCGCGGAACACCACCGCCATCGCCTGGAGCATGAACTGGCTGAGCTCCAGCAGCGTCTGCTCGCTCAGCAAACCCGCCTGGGAGAACTGCAGGGGCAGGAACAACGCCTGGTGCAGGACCACGATCACCTACAGGGCACCCTGCTCACGACGCAAGCAACGCTCGCGCAGAGTCAGATTGCGCACGAGCACGTCCTACTTCAATTCACCGACTTGAATCAGGCGCATCAGGCAATGGAAAACCGCTATGCCCAAGGCGAGCAGCGTTTGGCTGAGACACGGACGAACCTGGCCGTGAGCGAGCGGGAGCGAAGCCTGCTGGCGGAACGCTTAACCCAAACTGAAACCCAATTGACCGAGTTGGCTACAGCAAAGCAGCTTCTCCTGCAAGACAACGCAGTGTTATTCAGTCAACTTGCGGAGCTCAGGACCAAACAGCCGAACCTGCCCTCTGCATCTTGAAGCCCTGCCCGGCGATGAGGCTTCTGGATTCAGAGTAATCACCGTTTAGTCAGAGCAAGATCAGTGCTGTCGGTCAGCTTTGCAAGGACGGGCGAAATTGCGTCAACCGTCACCGAGCATGCGTCGGCGAATCAGCCAGTCGATCGACAGTTTCCCCGGGCCGCGCGCCAAGAGCACCAGCAGCATGGCCGTCCACTGAATATGAGTCGGCCATGCCTGGGGATAGACAAACACCTCGATGATCATTGTCATACCGAGCATGACCGCAGCTGCAGGCCGTGTCGCCAGACCGAGCACCAGCAGTACAGGGGTTGTTAGTTCGATCGATACGGCGATATAGGCCGCGAGTTCCGGCGGCAAGATCGGCAAGCGGTATTCGTCGGTGAACAATGCAACGGCCGTCTCCCAGCTGGCGAGCTTAGTCATTGCCGAGTTCCAGAATACGGTGGCCATCGCCAGGCGCAGCGGGATCGCGAGGAATGCATAAGGGATGCGCTCCAGCCAGCTCAAGATGTACGCGAGCGTGGCGGCGAGTTGCCCTTGTGCTCGAAAAACGGTCTGTTTATTCATAGCAATCTCACTGACGGTTAAGGCGGATCGGAGCGCAGAGCCAGTCTGAACCCGGTAAAGCGCTGCTGCGTGAGCAGATCGGCCAGTGCTGCCGTGGCATCGATGCCAGAGTGTTCGCCAAGTGCAGCCCCCAGCGGGCACCCTGCGCACAAAGCGCTGACGAAGCGCCAGAGCGCTTCATCTAGGCGCGCGATGTCGACGGCTGATGGTCCACGTTGAACAATCAGCCAGGCTGGGTCCTTCGATAGATCGATAGCGGCAAGCACTGCATCGTTGTCTTCGAGTACGGCGCACCAAATCACATCGGCGGGGAACATCGTATGAATCAGGCTGACGGACGGATGCGGTGTGAAACAGATCTGCGCGTAATCGGCCGCATCGACCGAACCCAGCGACGCAACGGACAGAGGTTCCGCATCGGGCGCATGCAGGGCGCAGCTGACAGCCCATTCGAGCCGTGCCACGTCGGCCAGGTAAGGCACCGATGCGGCAGGTGCAAACTGTTCGAGAAAGGCGGCAAAATCGCCGCCGAATTCGTCGAGATAGCTGCTGCGCGGCGGGTGCTGGACGACGAAGTCGGCAGCAGCGGCTCCGAAGAAATCAGCGCCGACCAACCGGTCGACTGCGGGGTACGACAGCCGCAATGCCCGAATCAGGGTTTGTCTAAAGGTGTTTCGATAGATGGACAGGCGATCCGGCGGTGCGATCCCGTTGGCGGCGATATGGGTAATGGCCTCGACGTCATCGCGCTCGATGATGCTGCGCCGCACGGCATCCTGCAGCTCATGTAAGGACGGCATGACCGGTTCTTCCGAGCGACTGCAGGATGCGGCTGGCTTGCGCGGCCTCGTCGAGCAGCACGTCCAGCGGCGGTATGTTGTTATCCCACTCGATCAGCGTCGGGACCGGACCGAAACAGGCCAATGCTTCGCAATAGAGTCGCCATACGGCGGGATCGACGCGTGAGCCGTGGTCGTCGATGCGCAGTGTGATGCCCGAGTCGAGTGTCGTGACCGAGTGACCTGCCAGATGAATCTCGCCGATCGCCGCCGGCGGTAAGGCACGCAGATAGGTCGACGCATCCCAGCCATGGTTGTGTGCGCTCACGTAGATGTTATTGACGTCGCAGAGAATCCGGCAACCGGTACGCGCCGCGACACACGCCAGAAACTCCCATTCGGGAATCGTCGAATGGCGGAATTGCAGGTAGGTGGACGGATTTTCGACGAGGATTTGCCGGTTGAGCCGCGATTGCGTCTGGTCAACGTGTCGGCAAACGACGTCGAGCGCCTCCTCCGTCAACGGCAGCGGTAAGAGATCGGCGAGATACGTTTGCCCGACCACGCTCCACGACAGGTGCTCGGAAACCAGGTCCGGTTCGAGACGTTCAATGACGCGCGCGAGTCGGTCGAGATGCGCCGGGTCAAGTCCCTCGGCACTGCCGAGCGACAGGCCGACGCCGTGGATCGAGATGGGATAGTCGCAGCGCAGTATGTCCAGACAGCGCATCGGCGTGCCACCGCCCATGTAATTCTCAGCGTGCACTTCCAGCCAACCGACTGATGGCCGCGTATCGACGAATGCCTGATGATGCGCAAAGCGCAACCCAACCCCTGCCGTGGCCGGCATAGGGTCGGGTAAGTTGGCTCGAAGTAGGCTCATGGCGGCGCCGATCATCAGGCCGGTTTCAGGTTGCCGCCTGCAATCTTGCCGCACACACCGGCTGGCAGCAGTACGAATGACTTCGTCTCGCGCGCCTGGGTCGCCTGCCCGGCACAGGAGTGAACGCCTTCCGCACAGTCGTTTTTCGCAACCGCATTGATCCCATAGCATTTTTCGAGGTGCTGCTGCTTCATTTTCATCATGTTTTCCTTCACGACAGGCGGTGCGTTCGACATGTCGTTCATGCTCTGGGCGTTGGTTGCTGCAGCTGGCATCAAGAGTACCAACCCCATTGCAGCGGAGAGCGCGGTGCTGGCCAGTAGACGATTGTCCATTGCGAAGTCTCCAAGAATGAACGGTCTCGACATGAGACCGACACCTAATATTTCGTTGCAGCTCGCAAAAGGTTACGCTCGATGCGGTGCAAATAGATCACACGACACTGCAGCTCTGACTAGCCACGGCCAGGCGTGCCCCATTTTTTTGGCACCAGATAGTTCCGAAGCAGCATGGCCAGCGCCATAAGCAGCAGTACACTGCCAAATTGCCAAACGATGACCATCAATGCCGCGTCTTCCGTATGGAACATTCGCAGCCCGACATTGGCAAGCGCCGCCGCCGCCAAGCTGCCCCACAAAACGGCCGTTGAGGTGCGCACACGGGCGCCGCGCCGGATCGCCAAGACCATGGACAATGACGGAACCGCGCTAATCATTGCGATAGCGGGCACGCACATAAAGTCGGGGTGAAACACCATCCCGTTGATGCCTAGGCGTACCCACTCGTCCCAGCACTGATGTCCCAGGCTTGCGATCCACAACGCCAGCGGCGCTACAGGCGCCCACATCTTCCAGCGCGCCTCGCCCGGAACGCCCGCCACGAGTGCTGACCAGCCGGCGATCAGCACCGTGGCCAACGACGCCAGCTGCTCGGTCATAAAAACCGGGTCCGAGAGTTTTACGGCGAGATCGGGGCGAATCCGCATCGTGGCAACCAGCAGAGCTGTTGCCGGGATCGACATTGCTAGCCAGCCGACGAGGCGCCAGGCAGGTGGCAGCAGGCGCCGGACCGGCTTGAGGTCGGCAATCAGCGCGGCAATCAGTTCATCGGTATTCATGTCACTTCTTCACGGCCAGAAGGGTACGCAGCCTTTGGAGAGCGCGGTGCGTCGCCACCTTGAGCGCCGCAACGCTCACCCCTGTCATGGCTGACGCCTCTTTCAAGGGGATCTCCTTCTGCTTGAGTAGTTCGATCGCCTGTCTCTGCCCGGGGGTCAGCCGGTTGATCGCCGCTCTGAGGACCTCGCTATCCACCGAAGGCTCGCACTCGATATTCGCCGGGCAGTCGATAAAAGTTACATCGAGCGCGTTGTTCACCATTTCGCGCCGGTTGGTGCGTGAGCGACGCCTCACACCGTCAGCAATGCGGCGCCGCAGGAGGGTCAGCAACCACGGGAAAAACGGTCGGTTTGGATCATAGGTGTGTCGCGCCAAATGAATCGTCAGCAGGGTTTCCTGGACCACGTCCTCGATGTCAGCGTCGCTACCCTGCAGCCACCCTTGCCGTGCCAATCGCCGTAACAGTGGCGTCAGGTCGCACAGCAAGCGCGCATAGCTGTTTTGATCGCCGTTCTGAGCCGCGATCATCAGCGACACCCATTTCGAATCGTCTTGATGCATCACCCCGTTATCCTCATCGGAGAGGAATTGCCTCGAGTGCCCTCATAGCGCGGGGAACTCCAAGTGGAAGGCGGTCCAGCCGTTGGCAGAGGTGCACCAGACCCTGCCTTGATGAGCTTCAATGATCGAGCGGATGATGGCCAAGCCTAAACCGGCGTTACTCGGACTACCTTCGCGTCGAGTTGGATGAACACGGTAGAACCTGTCGAATAGCCTTTCCAGGTGCTCCGGTGGGATGGTCTCGCCAGGGTTTTCCACTGTCAGTATCGTGGAGGCGTTGTTCTGTCGGACCTGCACACTGATGGTTTTACCCGGCGGGGTATATCGCAGCGCATTGGAAAGGAGGTTAGAAATAGCGCGGTGCACCATGAGGACATCGCCTTGAATACTCCCAGAACCGGACAGCTTGAGTTCAATGCCGCGCTCATCCGCCAGCAGGTAATAGTACTCAAGAAGTGTATCCACCACTCCCTCAAGGGCGATCCACTCGCGCTTAGGAACAACCAGGCCGTTGTCCGCCTTGGCCAGGAACAGCATGTCATCGATCATTCGAGACATGCGCTTAAAGTCCTCCAAATTCGAGTACAGATTTTCCTCGTAATCTTCGACGTTTCTTTTTTTCGAAAGAACGACCTCTGTGTGGGTCATCAGGTTGCTGACCGGTGTACGCAGCTCATGGGCAATGTCGGCCGAATAGTTGGAGAGCCTTCCGAAGGCATCGTCCAGTCTCGCCAGCATGCCGTTGAATGAGGAAACCAGCAGCCGTAGCTCCGATGGAATCGACGCCATTGGGATACGTTCTTTGAGTGAGGTAGCAGAAATTGAAGCCGCGGCCCTGGTCACCTGCTCCAACGGGCGCAAGCCTCTGTGAGCGACGACCCAGCCCAGGCCGGCGCACACGACGGTGCAGATCAACAACCCTATCCAGAGCCACCACTTGAGCGTTTCGAAGAGGAACATATTGTCTGTGACATCGAGTGCGATGATCACCGTTATGGGTTTCTCTTGCCCTGCAATGGCTACCTGCGTGGTCATGCCGCGAAACATCTGCTCCTGATCCTGCCACTCCCAAGCTTGTCGGTTTGCAAGGTCGCGAAACCGTTCAGGAATGTCCATCACTGCCGGATGGGCAAAGAGCACCTTTCCATTGTCGTCGGAAATGCTTGCGATGAGATCTTGATTCGTCCCCAACAATGCCTGTAGTTGTGGCTTCAACTCATCGAAAGCATCAATACCAGGCAGCGTGCTCAAAATGCTCTGGCTGGTTTGCAGTTTTTCGAGCAGCGTATTCTGATCGAGTGAATTGAAGTGCTGTTGGCAGAGATAGTTGAAGCTGAGCCCGGCGACCGTCAACACCGCAATGACAACGAACATGAACATCACGCTCAGACGCGTCGTCAGGGAGAGGCTTTTCATGTCGACTCCGGTGCGTCGAGCATGTAGCCCATTCCCCGCACGGTACTGATCAATTTGAGGTCGAAGTCATCATCAATTTTTACTCTAAGCCGCCTGATTGCGACCTCGATGACGTTTGTGTCGCTGTCGAAATTGATATCCCAGACTTGCGATGCAATCAGCGACTTGGGCAGCACCTCACCCCGTCGGCGAAGCAGCAACTCAAGAAGAGCAAACTCTTTGGCCGTAAGGTCGATGCGCTTGCCTCCCCGAAGGGCCCTACGTTTCATCAAGTCGATTTCAAGGTCAGCAATCTTGATATGGGATTGTGACGGAGCACTGCTACCTCGGCGCAAGAGACTCCGGACCCTGGCCAGCAGCTCAGAAAAGGCAAAGGGCTTGATCAGGTAATCGTCTGCACCAAGCTCCAGGCCCTTCACTCGATCCTCGACCCGGTCGCGAGCGGTCAGGAAGAGCACGGGAACATTCTTGCCGGCCGCGCGAACCACCCGCAGTACTTCCCAGCCATCCAGACCGGGCATCGTAACGTCCAGTATCAGCAGGTCATAAGCGTCGCATAGGGCGTGCTGAAGGGCGTTGGTACCGGTAATCACCAGATCGACATTGAATCCGGCCTCATTCAGCCCCTGCTGCACATAGGTACCAATTCTCGGCTCGTCTTCGGCTAACAGGAGTTTCATAGGGGTGTTCTCACATGGATGGCACCTGGAGTTTGCGGGGGGATGAGCTCACCCACCAGACGCTTACAGAAATGTAATTTTCGCTTCAGCCTCCCATCAGGGAGGGTCGTCTAGGGTGAAACCATGAGCACTGTGTAGGGCTCATGTCGACAGCCAAACGTAAACCCTATTCTAGGTTGTCGTTGAACATTTACCCGCTTAAGGAGAATGTCTCATGAAACTTTTTAAAACTGCGCTTTTGGTCGGCTCGGTCCTTCTGTCCTCCCTGGTGTGGGCTGAAGGCGGTGGAGACCGCACGTTTGAACGCTCGGCCGCTCATCAGATTCAAGCCAAAAGCATGGAGCAGCACGCTGCGAAATTGCAAACCAACGCCTAATCTACAAGATGTGGTAGTTCATCAATAGGATGGAATCAGGCATGAGTCGTTGCGTGGTACGGGAGCGCTTCTGAGCTTGTCTCAAGGCGTACTCTTCAAAGTTGAGGGAGCTATGTGCTGTGATGGCTCAAAATATGGATAAAACCCTGATCAAGCTGCTCATGGTGCTGCTGTTCGTCGTAGCGGCAGCACATGGTCAAGCTTTGATGTTTCAATCCGAGCCGTCAACTGTCCCTCTTAACTGTCCGGCAGCGCAGAGTATGCTTGCTGAATCCAGCAGAATGAATATCTGCCCAGACATGTCGAACCAAGTCACTTGCTCGATAAGTTGCTCCATTCCCTCGACGGGAGCGGTCACGTTTCTTATTTCAATATGGCACACCTTAAAATCTTCCCAATACGACTGCTATACAACTTCACTCGGTCGTATGCCAGTTGCTCCAGACCCTTTTCCTCCCAAGTATTCCAGCCTGTCCTAACCACTGGACCAGCTCGTTTGTTTTTCAGCGACACCGCCAAAAAAGCATTAAGGCGCGTCGCGCGGGGCTGTAACTAATATTTCTGTCGTCGATGAAAAAGGATCAGGTGATTACCGTGAATAAATCATCCGCTGGCTCTACATGCCCAGTAGAAACGTCTGAGCGTTAGTTTTGTGACTGAGGTATGTAGATAAATACCTGAAAATTTAGAGAAATAGACCATGACCATGACCATGACCAAGAACATAGCGCGATATGCAAAAAATATGTTGCAACATCACCCGCTGATTGCAGGACTTGTCGTTGCAATTGTTTTCACCTTGCTTTTTAACCTGAGTGCTCTGTTTGCAGTAGTCACTCTACCTGCTCTGCTTTCTATTCTGCCCTGTCTGTTGATGATCGGGTTCTGCATGAAAAGCATGGGCGGTAAAACTGCCTGCGAGCAGAAGGCTCCGGATCAGCCATTGCTGACCCAGCGCTTGTCGAAAACCCAAGTTGTTGATCAGGAGAACCATCATGCGTAACGCTACTGCCTACACAGCCGTACTCGCCGCCATACTGACTCTTGGAACTATTTCCACGAGTTTTGCCGAACAGCCCAAGGACACTACTAAGGACGGTTCTGACATGATGAAGGGAAAGGATATGCCGATGATGGACGGCGGTAAAATGCCAATGATGGACATGATGCAGGAGATGTCCGCCATGATGAAGAACTGCAATGCAATGATGGACAACATGAACAAGCACATGGGCAGTGAACCCGCTCAAGGCGGCACCAAGGTGCAATAACAGTTCGTTTAATCGCTGATCCCGTGTCCTCTTAAACAGAGAGACACGGGGCAATTACTTCTGAGTAGGGGTATCGCGCGCACTAGCCGTATCGCTACTCGGATGCTCCGATGTTTCTTCCAGGTATCGGCGCTGAATGCCGATCCGCTGTTGATCGAGATGGAGCCTAATCATGAATGACTTTTCCATGCACTATGGGCACTGGGGGTGGGTGCTGATCATGGTGCTCATTGCATCCTGGGTCCTCTATCGTTTCGTCGCCCCACGCAGTTGGCGTGACTGGATGGGTGCAGGTTTAGTGCAAGCTTTTATCATCGCGTTGTACGCCGAGATGTACGGCTTCCCACTGACTATTTACCTGCTGACTGGTTTCCTGGGAATAGATCTCCCGCTGACCGGATTCTCGGGCCATCTTTGGGCAACAATGCTGGGCTACGGTGCTACCGGGGCCATGCTGGAAATGATGTTGGGCGGCGTGTTTATCGTGGTCGGCCTGGCTCTGTTGATCCGGGGCTGGGTTCAGGTTTACCGCACAAGTCTGGAGGGGAAGCTGGCGACAGAGGGTGTCTACGGTGTGGTCCGCCACCCGCAATACACCGGGATCATGCTAGCGGTCTTCGGTCAGGTCATTCACTGGCCGACGGTGATCACGTTATTGTTGTTTCCCCTGATCGTCTTGGCTTATGTCCGTCTAGCGAAGCGGGAGGAGTCGGCCTTGACCGAACGTTTTGGCGAGGAGTATCAGACCTACCGGCAGCGGGTGCCCATGTTGTTCCCACGCTTGCGGAATTGGCGGGAGTTCATCCATTCACTGCTCTTTGCTTATCAGCAATAGCCTGGTGTCCTCTGAGCCTGCGTGACGAACACGTCATCGCAAACGGATCCCAAGAATACTTGTTGACCGAAAAAAAGGCGCCTAACTCAGGCGCCTGAAACCATCCTCCAAACCAAAGGAGCCAAACAGGAGGATGGTGGAGCAATCAACTCTTCATTACACCGTAGGGCTGCCAGCCTTTCGCTGACCTGTGCGCCTATGAATGGTGGATAGCTGGTCCGGTATCAGCTGGTGAAGGTCGTACCAGCCAGCCATGCCATTGTTACTTCAGGGGCTTGATCGACACGATGGTGGCCGCCATTCCCTCGGCACGAAACTCAAACGCTACTTGATCCCCAGCCTTCAGGCCTGCCAGTTGTTTGGTGGTGGCGTTGAATGCCATGGTCATGGCAGGCCACTGCACGGCCGGCACAGCGCCATGGGCGATAGTCACCGTATGTTTCGTGGTGTCGACCGCCTTGATCGTACCCTCGGCTTTGGCCACTGGAGCCTGCTTCGTTTCCTGCTTCATCTGCATGCCTTCCATGGGCATAGCGTCCATTTTCATACCCGGCATGTCCTCTGCCTGGGCGGAAAGAGACAGTGCGACAACGGTGCTTGCAACGGCGATCAGGGTCAGTTTCATACGACTTTTCCTTGAGGGTTGGTGGATACAACGGGGAGGTGCCGACGGCGCATCAAGCGGTAGGCCGCCGGAATAACGAACAGGGATAACAAGGGAGCAGTGACCATGCCGCCGACCATCGGCGCGGCGATGCGACTCATGACTTCGCTACCAGTGCCACTGCCCCAGAGAATCGGCAATAGGCCGGCGATGATGACTGCGACGGTCATCGCCTTGGGTCGAACGCGCAGCACTGCACCTTCGCGAATCGCGTCGACCAGCCCACGCTCGGTGTTGTCACCGGCGTCTTCTCGTTCGGTCCAGGCGTTCTTCAGGTAGAGCAGCATGATCACGCCAAATTCGGCCGACACACCGGCCAGGGCGATAAAGCCAACACCGGTAGCCACTGACAGATTGAACCCCAGCAGATAGAGGAACCACGCCCCGCCCGTCAGGGCGAACGGCAGGGTAGCCATGATCAGCAAGGCCTCGTCGAAGCGAGCGAATGTCAGGTAGAGCAGGACGAAAATGATCAGCAGCGTGGCCGGCACCACCAGCTTGAGCCGTGCATTGGCTCGCTCAAGAAATTCGAACTGCCCCGAGTAGCTCAAACTCATGCCCGGCTGCAACTTGACCTGCTCACTGACGTCCCGGCGCAGGTCGGCCACCACCGAGGCAATATCCCGCCCCCGCACGTCGATGTACACCCACCCGGAAGGCCGTGCGTTCTCGCTCTTGAGCATCGGCGGACCGTCGCTGACCTTGATCTTCGCCACCGTGCCAAGGGTGATCTGGCTCCCCAGTGGGGTGTAGATCGGTAATTGCTCCAGGGCGCCGAGCGAATCACGCCACTCACGCGGATATCGCACATTGATTGGGAAGCGGGCGAGCCCTTCAATGGTCTCCCCGACATTTTCACCGCCGATTGCGCCGGCGACGATTGATTGCACATCGGCGATATTCAACCCATAGCGAGCAGCGGCTTTGCGGTCTATATCCACATCGATATAACGCCCGCCAGTCAATCGTTCGGCCAGAGCCGAACTGACACCGGGCACGTCCTTGGCCACGCGCTCGACCGCCTGAGTCGCGGCATCGATCTCCGTCAGGTTGCTACCGGCAATTTTCACCCCGATCGGGCTCTTGATCCCGGTGGCGAGCATGTCGATGCGATTGCGGATCGGCGGGATCCAGATATTGGTCAGTCCCGGTACACGCACCACCCGATCCAGTTCCTCCACCAGCTTCTCCTGGGTCAGGCCGGGTCGCCATTGCTCACGCGGCTTGAACTGAATGGTGGTCTCGAACATCTCCAGTGGCGCCGGGTCGGTGGCGGTTTCCGCACGGCCCGCTTTACCGAAGACGTGCTCGACTTCGGGTACCGTCTTGATCAGACGGTCAGTCTGTTGCAGCAATTGCGCGGCTTTCTGCGCCGACAACCCCGGCAGCGCTGAAGGCATGTAGAGCAGGTCGCCCTCGTCCAACGGCGGGAGGAACTCGCCCCCCAACCGGGACATCGGCCATATTGCGCTGAGGAACACCAGCAGTGCGACCAGCATGGTGACTTTGGGTCGACGCAGCACCGCGTCCAGGGCCGGTTGATAGAGCCTGATCAACCAGCGGTTCAGCGGGTTCTGTTCCTCATTGGGAATCCGCCCGCGAATCCAGTAACCCATCAACACCGGCACCAGGGTCACCGACAGTCCGGCCGCCGCCGCCATGGCATAGGTTTTGGTGAAAGCCAGGGGGCCGAACAGCCGGCCCTCTTGCGCCTCCAGGGTGAACACCGGGATGAACGACAGGGTAATGATCAACAGGCAGAAGAACAGTGCCGGGCCTACCTCGGCCGCCGCTTCGGTCATTACATGCCAGTGATGCTCGCCCTTGAGCTCTTCCCCTGGATGGGCCACGTGCCAGGCCTCGATCTTCTTGTGAGCGTTCTCGATCATCACCACCGCGGCGTCGACCATCGCGCCGATGGCAATGGCGATCCCGCCCAGGGACATGATGTTGGCGTTGATTCCCTGGTAGCGCATGACGATGAAGGCCATCAATACCCCGACCGGCAGCGAGATAATGGCCACCAGGGATGAGCGCAGATGCCAGAGAAATATCCCGCAGACCAAGGCGACGACGATGAACTCTTCGAGCAACTTGTGGCTGAGGTTTTCCACGGCGCGGTCGATCAGCTTGCTGCGATCGTAGGTGGTGACGATTTCCACCCCGGCCGGCAGGCTTTTCTTCAACTCGTCGAGCTTGGTTTTGACTGCTGCGATGGTCTCGCGGGCGTTCTTGCCGCTGCGCAGAATCACCACGCCACCGACGGTTTCACCCTCACCGTCGAGTTCGGTGATGCCACGACGCATCTCCGGCCCCAGCTGGATCGTGGCCACATCGCCAAGGGTCACCGGCACACCACCCGCACCGAGCCTCAGCGGGATAGCGCGAAAGTCATTCAGGGTCCTCAGGTAGCCGGAGGCGCGGACCATGAACTCGGTCTCTGCCATTTCCAGCACCGCGCCACCGGTTTCCTGGTTGGCCTTGCCAATAGCCTCAGTCACCTGCGCCTGGGTGATGCCCTGGCTGGCCAGTTTGAGCGGATCGAGCTGCACCTGGTACTGCTTAACCATGCCGCCGACGGTGGCCACTTCCGCAACGCTCGGTAAAGTCTTGAGTTCGAACTTGAGAAACCAGTCCTGCAGCGCGCGCAGCTGCGCCAGATCGTGTCCACCGGTGCGATCCACGAGGGCGTACTGATAGATCCAGCCCACCCCCGTAGCATCCGGCCCCAACGCCGGTTTGGCGCTGGTCGGCAGACGGCTTTGTATCTGGCTCAGGTACTCCAGCACCCGCGAGCGGGCCCAATACATATCGGTACCGTTTTCGAACAGCACGTACACGAAGCTGTCGCCGAAAAAGGAATAGCCGCGCACGATTTTGGCGCCCGGCACCGAGAGCATGGTGGTCGCCAACGGATAGGTCACCTGATTCTCGACGATCTGCGGTGCTTGTCCTGGATAAGGAGTGCGAATGATCACCTGAACATCGGACAGATCCGGCAGCGCATCGATGGGCGTGCTCTGCACCGACCAAACGCCCCAGGCCGTGACGAACAGCGTGGCCAATAGCACCAGGAAACGGTTAGCGACTGACCAGCGGATCAGGGCCGCGATCATGGCTGACCCCCTAGTTTTTCCAGACGCTCAACGCGCAAACCATCATCGGTTTGGCTGACTGATACACGAACCTTGTCGCCCGACTTGAGCCCCTGCATGAGCGCAGGGTCCGCCAATGGGAAGGTCATGGTCATGCCTGGCATGCCCAATGTCTTGAAGGGACCGTGAGCAAGCGTCACGTCTTTGCTATTGATTTGCAGGACTTGTCCCTCCGACTCATGAAGGGCGGAGGCTGCGGTGGGAGGTGCTGGCATTTCCAGCGTGCTGGCGACGATGCCCTTGAGGCTGGCCTCGGAGTCGAGCAGGAACTGGCCGGAGCTGACCACCTGTTGACCTTCTTGCAAGCCATTCAATACCGCCGTCTTACCGTCGTTTTCCTGCCCGGGTTGCACCTCTACCGGACGGTAGTGACCCGCATCTTCAGCGAGCATCACCAGCGTGCGCCGGCCGGTGCGAATGAGCGCCTCGCTCGGCACCCACAACACACTTTGCTCAGTCGAACGACTCAAGCGTACCTGCGCCGTCAATCCGGGTCTGAGGCGCCCGTCAGGGTTGGGTAGTTCGACCCGCACGCGAACGGTGCGACTGTCCGGATTGGTTTCCGGCAGAATCGCGCTGACCGTGCCCTTGAGCACAGTCCCAGGGAAGGCCGGCAGGCGTGCTTCGACCGTTTGCCCGACGACGATCGATCCAGTCTCCGACTCTGGAACGGCCACCGCTAGCCAGACGCTGCTCAAGCCATTGACGCGTGCCAGCGTCTCGCCGGCGGCCACGGTCATTCCCTCGCGCACATTCAGCTCTTGCAGCACACCACCAATAGGGCTGCTGAGGGTCAGGTTCGGCTGAATCTTGCCGCTGCGTTCTACTTGGGTAATCAGTACTGCTGGCATCCCGGTGAGCCGCAATCGTTGGCGGGCCGCCGCCAGCAAGCCAGCATCGCCATGACGTTTAAGCGCGAGGAATTCTTCCTGAGCGGCTGCCCACTCCGGCACCAGGATATCCGCCAATGGCGCATTGGCCTTGAGCACATCGCCGGGAGCACGGGCATACACCCGCTCGACAAAACCGGCGGTACGCGCCTGGATCACGGCGACGTCCCGCTCGTTGAACGCCAGCACGCCGACCACATCCAGACTGGAAGCGAGGACGCCACGGGTGACGGTCGCCAGGCGCAGTCCCAGATTCTGAGTCAGGCCTGGATCGATGCTGATCGCGGCACCGGTGGTTGCGCCATCCGCGTATTGCGGTACCAGCTGCATGTCCATAAAGGGCGATTTGCCTGGTTTATCGAACTTCTGCTGCGGGACCATTGGGTCATACCAATACAACACCTTGCGTTCGTCTTGCGTCTTGGGACTTTGCTCGGCGAGCGCATCAGGCATTGCGTTCATGCGTTGCTGAGCGAACCAGTACCCGCCGGCAACACCCAGGGCGACGGCCAAGGCAGTCAACACAGCCGTTTTCAAGATTCGAGTGCTCATTGGCTGGTTTCCCCATAATTGAAATACAAGCGCGCATTGGTCAGGGCTCGCTGTTCTTCGACGTCGATTTGTTTGAGACGGGCCTCGATGAGTTCACGTCGAGCCGCGACGACAGCCGCCAGGTCGCCTTTCCCAGCGCGGTAGCTGGCCATGGTCAGTCCGACCTTTTCCTTGGCGAGTGGCAGCAGGCTGTCCTGACTGCGGTGTACGGCACGGTTCAGGCGTTCGTAGTCGGCCAGATCCGCCTCCAGTTGCTCGGTATGCTCGCGTGTAAGGGCCTCGCGCTCGGCTTCCAGTTGATTCAGCTCGGCGTGTTTGGCGGCGATCTTGGGATTTTGTCGGGAGCCGGGGAACAGCGGCAGGTCGAAGGTGAATTGCACGCTGACCATGTCGCCGAACTCCCGCCCGCGGCGCTGGTAATCGAGCTCCCAGCTCCAGTCGGACTGCTTTTCCGCCTCGGCTTCACGCACCTTGGCTTCGGCCTCGCGGGTCATCGGGGTGAAAGCCGCCAGCGCGGGATGATGTTGCAGCTTATGGGAATAATCTGACGTATCGACGGGCCATTGCGGCAAGCCACCCGTTGGCTGGTCGTTGGCCGTCGGGCCAATCCAGCGCTTGAGCGCCGCTCGGGTCTGTGCCCGCAGGCGGATCAGGTCGTCCTGTTGTTCCGCCAACTGCGCAGCCTCCTGTTTCGGCGTGACCGCATCGGCAGGCTGGGCACGACCACCGGCGATTTGGGCGCGCACGGTATCGGTCAACAGACGATTTTCTTTGTAAAAGTCCTGGAACAGCGCCTCTTTACGCTCGACTGAATAGCTGCTGATCCAGGCCAATGCCGTGGCCTGTCGGACATTCAGCCGCTCGACTCGACTTTCAGCCGCGGCTCGATCAACGGCCGCTTCGGCGACCTCGATACGCGCCCGGCGCTTGTCGCGGTTGGGCACTTCCTGCATGACCCCAACCATCTGCATGGTCATGAAGTCCTGGTCAATGCTCCAGCGATCCGGGCCGCCAATGGGATAGTTCTGCACACCCAGCAGTAACTTCGGATCGGGTAGCTCACCGGCTGGAATGGCAGCACTGCTGGCAGCTTGCAGTTTGGCCGCTTGGGCCGTCAGTGACGGGGCATTGTTTTCGGCCAACCGCAAGGCTTCATCGAATGTCAGGGGTGCGGCTAGGCTCGGCAATGCCAGCACGCTTGCCGCCAAGGCAGCCACGACGGGCCAGCCTGTGCAATAGCGTATGGAGTTCATGCTCACGATTCCTGTGATGTTCCACTGCGCGCCTCTTGGACATGCACGCAGAAATGCCATCCCGCCAAGGCAGGATGAGACTCAGTGTGGTACAGGAATCAGGCGCGGGGCGGTCGCCATACCCCGGACGGGGTTTGTATTGGCAGGAAATCGCTGAAGAAGGAAAGCACTACGGGGCTGGATAAGGTAACAGGAGGCTTGATGATCGAGACTTGTAGCATGCCGCCCGTTTTGCACTCCTGGCCTGGCTTGCAGGGTTTGCCGTGATCGGAGGGGCTTTTCATGTCATGGCAGCAGTCCGGCCCCATGTCATCCATCATCGCCATACCCGCCGTTTTCATTGGGCAAGGTTCTGTCGGTGCCTGAATGCCCGCCATCCCGCTGAGGGGAAGCGCCAGGCTAATCAGGAAAATAAGGCAGCACCGCAGGTAGCGTTTCATGCGGGAGAGTCTAGTCGTTAGTAACGAACCGGACAATTACAAATCCGTAAGAAAGAGCCCATTGGCTAGAGTTTGAGGGTCAATAGGCACCTCCTCGGGTACAAGGACTCGCTGAACAGCCAGGCCCAACTCGCTCAGCATGGAAATAGTTACCGCTCACGGCCTATCGTCTGGATCACGCTTGGTTGGTTTGATCTTCTGTGTGTCATCGGTGGTCGGCGCATCCTTGTGCATGCCGCGCATACAAAACACCATCATTAGCGGACACAGCAACACCAGAAAGATCAGCGCGTTTGCCACGATCCAGGCTTGAAAAGTTGGAAACAAGAGATAGGCAGCCGCCAGGATAATGGCCGCACCGACACCCAGCTGGACCATTGAGGGTTTATTACGAGTCATGATGCTCTCCTTTTGGGCAGATCGTAGGAGGTAGGTCATCCAGAACCGGCCCAGGTGGTTGCTCAGCGTCATCGCAATGCTCGGCCAGATACGTCAGGGCCTCGCACATGACCTGAAGCGTGGTAATACGTGCATTCAGCGCATCGATATTGCTCAGCGCAATGGCCTGAACCACATCGTCAGGACGATTGCGGTCCCGCCATAACGCCAACAAGGCGCGAACCCGCTCGACCGGGAATCCCAGATCCCGTGCATGGTGAATGAAGCGCAAAACGTGTACATCGCTCTCGCAGTAGACGCGATAGCCAGACCGCGTGCGCTGTGACGGCGGGATCAGGTCAATGCGCTCGTAGTAGCGGATCATTCGAGTGGACAAGCCGCTGACACTTGCCACCTCACCAATGTTCATTGGATCCTCTCGTTCGCTGAACCACCGAATTAGCTCCATTCTCGTTGTGCCGGCTGCCAACGCTTCAGCAGCAAGGCGTAAGTCACCACTGAGACACTGGACAGCGCCATTGCTGCGCCAGCCACCACAGGACTCAACAGACCCATCGCCGCCAGTGGAATACCGATCAGGTTGTAGATGAAGGCCCAGAACAGACTCTTCAAAATCCGCCCATAGGTGTGACGAGACAGCATCAAGGCATCCGCCACCAGCGCCGGGTCGCCGCGCATCAGGGTGATACCCGCGGTATGCATCGCCACATCGGTACCGGTCGACATAGCGATGCCGACATCGGCCGCCGCCAGTGCTGGAGCGTCGTTGATGCCGTCACCAACCATCGCCACAACCGCGCCGTCGACCTTCAATGCCCGTATCGCCGCCGCTTTGTCGCCGGGTAGCACCTCGGCGCGTACCTCGTCGAGGCCGAGTAGCCTGGCCACGCCGGTGGCGGCTCCAAGGTTGTCACCGGTAATCATCACGGTACGGATACCCAGCGCTTTCAGCCGGGCCACGGCTAACCGCGCGGAGGGCTTTAGCACATCACCAAAGGCAATCAGCCCCAACAACTGTGGCTGCCCGGATAGCTCGGCAAGCCAGGACACGGTGTTGCCAGCCTCGGCCACCGCCGCTGCGCGAACTGCCAACGGCGACAGGTCCACACCAATCTCCTGCATCAGCCGCGAGCTGCCCAGACGCAGATCGTGGCCCGCCACTGAAGCCGCCAAACCTCGCCCTGGCAAGGCCGTGACCCCGGATGCCGGTAATAACGTCATGCCTTCTTGCTGGGCTCTGTCCAGTAGTGCCTGGGCCAGTGGGTGCTCGCTGCCGGTCTGAGCTGACGCCGCTAGTTGCAGCAAGCGCACACTATTACCATCCTTCGCTTCCAGCGCCGTTACCTGGGGTTTGCCCAGTGTCAGCGTGCCGGTCTTGTCAAAGACCACCACGCTCACCCGATGCGCAATCTCCAGAGCTTGCGCATCCTTGATCAGAATGCCGTGGCGTGCGCCGACCCCGGTACCAGCCATGATCACCGTCGGTGTAGCGAGGCCCAGCGCACAGGGGCAGGCGATAACCAATACCGCCACCGCGTTAATCAGCGGGCCGGCCACCTCGCCGGTCAGCCACCAGCCAATCAGCAAGGTCATAGCCGCGACCACCAGCACCACCGGTACGAAAACGGCACTGATCCGATCGACCAAACGCTGGATCGGCGCTTTGGTCGCCTGGGCGTTTTCGACCAGTCGAATGATTCGGGACAGGGTGCTTTCCGCGCCGACCGCCGAGGTCATGATCAGTAGCAGGCCTTCGCCATTGATTGCGCCGCCGGTCACTGGATCGCCTTCACCTTTCGCCACTGGCAGACTCTCACCGGTCAGTAGCGATTCGTCGAGATGGCTTCGCCCTTCATGTACCACGCCGTCTGCCGGCACCCGCTCGCCCGGCCGCACTACCACCAGGTCTCCGACGATCAGTGAGCTGGCTGGAACCTCGTACTCCATTCCGTCGCGTTGCACGCGAGCGATGTCCGGTCGTAGCGCCTGTAGCGCACGGATAGCGTCCGCAGTATGGTGCTTGGCGCGCGCTTCTAGCCACTTGCCGAGCAGGACCAGAGTAATCACTACTGCGGAAGCCTCAAAATAGAGGTGCGGGACGCCGAGGCCGGAATGCGTCGCCAGAAGATAGACCGACAGCCCGTAGCTCGCGCTGGTACCGAGCGCCACCAACAGGTCCATATTGCCGCTGCCTACGCGCAATGCTCTCCAACCCGCCCGATAGAAACGCGCACCCAGCCAGAACTGAACAGGCGTGGCCAATAGCAGTTGCACCAAGCCTGGCAGGCTCCACCGTGCGCCCAACAATGCGGCGAGCATCTGTATCACCAACGGTAAGGACAGCACGGCGGCCACAGCCACCGGCCACCCGTCACGGCGACGCAGCCTACCAGTGGACACCTCGGCAGCCGGAACGCTGGCCTCGTAGCCGGCAGCTGCTACTGCTTGCATCAACACCGACAGCGATACTACGCCGGACACGGTCCGAACCCAGGCGTCCTCACTGGCCAGATTCACCGCTGCCGACTGTACACCCGGTACTTTCATCAGGGCTTTTTCGACACGCCCGACGCACGAGGCGCAAGTCATGCCGTCGATGGCCAGGACCAGTTCGTCTTCTTTCACGCGGTAGCCCGCGTCCGCTACGGCCTGGAGCAGCAGAGTCAGCGCTGTATTGACATCAACTTCGACGGTTGCCGTTTCGCTGACCAAGTTGACACTGGCGCTAGAAACACCGGGCACTCGGGTCAATGCTTTCTCGACACGTGCTACGCAGGAAGCACAGGTCATTCCCGCTACGCCGAGCGTCCATTGCTGGACAGGATTAGACGTGGCGGTAGCGGTATGGGGGAATAGGCTGGCCATCACCAACCTCCTGAGGAACCTCTCTCCCGTAAGGTTGGACCTTGCCATTGCGGCAAGGTCAAGCAGCAACGTGATTGCTGGACGCGTCCGCGAAAAGAGGATGGAGACTGGTCTGTCGACGGAGTCACCACCTCAATGTTGATGATGCCGTAAGACCAGCTAACTCAATGGCTTACAGAGTAAATACCCTGGTTTCCGCCTAGTCTTGGCGCGTCTCCTATACTGACTCGCGTTGACAGACTCAACACAAACATTCGAGCGCCGTCGGAACAGCAGGCAGAATGCTGACAGCGTCCCTCCCAGTCACTGTAAGGAGACCGAACATGGCAATCCGCATTGGTGACGAAGCACCGGATTTTACCGCCGAAAGCACCGATGGCCCGCTCCACTTCCACGAGTGGATTGGCGACAAATGGGCCATCCTGTTCTCGCACCCTAAGGATTTCACTCCTGTCTGTACCACCGAACTTGGGTATATGGCCGGACTCAAGCCGGAGTTCGACAAACGCAACACCAAGATAGTCGGGCTCAGCATCGACCCGATCAGTGACCACCGGGCCTGGGTCGGCGACATCCAGGAGACCCAGGGCCATGCGGTCAACTACCCCATGATCGGCGACGAGAACCTGGTGGTGGCCAAGCTCTACGACATGATTCACCCCAATGCCAGTGGCGGCGCGCGCACCGCCGCAGACAACGCCACGGTGCGTTCGGTGTTCATCGTCGGCCCGGACAAGAAGGTCAAGGCAATGCTCATCTACCCGATGAGCGCCGGACGCAACTTCGATGAAGTGCTGCGCCTGCTCGACTCCCTGCAATTGAACGCCAAGCACACCGTCGCCACCCCGGTGAACTGGCGTCCGGGTGAGGACGTCATCATTCCGACTTCGGTATCCGACGAAGACGCCAGGAAGAAATACCCGCAGGGCTTCAAGACGTTGAAGCCCTATCTGCGCACCGTGGCACAGCCGAAGTAACAACCACCCGCAAGGGCTTAGTCACGAGTGGAGAATGGATTATGTATCTGGGAACGACGCTACGCCGGACGATATCGATTGGCGTGTTGATTGGGCTCACCCACCTGACTGCCGGCGCCGCGACGACGGTCACCTTGAAGCATGTCCATGGGCTCGCTTTTAGCCAGGATGGGCAGCAGCTGTCCATCCCCAGCCATGACGGTCTGGCCCTGTACCGTGATGGTCACTGGAGCAAGGCACCTGGGCCTGAACACGACTACATGGGCTTTTCTGCCGGTCGTCAGGCGATCTATAGCAGCGGCCATCCGGCCAGTGGCAGTGCCTTGGTCAATCCTCTCGGGCTGATCAAGAGCAGTGACGGCGGAAGTACCTGGCAGCAGCTTGGACTTCAGGGTGAGTCGGACTTCCATCTGCTAGCCAGCGGTTTCGACAGCGGGGCTATTTACGTTTACAACACGCGTCCGAACTCGAAAATGACCTCTGCTGGCTTGTACTACAGCCTGAACGACGGAGCTACCTGGCAGCATGCGATGGCGCAGGGAATGGGGCCAGAGCCGAGGGCATTGGCGGTGCATCCCACTGACAGCAAAACAGTTGCCGTGGTGACCAGCAGTGGCCTGTTTTTATCAAACGATGCCGGTGAGCATTTCCAACCGGTTATCCCAGATGTACAGGTGTTAAGCGTCAGCTTCAGCCTAGACGGAAAGAGCTTATGGTTCGGCAGCTATGACAAGATACCGCAGCTCTCGATCCTGGACCTGAAGACCCACGAGATCAGCGCGCTCGGTTTGCCACCACTCGATCAGGATGCCGTCGCTTACTTGGCGCAAAATCCGGCCAATGCTCAGGAGTGGGCGATGGCGACCCTCAAGCGTGACGTCTATCTGTCGCAAGACGAAGGCAAGACCTGGAACGCGATCGCACAGGCGGGGCAAACACTGAAATAACACCTCAGACTGAGTGCACCAAAGGGATAGGCCAACATTCGGTTTGTGAGTGTTGAGCCAAGCGTCCTTATGCCTCGGACGTGTGCAGTTGTTGTATCAAAACAGCAACAGCGCATCGGCCCGGTGTACCGCCTATCCACAACATCCTCGCTGCGCTTGAATCGGTGGGCATTTCACCGAGCCGAAGGAGCAGAACACGCAACAGTCACCTGGATCAGGGCGCAGTAGATTCTTGCAGTTGCTGCATTCGTAGAAGTACAGACAGGCATCTGTGGGCATGGTTTCCTGCCTGGCGAAACCACAGTGCGGGCAGGTCAGCACGGACTCAAGAACAAGGGTACTCATGGGGCATCACTTCTGTACGGTGGAGGGGTAGCCCGCGTTCATTGTCGCCTTGGTGAGCGCTTCATTCGTGGTTTGGTCCGGGTCGAAGGTCACAGTGGCCGTTTTCTTGTCGAAATCGACCGTGACCGCATTTACGCCTGGTACCTTCTGCAGTGCCTTCTTCACTGTGATCGGGCAAACCTCGCAGGTCATGTTCTGCACTCCGAGCGTAACGGATATTGGTGGGGCGGCCAGCGCTGCCAAGGGTAAGCAGATGAGCAGGGCAATCAGTCGTTGACGCATGGTGATCTTCTCTCAGTAAAACAGCGGGACGAGCCAAGGCACGGCCAACAGGCCGAGCAGCAGTATTGCAACCAGCCAGAAAATCAACCGTTGCCGCTTGAGGGGTCGAGAGATAGCGCAAGACGAACCCGAGGCGCCGGGTTGCGGTACAAGGTAGAGCATGTAGAAGGCCAAACCGAGAAATAGCAGCGTCAGCCCGATGAAGATCGGGCGATAGGGCTCCAGTGCCGTCAGATTTGCGACCCAGGCACCGCCGATCCCAAGGGTCAGTAATACCAGTGGTCCGACGCAACATACTGATGCACCAATAGCGGCAAGCGCACTGGCGAACATCGAATTTTTTCCTGTGATAAATGCCATGTCGGTTTCCTTGAGCCCGTTTGTCCAGGTGATATTCTAAATCCTGTACCTAGGTACGGAATCAAGGGGAACATGGTGTCGAAAGAGCTGACCATTGGAAAACTGGCGGATGCAGTTGGAGTGAATGTCGAGACCATTCGCTATTACCAGCGACTCGGCCTGCTGGATGAGCCTAACAAGCCGCTAGGTGGTCACCGGCGCTATGCGGTGGAACAGGCAGAGTGCCTGCGCTTTATCAAACGAGCACAGGCACTGGGCTTTTCGCTATCCGAAATCAGTGGACTGTTACGGCTGGATAAAGGCTGTGTGTGCGCCGAGACGCGAGCATTAGCAGTCAGCAAACTGGCGCTGATTGAACAGAAAATCGCCGACCTTGCCGCGTTGCAAAAGAACTTGGCTAGGTTGGTGCAGCAATGTGACGCCGGAGATGGAGGGTTGAATTGTCCAATCATCGAGGCACTGGAGCATGAGTAATGCTGCCTGCCAGGGATGAACAATGTAAAACGGCGCCTATAAGCCGATGCTAGTCTTGATAGATACGCCGCTAGGTCGGTGCTGTTTGCGACTCCAGTGGAGTTGCCAGTTAACAATGGGGGATTGAGCCAACACACGTCGTGGTGGCCGGGGGATTCGTCGGTATGGTACCGGCAGGATAGGAATTATGAGTAGCCCCCAAACTATTCACCCGATTTGGCTCCGACTGACCCACTGGGTCAACGTCATCGCGGTGCTCATCCTGGTGATGAGCGGCTGGCGTATCTATAACGCATCACCGATTTTTTTCTTTCGGATTCCCGACAGCATCACCTTGGGTGGTTGGTTGGCGGGTGCACTGCTGTGGCATTTCGCGGCGATGTGGATACTGGCCATAAACGGCATTATTTACATTTTGCTCAATATTTTCTCCGGCCGTATCGTCTACAAGTTTTTCCCGATACACCCCGCCGAAGTCTTGCATGATTTCCGGGCTGCCCTCAGGGGCAAGCTCGCCCATGCCGACGTGCGGCAATACAACTCCCTGCAAAAGCTCGCCTACCTCTTTGTCGTGCTCGATCTCATTGTGCTCGTGCTGTCGGGTCTGGTGCTCTGGAAACCGGTGCAGTTTCCTCTGCTGAGGGAACTGATGGGCGACTATGACTCAGCGCGCATCGTGCATTTTGTCTGCATGGGCCTGCTGGTCGCCTTTACCGTGGTGCATCTGGTGATGGTGGCCCTCGTGCCACGCACCCTGATTGCCATGCTGCGCGGACGCTAACTCATGAACAGAAAAGTTAAACAAGAAGGGCTAGATGACTCCGCCATCATCAAATCGGTAGCGCAGGAACTTGATCTACCTGCACGCAGACAGTTTCTTCGCCATGCCTGGACGCTGGGCGGGATTGCCTTACTGACGGGCTGTCGCCTGGATGACAGCAACTCGGTGGAGTCCATGTTGAAAATGGTTTCGCGCTTCAATGACAAGGTACAGGCGGCGCTATTCGATCCGAACAGGCTGGCACCGACCTACCCGGAGTCGATGATGACACGCCCCTTTCCCTTCAACGCCTATTATGACCGCAACAGCATCCCGGACATCGATGGTTCTGGTTTCAAACTCGCGGTTGGTGGCCTGGTCCAGGATAAGCACAGCTGGCCCCTCACTGAGCTGAACCAGCTGCCGCAAACCACTCAGGTTACGCGGCTGATTTGTGTGGAGGGGTGGAGCGCCATCGGCAAATGGGGAGGTGTGACCCTTTCGACCTTTCTGCAACGTGTAGGCGCCGATACCAGCGCCAAATATATCGGGCTGAAATGCGCCGATGACTATTACACCAGCATCGACATGCCCACCGCCTTGCACGCGCAAACACTGCTCACCCTGCGCTATGACGATCAGGTCTTGCCACCGGAATACGGTTATCCCCTGCGGTTGCGGATGCCGACCAAACTGGGCTTCAAGAACCCCAAGCATGTTATGGAGATCTTTGTGACCAATGACTACCCCGGTGGCTATTGGGAAGATCAGGGGTACAACTGGTTCAGTGGCAGTTGAGCTATCGAGTGTCCTGATAACCGGCGCGTTACGGCTGTCCAATGGCACGGCCAAATTGATCTCCGGTACTAGGGGAGCCCACAGAATTCGGAAAAAATCGTACGCTAAGCTTTTGCCCCTCTAAGTTGGTAATTGCACTGACTTGACCACCCGTTTGCATTCGGCCCACCCTTGACCGAGCGAAGCGCTTCGTAAGCCCTCCGATACACCTTCAAATACCGCGATATTGATATGATGGCCGTGAGCCAGGTAGCGGCAGTCATTTATCAAATTAAAGAGGCGGAGTGACAATCTATGGAAGGACTTGCAGTTGCTGACGTGATCAAAATTGCGGCAGGCAGTGGTGTAATTGCTGCCCTAATTAATTCTGGGATTGGATGGCTTAAGGATCGCTCACAGCGTAATGCTCAGGCGCTAAAAGAAGCTGAAATAGAAGCTATCCACCTGATTTCAAAGCTTGATGCATTGGCGGCCCAGTGCGCCAGGAATTATTGGGAATTTCACCGAGTTTTGAGCAACGCCCGAGGTACTGAGCATGAGCGGAGTATAGGAAGTTGCGTCAAGCCTGAGCTGAAAATTGAGCCAGAAAATCTCTCAAAAATTGATCGAGCGATAGCTTGCCGGATTGCCTGGATTGAAAACGACATCAAGCTGGGTAATGACGGCATTCAAGCTCGATGGTATGTCTATCTTGATGCCGAGGACGCATTAGAGGCAGACGCTGATTTGGTCGGGTACTTCGGGCACGAGGCGCTCATGGTCGCAAGGGCGCTGAGAGAAAAATACAACCTAACCTATCAAGGTGCCCAATGGGGTATGAAGCGAATCGAAGAGCAGCTTTTGGAGTGCTCGGAGAAAGCGAAAAAATTCTTTGAAGAAAACGATTGAATTCCACTTGGCTGGCTGAATGAATCACTTCGCCATATTTGAAGGCTTACTTTGTGTAAGTTTCAGGGACTCGACCTGGGGTGGCTCTCGGGGGAGTGCCTGAACATGGGGCAGCCGGCAGTGCCGTGACAGGAAAGAACCGGCAGCCCGCGAACTCCTTACGTCGCGATCCAGGGGTTGCGCGAAACCGATGAAAATAGGTGGCCAACTCGAATGCAAACGCCTGTGCGGTGGTCAAGCGCAATGCAAACGAGTGGTCAGTACCGATGCAATCAGGCGGTCAAGTGGAATGCAATTTTGCATCTAGCGACGGGCCTTTTCGGCATCATCGAAGGTCCAACTCAAAGGTTGGAAGCGCGGATCGAAACGTCATCAGGACCTTTCGCCTGGCTCCGTCCAATTCGTCGGCGATGCGGTGCGTCAGCATATACGTCGGACAATCAGGCTTACCGCACCCACAGTGCTTAATCTTTCCGTCCCGAAGGCCGCCCACAAAGGTGCGGCGCAGCTCATCGACCTGTCGAACAACCTTTCCCAGCACCTCACGAGTATGTAGGTCTCGAAGATGGTGAATTGACGGGATGCGTCTGATCTCGTCGCCCTCGCGCGTCCGCCATATGCCGGTGTTGAGGGCGCCGATAGTGTCCTCTACTGCCTGCTGAAAGGCAGGCAACGAACTTTCCTGATAAAACGGCGTGTAAAAGGCAGGCCGATCAAAAACAGCCGCCATGAGTTGCAGTGCCTCGGCATCCGTGAGATCGGGAAAGTCATCAACGAACCTGCAAATGTCGGCCACGGCATCGGGAAACTCGATGCCTTGGACAAACCGATGCAACAGGTACTCCGCACGAAGCCGTAGATTCTCCTCGAACTCTACACCCGACCAAATCGTCACATTCGCAACTCCCAAAGAAGCTGCTGCCTGCCCAATCCGCGTTCGGCTGGTGTCCGAGACTGCGCCACGAGAGACAAACTTGAAGGCATCTGGAGTTCCACCTGTAGCCTTGACCGCGTTGGCCATGTCGGCCTTGGCTTTTGCTAGTGTTAAAGTGTTCCGGTTGGCGCACTGGATGATGGTCTTCCGTGCCGGCTGGTCATCAAAAGGCTCGACACCAGTGATGTCCCGTCCTTGGTCGCCTCCAGATTGGCCACGCCAGGCCAAATCGCGCCACCCTGCTCGCAAGTGGTAGGCAAAGACAAGACGTTCAAATTGGAGGCCACTGTAATCCTCGAAATGAATCGGAGAAACCATAACCGTTGCCATCCCCCTGCCTCCCTTCCTATAACAATTTCCAAATGATCAGACCAAAGATCAAACTGAGAAGCCCGAGCAGTCAGCGGTCTTCGCGGGTGTGCCACAGGCGCAGCAGGTAAATGGTAGAGCCTGCGATCTCATAACGCATTTCATAATGGCCGACCTGAATTCGGCGCACATCCCGTGGCTCGAACTCTTCAAGGCGTTCGCCTATGCGCGGGTTGGCCAGCAGCGTGGTCGGCGCAGCCGTGAGTTGCTGTACTGTCCGTGCGGCAGCAGGCTGATTCACCGCCGCCAGAAACTCGTACAGCCGGGCAATGTCGGAAAGCGCCTTGTTTGTCCACTTCAACTCCATCAGCGCGGTACCGGCAACGGAGTGTCGGTGCTGAGACTATCAGCCCAGGCCTGGACGGCTTGGTGGTCAATCACGCGACCTGCGTCCACATCGGCCATGGCCTCGCGGGTCAGGCGACTGCGTTCTTCTTCCTGATCTATCCAGGCGGACAGTGCCTGTTTGACGATCCAGTTCTTGGAGCGCTCCAGGCGCTCAGCCATCAAATCGACTTTTTCGGCAAGCTGCACTGGGACGTGGGCTGTCACGGATCGGGTTTTCGCGGTGGTTGCCATGGTGGGGTTACTCCTGATCAATTGGCGGTACAAGGTGGATGCTCTGCCGGCGTTCAGTAACAGCGGCCTCCGATGCCATCCGGCGCAGCGTCACGGCATCTGCGCTGGCCTGGCACGAACCGGCCTCATCACCATTAGTCTTGAGCTTGTTGGCCTGCCACTCCGATGCTTCAGCGGCGGCAAACAGCGACTTGGAAAGTGTCGTCTTTTGGCGAGCCTTCTGATTCAGAGTCTGCGCGCCGTTCTGACGCTCAATAACCTGCGCGGCCTCGCTGGCGGTACTGCGTAAGTCGGCACGAGCGATATCGAAGCGCCCATCGGCTTTGCTGACTACAGGGTTTTCAAGGCAGGTTTGCATGGTGTCCACTGCTGATAGCAGCTTGTCGATTTGCTGCAACAGCTCGGTTCGTTCTTGGTCGTTGTTCATTCGGCGTTACTTCTTCTTGAATTTGATATCGCCGGAGCCGGCAACAGAGTGATCGCGGATCGGAGGGTTACCTCGGATTACGATATCGCCAGATCCCGCCACACGGGCCTTCACGGAGTTGCTGACATAGGCGTCGATGTCGCCGGAGCCGACCACCGACAGTTTGGCGGACGTGGCCACCAGCTCACTGGCGTCCACATCGCCGGAACCGGCTACCTCGGCGTCAAGAAGGTCAACGCGGCCAAAGGCCGTGATGTCCCCCGAACCCTGGACGCCGAGATCGAGGACGGTCTGCTGAAGGTCGTACAGGGTCACGTCGCCACTGCCCTTGATACGGATGCTCGGCGCTTCAGGCAGCGCGATGCCGACGATGCAGCGACCATGGCCCAAAACAACACCTCCAACCGTGCCATTGAACTGCATGGTAACGCCGCCCTGGCGGCCACCGACATAGATGGTGCCACCGGCCATATTGATACCGGAGCCCGATACATGAATGCTGCCACCAGCGCCGCTGATGGAGACGCCTTCCTGCTCGATAACCAACTTGCCACCCTCGAAGCGGGTCTTGATGTTGCGAATGGCGTCCTGGTTCTCCCCAGCCACGACCAGGTGCGCTACCGGCGAGCGGAAGAACACCACGTCCACCGCACCCTTGACCACGATCTTGCTCACGGAGCGCATCAGGCGCTCTTCCTTCTCATAGTTCGCGGCGCGTTCCCAGGCGGAGTCGCGGCGGTTGTCATCCGGAATAGTCAACGGGCTGGATTGGGTCATTGCTCTATCCTCGACGATTCATTTCGCGCACATCTGCGCATAGACGATTTATAGTTAATCATAATGAATAATAGCACAGCGTCAAGTGCAGGTGTCAGTCTGGGCTATACCCTAACCTGATGTCAGGACGCTATAGGACAAGCCGTCAGGTTAGAGCCTTGTATTGATTTTATTGACACGTGCTATCAAAGGTCATAGATTTCAGCCTTACACAATTTGCCAGGGGGGCGGTTTTCGCGCCTGAAAAACCCGAGAAAAAAGGAATAGAGATGAAAAATGTGAATCTCGTAGACGTCTGCGAAAATGCCAAACGCATTTTGCTTGAAGATCCCACCAGTACCGAAAATCGCGCTGCAATTGAAGTCCTGGCCAGCTACGCCCAAGCTGCAGAATCCGGGGAGCTGAACCCTGAAAGACTTGGCGGTTTTTTACATGGCTTAGCGACAGTTGGCACTATCACGACAACTGCTTGGATTGACTTAAAAGAGCAGCTAGTTCCGACTGTGGGTTAATTGAATTCGCGGCGGGGACCGCAGACACTTCGGTCAAGGCAGTAAAGATCGAGGAGCCCCACTGCACCACATGTACTAACCAACGGGAAAAAGACCTAAAGATGAATGAATTGAAAAATGCAATTCGCAATATGCAGCTACCACGCATCAACAGCCTGATAAATGGGTGTTTTGAACGCCAGTTAGACGGTGTGCCTTACGATGGCTATTACTACGGTGTGGCCTTCGGGATCATCTCCACATTGGCCGATGCGGAAATTATCAGCCTTGAAGAGTACAGGGATTTTAAGCAGCAGCTGATTGATGCCTGCGGTCGTGAACACCCTCATATTTGACAGTTGTCATGATCGTCGATCACCAACATTGTGCCTTGTCCTATGGCGATTAGATAACCCCCGAGAGTTCTAGGAATTGGCGCGGCACTGCCGCCCAGGTACACCCCAAGCCCCGGCCTAAAACCGGGGCCGAGGCCGTAAAGAGAGGCGCGATTTTCGCGTCCATCACGTCGAGGGAATGGCCCATGTCGTTTGAACACGTTGAAAAGGTTGTACAGGTCCGCGATCAAAATTCGGCGAATGAGCGGTTGGCTGCTGGTTGGTCGCTTCTCGCAATCGTGCCGGGCTTCGATAACGGCTGTGCGTATACCAACTTTGTACTGGGTAAGCCTGCCACCGTGAAGAACACCCAAGCAATGACTGTGACCCTGGACGCGAATGCGGTCGAAGCTCTGTCGCGTTACCGGCAGGCGCTGTCGGCTTTCGAGGCGGTAGGTCATGGTACTGACGAAGGCGCCGATTTGTTCCTGGCCACGGAACGAGCCGCCGAGGACCTGGGCAAGCAAATTGCCGTTTTGGCACCTGAAGCCGCCGAAAGCTGACCGGCCTTGGCAAACACAACGGAACTCACGGGAAATCGCCAATGATTATCAGCGGTCAGACCGAAACAATGTTGATCGAGCGCGCTGCCTCTAAATTTTCTGGCAGCCGAGGCAGCTTGGTGTCAGCGGCCAAACGTGAGCTTCGCACTGCTGGCAGCTGGAAAGATGAAGTCCGACTGGACGTTTGGATGAACAAGCCATTCGTAGGTTCGCGCTGTGCCCGTTTGCTTCATGGCGTACCGTCGCCACGGTTTTGGGCTTCACCAGTTAAAAATATCGTGCGAATGCCTGCGAAGGATGTTGTCTATTTTTTTGATCCGCACAATCTCACTGAAGCCATACCCGAACTGTACCGTGAGGAGGATCTAGCCCATTGGCTGGAGGGCTTTTCATCAATTCGGTTTGAAGATCAGCTGATTAAGGCTTTGACCGAGCACACAGCTCATGTGCAGGCCAGGGCCCCGCATTGGCCTAAAGACCTTGTTCATCGGGTAATAGCAGGGCATGCCGCGCAAATTGATAGGCACGCATGGTTTACCAAACAGTCCTCCATGACCCTGGCAAACGCGGCGCCTGTTTGGCGACCAGACGCAGCACGATAGGAAAACAACATGCCAAGCAAATCTGAACCGACCCTAATGGCGTCGTACAACTCTAGGACGGCAGATAAGTTTGTAGTGCGCCTGCCGGATGGGCTGCGTGGACGTATCAGCGAAGCGGCAGAAAACAATCACCGAAGCATGAATGGTGAAATTGTCGCGCGAATTGATGGCTCGCTGGATCTTGAGCGTAAATACGAGGAGATGCGGCAACTGAACAACTTTCTGAATCAAAAGATTGCAATTCTTGAGGCAGCAGCACAGCCATAAGGGAAATTCCCGCCCAGGTACACACCAAACCTCGCCGTCAACGCGGGGTTGGATCAGTAGGAGAGGCGCGGTTTGACCAGTCACTCCCAAACCCCGGACTAAATCGCCATGAAGCCGAAGGATCAGAACATGACAATCAACCTCGCCGAGCTGGAATGCTCCAGCGGTTTATTGCCTAAGCGTTTTGCACGAGCCATTCGGTCGCTAAGGCTGCAAGGTTATCTCCGCCGCGTGACGCCTTTGCCCGAGCTGCCCGCCCAGATCCTGGAAATGCGGCCTGGTCGAAAAACAGAGGAATGATATGAACTTGCTACAGCGGATTATTGGCATTCGGGGATACGCACTGCTTCGACGCCAGATTTTTTGCCGCCTCGGGCTGCACGGCCCGAAGAACGGGCCCGATGGCAAACCCGGCAATGTGTGCTGCTGGGGGTGTGGTCTGGTCTACAACCAGGCCATGTGGAAAGAGTTCATCGTCACTCTCAAGGACGGTCAGGAATACCTGGTGAAAGCCACCAACGAGTATCACGCGGGTTCGGTTGTCGTTTATGGAAACTTCAATGGCAAGCCACTCAGAATTGACGGCCACACCGGTAAGCCTTTTGGGTGCGAAGTGAAGGTTCATCGCGAGAACATCGCAAGTGTTCACCTCACGCCAATCTGTTAACGGAAGCAGTGCGATGCCAACGATTGCAGCGCGGCTGAAAACGGAACGCAAGCGCCTGAATCTCACGCAGGCGGCTATGGCCAGTCTTTGCGGCATCTCTCGTGAAGTCTGGTGTCGCTATGAGCAGGGCAACGGTTTACCAGGTGCCGATGTATTACAAGCCTTCTTGAAGGCTGGTGGAAACGTCCACTTTGTCCTCTCGGGTGATTTCCCAGTAGAGGAAGCCTTGCTGCTTGAGCGATTCCGGGCCTGCCCGAAGTTGCTGCAAGACGCCATCCTTCGAGCACTGAAAACAGAACACTGAACCTAAGGCTTCGTATCCCATGAGTATTGGTAAAAACCTGAAGCGCTTGCGCGAAGTCAAAGGACTCACACAGCAGCATGTGTGGGAAGCCGCCGGTATCAGCAAGTCGAGCTACACGTCCTACGAGGCAGGTCGCGGTATCCCTTCTGCTGAAAAAGTTGTGAGCCTGGCACAAGTGCTTGGAGTGACCACCGACGAACTGCTGCTCGATCCAGCAACAATGGATCTGTCTCAGGATCTGGCGCCCATTTTGAAACGCTTTGACGCTCTTCCACCCGAGCTGAGAAGGCAGGCCAGAATTGCTTTAAAAGGAGTGTTGTACGGGTATGAGCAAGAAGCGCTGCTGACCATTGAAAACCGCTAGGAGACCGTCATGGCGACCTTCACTGAAGATGAAAAGAGTCAATGCATCGCACTCGTGCGCAACGAAATTGAAGACCTGCGCGCACAGTCTGGCTTGGTCGAAATCCATGGGCAACGCATGTATACGACAGGCCTGATGACCGGCTTGCTGGCAGCTGGTGTATTGGCGAGTGAAGAGTTTCGTGAACTGTCCGAAGCAATCCAGTTGGCTGGTCGAGAAGCGGCGAATGCCGCGTCTGGTCAGTAATCATCGACCTAGCCTAGGGAGGCACCTTGCAGGGACAACGTATCGGTTATGTCCGGGTCAGTAGCTACGACCAGAACCCGGAACGCCAACTAGAACAAACCGAGGTGAGCAAGCTATTCACCGACAAGGCCTCTGGCAAGGATACCCAGCGTCCGCAACTGGAGGCCATGCTCGGCTTCGTCCGCGAGGGTGACACCGTTGTGGTACACAGCATGGATCGCTTGGCCCGTAACCTGGATGACCTGCGGCGCCTGGTGCAAAAGCTGACCAAGCGCGGCGTGCGTATCGAGTTCCTGAAGGAAGGCCTGGTGTTCACCGGTGACGATTCGCCTATGGCCAACCTGATGTTGTCGGTCATGGGAGCCTTCGCTGAGTTCGAGCGAGCGCTCATTCGCGAGCGGCAGCGCGAGGGCATCGCCCTGGCCAAGCAACGCGGCGCTTACCGGGGCCGCAAGAAGGCTCTGTCCGATGAACAGACCGTCGCAGTCCGGCAGCGCGCCGCTGCCGGCGAACCGAAAGCCCAGTTGGCCCGTGAGTTCGGTATAAGTAGGGAAACCCTCTACCAGTACCTTCGCACGGATGACTGACACATGCCCCGTCGCTCGATCCTCTCGGCCAGTGAGCGCGATACCCTGCTTGCACTGCCGGACAGCCAAGACGACCTGATCCGCTATTACACCTTCAACGAGTCCGACCTGTCGCTGATCCGTCAGCGACGGGGTGATGCCAATCGCCTCGGCTTTGCCGTGCAACTTTGTCTGGAGCCAACCGGAGGGTCTACCGCGCTTTGATCGAGCCGCTGAGTCAACAACATCGGAACAAGCTCGACGAACTACTGACCCTCAAGGCTGGCAGCAACAGCACCTGGTTGACCTGGCTACGCCAGTCACCGCTAAAACCGAATTCGCGGCACATGATGGAGC
The DNA here is from genome assembly GCF_052044735.1 of Pseudomonas sp. 22526. Taxonomy (NCBI): domain Bacteria; kingdom Pseudomonadati; phylum Pseudomonadota; class Gammaproteobacteria; order Pseudomonadales; family Pseudomonadaceae; genus Pseudomonas; species Pseudomonas sp. 22526. The sequence continues at coordinate 308,276 of NZ_JBQENK010000001.1, forward strand.
ACATCGAACGGCTGAAGATCTTCCAACTGGTGGCCCTGCCCGAAGGGCTCGACCGGCACATCCACCAGAACCGGCTGCTCAAGCTGGCCCGTGAGGGTGGGCAGATGACACCTCAGGATCTGGGCAAGTTCGAGAACGAACGGCGCTACGCGACCTTGGCGGCCGTGGTGCTGGAAAGCACCGCGACGGTGACCGATGAACTAGTCGATCTGCACGACCGCATCCTGATCAAGCTGTTCAGCAGCGCCAAGAACAAGCATCAGCAGCAGTTCCAGAAACAGGGCAAGGCGATCAACGACAAGGTGCGCCTGTACTCGAAAATAGGTCAGGCCTTGTTGGAGGCCAAAGCGTCGGGTGACGATCCGTTCGCCGCCATCGAGGCGGTCATCCCCTGGGAAGAATTCGCCCAGAGCGTGACCGATGCCGAGCTGCTGGCACGCCCCGAGACGTTCGACCATTTGCACCTGGTCAGCGAGAACTTCAACACGCTTCGCCGCTACACCCTGGCCTTTCTGGAGGCGCTTCAGCTACGGGCCGCACCGGCAGCACAACGCGTGCTGGATGCCATCCAGCAGCTGCGCGAGATGAACGCAGACAACTTGCGCAAGGTGCCGTCAGACGCACCGACCGCCTTCATCAAGCCGCGCTGGAAACCGCTGGTGATCACGCCGGAGGGCATTGACCGACGCTTTTACGAGATCTGCGCCTTGTCCGAGCTGAAAAACGCGCTGCGCTCCGGCGATATCTGGGTCAAGGGCTCACGGCAGTTCCGCGACTTTGAAGATTACCTGCTACCACCCGCGAAGTTTGCTGCACTCAAGAAGGAACAAGCGCTGCCATTGGCGATCAACCCCAACAGCGACCAGTACCTGGAAGAGCGCTTACAGCTGCTGAATGAGCAACTGGCGACCGTCGCCAAACTGGCCAAGGACAACGAGTTACCCGACGCAATCCTCACCGAGTCCGGACTGAAGATCACCCCGCTGGATGCGGCGGTACCGGACACCGCCCAGGCGCTGATCGACAAGACCAGTCAGCTGTTGCCGCGCATCAAAATCACCGAACTGCTGATGGATGTGGATGAGTGGACAGGCTTTACCCGCCACTTTACCCACCTGAAGGATGGTGCCCAGGCCAAGGATCGAACGCTGCTGCTATCGGCGATCCTCGGCGATGCCATCAACATCGGCTTGACCAAAATGGCCGAGTCGAGTCCGGGTATGACCTACGCCAAGCTATCTTGGCTGCAAGCCTGGCACATCCGCGACGAAACCTACTCGGCGGCCCTGGCCGAACTGGTCAACAGCCAGTTCAACCACACCTTTGCTGCCAACTGGGGAGACGGCACCACCTCATCCTCCGATGGGCAGCGCTTTCGTGCAGGCGGTCGAGGCGAGAGCACCGGGCACGTCAACCCGAAGTACGGCAACGAACCGGGCCGACTGTTCTACACCCATATCTCCGACCAGTACGCGCCGTTCAGCACTCGCGTGGTGAATGTCGGCGTGCGGGACTCGACCTACGTGCTCGATGGTCTGCTGTATCACGAGTCGGATCTGCGGATCGAGGAGCACTACACCGACACCGCGGGCTTCACCGATCACGTCTTCGCGCTGATGCACCTGCTGGGTTTTCGCTTTGCGCCGCGCATCCGCGACCTGGGCGAAACCAAGCTGTATGTCCCACAAAGTGTCCAGGACTATCCGACACTTCGCCCAATGATCGGCGGCACGCTGAACATCAAGCACGTCCGCGCTCACTGGGATGAGATTTTGCGTCTGGCCGCGTCGATCAAGCAGGGCACCGTTACCGCCTCGTTGATGCTGCGCAAGCTGGGCAGCTATCCACGTCAGAACGGCCTGGCCGTGGCCCTGCGGGACCTGGGCCGGATTGAGCGCACACTGTTCATCCTGGACTGGCTGCAAAGTGTCGAGCTGCGCCGTCGTGTGCATGCGGGCCTGAACAAGGGCGAGGCGCGCAACGCCCTGGCCAGGGCGGTGTTTTTCAACCGCCTTGGAGAAATCAGGGATCGGAGCTTCGAACAGCAGCGCTACCGGGCCAGCGGCCTCAACCTGGTAACAGCTGCTATCGTACTGTGGAATACGGTCTACCTGGAACGCGCCACCCAAGGGCTGGCTGACGGCGGAAAGCCGGTGAATACCGACCTGTATCAGTACCTGTCGCCGCTGGGCTGGGAGCACGTCAACCTGACCGGCGACTACGTCTGGCGACAGAGCCGAAGGCTGGAAGACGGGAAGTGCCGACCATTGCGAAAGCTATAAGCAATAACCACTCTAAAAACAGCCAGTTACGAGCCAAATGAGTGAAATTTCCCTTTATCTCGGCATGGCTTCGTCATAGATCAACAGCAGGAGCACCAAAGTGTCGAATGGAGATCGCCTCTTTCGGGGGCCTGAAAGTCACGCTGCGGAAAAGCTAACTAGGGAGGCACTAGCCCCCTTCCTGAATGATCGAGGCTACGTTGTCATTGCCGACGAGCGAATTCCAACGGGCGTGGCCACTCAGCAGTTCATCAGTATCCGCACTCCTGATGGCCAGGTACTGAGCATGCGCGTCCGACTGTGCTGGAGGCGCGACGGACGAAATCCCAACGAAAAGAAGTACGCAGCGGCTCAGTTGGCGGCACACCTGCGGCAGGGTGGATGGGATGCTACGCTGGAACACATCGTCTCCCGAGACACGAAGCGCGGGCTCACTCACAATTTGCTCGTGCAGCGTGACGAAGACGCCATCATCTTCGCAGCGCTCATTCCTATCGAAAGCCTCCATGCCATCTGGAACCGTCAGCGCGAGGTCAGCGATGACCTGCAACGCCGTGGGTTGAAGGGGCGGGCCAAGAAGAATCACGCTCAGAACGGCACTAGCCCGACCGTGTGGTTGCAAGATGACCGGACACCTGACGGACACGAAGTGGCCGATGCATTGTGGCAGTGGCCGGGTGTGATCGACTTAGCCAAGCTCACTCCCCATGTAGTGGAGTCGGTAGTGGTCGACGATACCTACGACGACTGCCCAGCTCCAAACTACTCGACTCTGGGTCGGGATGAAGGCGAGCGCGTGCCCGTGCTTCGCTCGGAGGTTCGTCGCGATCCCCACGTACGTCGAGCGGTACTCGAAAGGGCCGGGTTTGCGTGCGAGCGTGAGGATTGTGGCAAACGCCGGGACTTCCCTGGCTTCTTGGATGTTCATCACATCTTAGGGGCCGAGAAGTCAGACCGTGTATACAACTGTGTGGCCCTGTGCCCGTGCTGTCACCGCGAAGCACATTTTGCGCCATACGCCGATGACCTCAACAAGCAGCTACTTACTTACGCCAAGAGGTTCGGCTGAACCGCTGCGCAGCGTGAGGGACCATGCAGCCCCCCCCATTTGTATCTGGGTCAACGCCATATCGTTTACACCTGTGGGGCCAAGGGGGTAAGCGGCGGCAGGCAGTCCTTAAACTTTGTCTGGATGACTCGCATCGGGTTGATGCAGCAGTCATTGCCGGTGAGGATCGCCGCGAGCATGCCGGTCATGGTCATCAAGCCGTTGGAGTTCTGCAGGGCTTGCAGTACGAGTTGGGCTGGATAGCCTTCTAAGTGCCGCCGCAGCGGGTGAATGCCGCTGTGCACATAGGAATTCATCGCCGACCAGGAAATGTCTTTAAACTGGATCAGCATGGATGAGGCACCTGCCGGGGCCTTCTTCACGATAGCCTCTATCATCTCCCCAACCTGGGGGAGTTTATTGGCGACCCGCGCGCTTTCCTCTGTCAGTGGTGCCATGAGCTTTTGGATGGCCAGGTCACTCGCAGCGTACAGCATCCACATCGCCCTGGTGAGAGCTTCAAACTGGAGGCGCAGCGTCGACATCGCGGTGGTCGGACTGCCATGCTCGAACAGGATGCGTAGTGCCTGTGCGTGTTCTAGGGCGACTCCACAGGCAACCATCGAAGCCTCAAACCGCTCGCCGGGATGTGTGGGGACGTCTTCGAGCAGTCGCAGGATCTCGTCCTGTAGATCAGCCGAGCGGGTGAGCATCTCCTCAAGTGTCATATCGGACTTCCCTGATGCGGTATTGAAGGAGTTCGGAGTTGAGGCAATCCAGCCCCACACCATTGAGGCACTGATCTGAACTGATGAGAGTAGGTCATCTCGCGGGTTAAGGAAGACGAGTAGCCAACTGCCAAGTGGCCTCCATCTCTTTCATCGCTTTGTTCTTTTGGAGTTGGAGGCGCTCATGCGCTGCGTGGACAAGCACTCTCACCTCCCCAAAGCGTGCAGCAGCCGATATAAGTGCTTTGCAGGGGCCCATGTTGGGTATGACATCTCCAGGTTTGACGGTGGACGTGCCAAGGCAGTTACCATTGAAGTCCATCATTCGGATGTTGAGAGATGCCTCTTCCCGGGTCATATCCTCAATTGCCGTATCGATCGAGTCTCCGGTATTCCGGATTGCGGGCTCGGAGGCGGAGATTTGTGCCAATACAGCCTCGGCTTGAGCTCTCTGCGCACCGTTAAGATGCTGAGCAAAATGCAGCCTGTCCCTGATATCGTTGCTTGCGCGAGTGAAGTAAGAAATGAAGCGGGGAGTATCGTCGATTTGCTTTCTGGCTTTCTTCACATAGGCATTCAGCGCCTCTTCGAGAGCCAACGCGGACCGGTCCAAGGTTTCGACCTGATCAGTCCGTAACTTCTCAGTTTTGATCGACTGGCCGGCCTGTGCCAATCTTTCAGCTTCAGAGTTGAAGTCAGCGACACTGCCGCGCGCGAAATGAGCTTTGGCGACCGCGCCAGCGCTGCCAACCAGATTTAGCTCCAAAGCTGATGCGGTGACCGTTCCGCTGAAATTCTGACTGATTGGGAGACCGGCCAAGGATACAGCGAGCGTCAGACTCTCACCATCAACGACTCCACTCACGTTTGTCATCGATGTTTCTATCCCGCCACTGCTTTTGAGAGCTATGTGCTGCCAGGTTCCTACGATCTTTCCGTCCTGGGCCTGAGTAAGTTGCAAGAGCTCAGCGCTTGATGAGTCTTTGGCCACGTAACTACCTGAAATTGAGCGGTCAAAGCACGCCGAAAGCGATATCACGATGGACATGATAACTAGAATGCGTGCCGGGCTTCCCATTCCATTCCCTCCCCCTAGACAGAACCAGTATAGGGGCTGCTGGAGCAGCCTCAAGGCGTACGATTTTTCTTAGCGTACGATTTTTTCCGAATTCTGTAGGCACCCCTACTAGACGTACTCCGGACGGCGGCTTCTCCTGTGCTCGGCATTATCGTTGTTACTTTGTTAATGTTCATAGTGACATTCGCTCTCGCACGGACAATGACGAAATAAAAGGTATTTTTGAGCATCTGCGGCGTTGGGCAAAAGGTCTGAAACGACAAACCATGGTTCTATGGTTCTGTTACCAGCATCCTCAAACCCCATGGCTGCCTAAGTGGATTTCAGTTTTTGTGGTGGCTTACGCGCTGAGCCCAATCGATCTCATTCCAGATTTCATCCCGATATTGGGCTATCTGGACGACGTAATCATTTTGCCACTCGGCATCCTGCTCGCCATCAGGCTGATGCCCCCTTCGGTGCTTGAAGAAAGTCAGCTGAAAGCAAGTGAGTGGGAGAAAAATGATGCGAGGCGCCCTGTGAACAGGATCGCTGCGGTAATCATCATTCTGGTCTGGATGGCCGCGGTGGTAAGTACAGGGTTGGCTTTCGTTCACTACTGAGCAAATGCTGGGAAGCACAGCGCCAGTCATCTGCAACAAAACTCTTCAGTGGCACATTGACTGGCATCTGTCGTAAAAGCGAAGGCAAGTCGAATAGCGCCAGAAGTGGTGCTTGATGAGGTGGCCGACGCGATCAGAGCGCTGCAAGGACCGGTCGATATCTAGCATCTAATGTACGGTGCATTCGCTCATGCAGGTCACGGCCATTACCTCGGAACGCCCAGGAGAATAGTGCATCGCCAAAATCTCGTCCTTGTGCAGCTCTTGACTAGTCCTGATAGCCAGGAGCAAGTGCTGCCAAAGGAGCCAGGTATTTAGAACCCGCCTGTAAGCATGAACATAAAGCAGAAATATCCTCTTGGAGGGCGATCGCCTGTTCCCAAATACTGTCGACATCACTGGTAGCGACAGTGAGGGGGAAACCTTCCAGTACCGTCATGGCCATGGCATGCAGGCGTAAGAAGTCTTCTCGAATGCTACCGACCCCTCCGATTTCAGCAAGGCAGGCATCCAGCCGGTCGACCAAGTTGAGCAACTGAGAGGTGTCGTAGCTTGCACGCAGAGAGTCGAGTACCTTGGCATCGACGTCCCCATAGGGTGTCACGCGGAACGAAGCTGGCGGGATGTGCATCAGTTCGTCTCCTCAACTTTATTATTGGGCATCTGTTGCGCACGCATTGAGCCCGCTGCCTGCTGGAAAATGGAATCCTTGATCCAGGGTTCCGGTGGGCGTTTGAGTTTCAGGTTGAACTCCCCAAAGCGTTTGACATTACTGGTCAGGTAGGGACTGAGAAATGATACGTCGTCGTCAGTGAACTGCCAGCCATCACGGGCGAGCTTCTGCAGGATGCGCATCATGTCGACGGTGTTCTGCAAGATCACCGAGGAGGCAATCATATCGTTGTAGCGCAAGCGCTTCTGTTGCTCATCTGGATCGTTCTCGGCGATTACATCGCCGCCAAAGGACAGCCACTTTGAGAAACCGTTGTAGGACTCGATCTTGTTGGTATTGGCGGTTACTTCTTGGCGCAACTCACGATTGCCAATCCATTTGAGCAGGAAAATGGTCCGGATCACACATCCCAGCTCCTGCGCTGCATGGTAGAGCTTGTTGCGCCGACTATAAGAACCGAGTTTACGCAGCAGCATTGGCGAGGATATTTTGCCGGCCTGAATCGACAGCGCCACCTGCATCAGATCCTGCCAATGGGTCTCTATCTGGCTCCAGTTGACGGTATCAGTGAAGAGGCTGTTGATGTGTTTGTACTTGGCCGAGCGATCGGGCCGATACATGACCAGGTTGCGCCAGTTGCGGATGCGAGGCATTAGATTGATGCCCAGTAGATGGGTAAATGCAAACACCGTCGCAGACTGGCCTTGAGTGTCTGAATAAACCGTATCGACTTCAACACTATGATCCGCTTTCAGCAAGCCCTCGATGACATAGATAGCCTCCCAGATGCCCGGTGGGATAAAGTGCTGAAAGACCGCGATGTAGTTATTTGCCACATGTCGATAGGCGACCGCGCCCATCTTTCGATAACGGAAATGGTAGCCGGCGAGCAAGTTTTCATCGTAGAAGTCGAATTGAGTCCCGTCGGCCGCGACCGCTTTGCCGTCACCCCAGAGCTTGGGCAGATCGAGCTGGAGATAGAGTTCGACCAACTCCCGGTTGGCCTTATCCAGCTTGTCGAGTGGCAGGTGCCGACGATTGGTGTAAGACAGCATGTGTGGAGTCACGTTACCCGCCAGGTGGCGAGCGGCCTGGTTCGGTCCTAGGTTGCAGCCCATGGCGAAGATCGTCATCAGGTAGCGCTCGGCCGGTTCCTTCAGCTTGGGATCGCTGCCGGACATCGGCCCGAAATGGCGGGTGAACTGAATCCAGTGTTCGATGTTGGCTATGATGTCGAGCACATGCCTGGCAGGCATACGCTGAGTGATCGCCGCTTGTAGCGAGATCGCTGAAGGCGGGATGTCACGGGCGACTACGCGGCGCAGCACCGGTTCTCCTGCCTCATTAATCGACACGTCGCCACGGCAACTGGGAAATTTGTCATCCAGTTGCTGAGCGGTACTCTCAAGTTGCTCCTTCAAGCTGGCGACAAACTCTTTGGCGGTACTCGGCAGGCCAACCTTTTCGCAGTACTCCGGTAGACGCACCAGACACTCATCCCACGGCAGTAACTGTTTGCGGTAGTCAGCAAACGACTCCGAGCCTAGTACACAGATATCGCCAGAGCGAAGTTCGTTGGCCAGATGGGAAAACACGCAGACTTCAAGGAAGCGCCGGTTGGTCGATGGCCCTTCGCTGGGGGCGCGACGGACAACTTTAATCCAGCGATCCGAGGCGAACGACAAATCTACATGCTCGTCGACCCACTCCCTATGCAGGTTTTCGTTGTCTTGGACCAACTGCAGAGCGTCGATCAGCGAGCGATCCTGGGTTGTTGGCTCCAGTTGCAACAGGTGACTCAGGCGGAACAGCAATGATCGATGGGACTTGAAGTGCCTCCAGAGTAGCGGGAGATAGTTACTGCCGCCCGTAGCCTGGACTTCGGCACAGGCCTCGCGAAGGTGATCAAGGTTTCCCTCGGGGGACAGATACTCGCGAATCAAGCTGCCGGCTTCCTGATCACTTGGCTCTTGGCTGAGAATCTGAATCACACCATCCAAGGTGGCCACGAGCAACTCTAGTTTTTTGCGCTGACGTAGCTGGATTTGCTCCAACTCATCCTTGGCTCGCTTGTGGATAGTAGCGATTCGCTTGATGAACATCTCAGCAAGGTGATCACGTGCTCGTACACGCATGAGGTAGATCAGAGCCAGCATCAAGGTGTAGCGCTTTGGAAGCGAACAATCCTTAAGTTCAGAAACATCTGCTTTCTCCGCTTGATTCGCAAAAAACCAAATTTTGGTATCAACGATTCCCTCAAAGATGGCGTCGAGATCACCGAACCCCTCCAACCAGCTTAAGTGATCGATCAGTATCTCCAAGTGTTTGCGAGAAGGTTTCTTGGGGACCTGCTTCAGGGCATTAAAGTCGCTTTGGCGACGACCGAAATCGGTGTCTAGTAGCTCTCTGAGACGGTAGATCACATCAATCGGCGCTCTGTCGACGACTCGATTGAAAATCTTTTCCTGGAGAGCAAATTGGGCGTCTTCAGCCGCGTCATTGAGCGTCGAGTAGGCCGGCAGTTCGTAGCCTCGCTCAAGCAGTTCGCCAATCAGGACATTGATGATGTCAACGCGCTGATCAAGGACCACTACCGCATCGTGGGCAGCTTCCATCGCAATTTTTAGGGCATCGCTCCCATAAAACGGGGTGATTTGTAGATATTGGCGAATAGCTGTTTGATGACGGTACAGGGTACGGGGATTCGCATAGCGAGGATCTATGCGCGCCCCGTAATTCAGACAAGACCTGACATGATTAACGATTTCAGCTGGAATCTCCTCGATACTAGGGAAGTAATGCAGCTGTTGGAATGCCTTAAGCAGAACGGCTAACCCAATGGTAAGAGCAGGGCTTTTAGCCGTTCTAGAGAGCCATTCGAGCTCAGATTCTGTGAGCGAATAGCTCTGATGAAGTTCTTTCGACGACAGATTGGCTGGCAGCTTCGGATAGGCTGTCCGCTCCAGAGAGGCCATGGAGTTCGTCCCTCAAGAAAAAGCAAAAGCCTCAGCATAGACGGCTAAACTCGGGACGAGGGAAGGCAACACAGCAAAAAAATTAAACCCAAGCTATATCATAAGGTTACAGAACGAATGTCCTAATTTTCCTTTATCTCGGCATGACCCCAGGTACTGCCGGCACTGATCGAGTCGGCGGTGCTGACGGCGGCCGAGTGGGTCTCTGGCTACGAGGTCAGGATCTGCACCGCCAGCGACGGCAGCGACCATGTCGAGGTGTCGATGGTGGCGGGTATCGGCGAGCGTTCGGTGGACGAGGTACAGGAGCAGATGGCCGGCCATTTCGGCACCTCGGTCCAGCTGCAACTGGAGCAGAGCCTGGATCCGCGGACCGAGACCGGTGCCTACATTTCCTGGAAGCACGCACGTATCCGCGATCAACGGGAGCCAGCCCTGTGAGCGCATTGCAACCCATCCCCATGTGGCGCGTGGAGCAGCGTGAAATCGCCGATGCGGCGCCGGTCGCCCAGGTGCGTCGTGGCCTGCTGGGGCTCTATCCATGTCCGGCGCTGTTCGAGACCGGTGCGGGTTTTCTGCCGGTCGACGGCAACCAGACCACCTTCATGATCGACCTGCTATTGGAGCTCAAGCTGGTCAATGGCGCCTGGCAGCTGTCCGCCAGCGCGCCCTTCCAGTGGGCCCTGGCCGCTTGCGAACGGCTGCTGGACGACCCGCAGTCGAGCCTGGGCGAACGCCTGCGGCGGGTAGCGCAGACCCTGGCCCTGCCGGAAGGTTTTCCCCTGGTGCTGGCCCTGGGCTACAGCGCTGCGCGCTTCGTCGAACACCTGCCGGGGATGGCCATCGAGCAGGATGTGCCGGAGGTGGTGGTGCGGGTCTACCGGCATATCGTCCGCTACGAAGACCCCCAGGGTCCGGCGCGGATCGACGTACTCAAGGCCGGGGCCAGCGATGGAGCGGACCTTGAAGCCCTGCTCGCGGTGCTTCGCCAGCCGCCGGCGGCACCGCTGCCTGGCCTGGCCATGGAAACCGCGGTGGTCGAGGACGTCACCGATCGCGAGGCGTTCTGCGCGGCTGTTTCCCGGGCCAAGGAGTACATCCGCGCCGGTGACATCTACCAGGTGCAGTTGTGCCGTCGGGCCGTCTCCAACGCGGCGATTGCCCCGGTGGACCTCTACGAACGCCTGGCGTCGGTCAATCCGGCGCCCTACATGTACTACCTGGACCTTACCGATCTGCACGTCGTGTCATCCAGTCCGGAGCTGATGATCCGCCTCCAGGACGGTGTGGCCCAGGTCCGGCCGATCGCCGGCACCATGAGTCGGGAGGACCAGCGCGGCAGTCCGCTGGACAAGATCCCCAAGGAAGCCGCCGAGCACCTGATGCTGGTGGATCTGGCGCGCAACGACCTGGCCCGTTGCGCAGTTCCCGGGGGCGTACACGTGAGCTCGTTCATGCAGCAGGACACCTATGGCTCCCTGCTGCACCTGGTCTCCACGGTGGAGACCAGGGTGCGCGAGCACTGCGATGTCTGGGACCTGATCATGGCCAACTTCCCGGCGGGCACCATGACCGGAGCCCCCAAGGTCCGGGCAATGGAAATCATCGCCGAGCTGGAAGGCACCGCTCGCGGGCTGTACACCGGTTGTGCCGGCTACATCACCGGGGCCAACAGCGCGGTGCTCGCCCTGACGATCCGTACCATCGTCGGCAATGCCGGGCGCTATGTATTGCAGTCCGCCGCGGGAGTCGTCGCCGACTCCCAGGCCGAGGATGAATGGAATGAGGCGGGAGCGAAGATCAAGTCGTTTTCCCGAGCGATGGGAGCCAGCGCATGAGAGTGATGCTAATCGACGCCTTCGACAGCTTTGTGCATGTCATCGAGCAGTACTACTCGGCCGCGGGTGCAGAAACCAGGGTCGTCCGCGTCAACGACGACCCCATCGCCCAGTATCGACAGTGGCAACCGCAGTTACTGGTCCTGGGCCCAGGTCCGGGCACGCCGGAGGATCATGGTTACCCGCAGATAATTCGTGCGATGGATGAACGGCAGGCTATCTTTGGTGTCTGCCTGGGGCACCAGGCACTTGGCGAACATTTCGGTTGGAAGCTCACACGTGCGCCCACCGCCGAACATGGCAAGTACGCCCAGGTCCACCATGACGGACAGGGCATTTTCCAGGATGTGCCCTCGGCCGTCACCGTGGTGCGTTATCACTCGCTGGCAATCACCGACCCGGGCACGACAACCTCGCTAATGGCCACGGCCTACACGGACGATGGCGTGAACATGGCGGCGCGACACCGTACCCGGCCGATCGAAAGCGTGCAGTTTCACCCCGAGAGCATTGGCACCGACTACGGGATTCAAATGATCCGTAACTCATTGGCCCTGGCCAACGTCAACGCCCTGGGCTGAACGCTCGTGAAAAAAGCCTTGGGTACCGGCCGGACGCCGGCCGACACCCATTAAATCTAAGGATTGGATAAACATGACTCACACACCCGCGAATGCAACGCTCAATGAAAAACGATGGCAGGCACTGGCTGTCATCTCGATCATCCAGCTGATACTGCTGCTGGATGCCACCGTGGTGAACGTGGCCCTGCCACGGATCAAGCACGAGCTGGGACTCACGGATGGGTCCCTGACCTGGGTAGTCAATGCCTACCTCATCACCGCCGGATCGCTGTTGCTGCTGGGCGGGCGGATCGGCGACGCCTTTGGGGTGCGCCGCACCTTCCAGGTCGGCGTAGTGATTTTTGGCGCATTTTCCTTGCTGGCGACCTTCGCCGAAGATGCCACCGTGCTGATCCTCAGCCGGGCCGGGCAAGGGGTCGGTGAAGCCCTGGCTTCGGCCACCGGGCTGGCCATGGTGTCGCTGCTGTTTCCCGCAGGTCCCGAGCGCGGCAAGGCGTTTGGCATCTGGGCGGCACTCGGCGGCCTGGGCTCGATCATCGGCGTACTGCTGTCCGGCGTACTGACGCACTATCTGTCGTGGCGCTGGGTGTTCGGGGTCAACGTACCGGTCGTCATGCTGCTGATCCTGGCTAGCACGGTGATGATTCCCAAGTTCACCCACCGCAGTTCCACCCGGCTGGACCTGGGCAACGCACTGATCCTGGTGGTGGCCGTCGCCGCGACCGTCATGGCCGTGATGGGCTCCGGCATCGAGCACCTGCCCGGACAGCGCGTGGCGCTCCTGGTGCTGGGCTTGCTGGGTATCGCCCTGGTACTGCGTCGTTGCAAGCGCTCGGAGAACGGCATTATTCCCGCACGCCTGATGACCCGCTCTCCCCGCCTGGCCGGCTACGCCATAGTGGCCATCCTGGCAGCGACCTCCGGCGCCCTGTTCTACTTGGGGGTACTCTTGCTGCAAGACTACCTCGGCCTGAGCCCGATGCAGACTGGCCTGGCCTGGCTGCCCTTCTGCCTGGGTTTCTTCCCCGGCATCTTCCTTTCGCAGTTCGTCATGCAGCGCTGGAACCCGCAGACAGCAGCCGTTGTCGGCCTGGCAACCTCGGCGCTGGGTTTCGCACTGTTCGCCTTCGGCGTACCCCTGCATAGCTACTGGCTGGGAATGCTCCCGGCCATGCTGGTCACCTCCATCGGCTTCGGTTGTGTCGCACCGGTCGCTCAGTCGTTGGCCACCAGCGACCTGAGCGAGGCGGACGCCGGTGCCGGGTCGGGTATCACCACCACCATCCAGCAGTTGTTCCAGGTGTTCGGGGTCACCCTGCTGGCTGCCGTGGCCCTGGCTGTCTCCGACAGCAGTGGAGTGCCGACCATCGCGGCCAATGGTTTCGTCAGCGCTTTCGCCCTGTCGGCCCTGGCGATGATCGGTGGTGCCATGCTGATCTGGGCCGGCCGCAATGCCCTGGCTCTCGAGCCGGCCCCATCGAGCCCCCAGCCGTAGGTTATCGTCATGCATCAGAACTACCTGATCCCCCCCTTCAAGGGACCCCTCACGGCGCTTTCCAGCGTCGCGGGGCTGCGGGAAAAATGGACCGGGGCGATGCTTGACCAGACAGGGCGCGCCTATTCCGGCGCGCTGCGTCTGGACTTCAGCGCGCAGTGTTGCCAGGAACAAGTATTCGACGCCGTGGCCCAGACCCTGGCCCGGCATCCGATCCTGGCGGCCCGATTCGACATCGAAGGCGAACAACTGGTCGGTCGAGCCCCCAGCGAACAGGCATTGCGCCAAGCCTTGCGCGAGCAATTGGGCAAGGTGCAGGCCGCAGTCACCGACCAGGACTTCCTGGCCTACCGGGCCAGGCAAGCCGCTGAGCCCGGGCTGCGCATCGCCTCGGCGGTAGAGGAGGCTGGCCTGCACATCTGGATCGGCTTCTGGATCTATACCTGCGATGGCGCGTCGATCGACCTGCTGCTGGAGGATATCGCCCGGCATTACCTGGGCCAGCCCCCGGTATCTTGCACTGCCTGGAACGACTATTGCCGGACGCAGCACCTGCCGGAGCAGCCAGCAAGCGCGGCGCAACAGCTCGAGATCTACCCCGGGACGGGGCCCTACGGGCTCGATGCACTGCGCACTAAAGGCAGTGGCGGCATGGGGCGCATGCAGAGCCTGAAGTTCACCTCTGACGTACCGCGCAGCAGGGTCCTGGACTATGCCAGGGCCCAGCGCGTGACGCCGTTCGTGCTGCTGTTGGCCATCTACCAACGGGCAATCAGTGCAGTCAGCGGCGTCGCCACCGTGGTGACCGGCGTCCCCTTCGCCAATCGTCCGGGAGCCGCGGCCCAGACACTGGTGGGGCCCTTGTCCAACACCATCCCGGTCAGCACCCGGCATGAGCCCGGCGAGCCATTGGCAGCCGTGATCAAGCGCGTGCAGCGGGCGGTGATCAATGCCGCGGCTCGTCAGGACATAGAACCGGCAGCCTTGTACCCCGAGGGCATGTCTGCGCGTACCGCCGGCTTCGAACTGCCGTTTCCCCAGCTGTTCAACGCCTGGAACTCACGCAGCGAAGGCAGCCGCATCGCCCTGGGCGACAACCAGTGGATGAGCCTGCGGCTATTGCCCAACGACACCTGCCGCGTGGCTTTCGAAATCACCCTGGATGAGCACACCGAGCACATTTCAGGGCGGATCGACATGGACGCCGCAGCCTATGGCGAACATGCAGGACAGGTCATCGAACAGATGATCCGCGACCTGCAGGGCATCCCCGGCGATTGATCTGAAAAGCTTGTAGACAGGCACCGACAAGAGCGCGGTTCGAACAGACCCGCGATCTTGTCGGATGGCCTGTATGCCCCATTTCCAGAGCCCAATCCTGTCGGGACAGTACCGCACTGGCAGCGTATGGCCGCCGGCACCGAGGCTCTAAGTTCGTCCGCGGCAACTGACTACCCCGCCCCCCTGAACCTCATTTCATGCCGCGACCTACCCTATGTCATGACCACGACAAGCTATCTGGCCTATGATACCGATGTCACACCCGTCCAGAAAAAACCGAACATCACAATTAGCGAGGAAATAGATGCAGCCCCATAAGTGGGCCAACCATATCTTGCAAAGAGAACAACAAACCTAAGAAGTGAAAACGATGTAATCGTGATCGCAAGAACTATTACAGTAAAACAATAAATTCCCGCGATCGTTGCCCCAAAATTGGAAAAAATCTCGTGTGTCGTCAACATGAGTACGCTGCCTAAAAAGCCACCCAGCGCTTGCTCACCCAGAAAGCCCGAAACCACTGGAAATGTAATAGGTACCTCATAATCCGGTAAGGCAAGGAAGTTAGAGAACCAGGTTTCTCCGGCCGCTTCGATCCACCTCCTTGCGAAAGGAAGCCACAATATAAAGCCCCCCAGGGCGCTGATCATGACCGCCGAAAACACATAAACTGGTTCGTGATCAAATAGATAGAGTTGAAGATAGACAACATCCAGGAGTGCCACAAAAACCAAAACAACCCCCGCAATCAAGAGCTCCCACCCTCCATAAACGCCATCTATATGTTGCTCGCTCTCGCTGTCACCCTTCGACTCCGACTTCATTTCGCTCATTTTTGCCTGCCCACTATTCACGTTGACGGTTATTTGTATTAAAGATGTACGATTAAGTTAAAGTTCAAAACTAAATTTTAACTGGGTAACGCTCCAGGTTGAGAGGGTAACTTTGGACTCTGCGTAGCCGCCTGGCTTTGTCAGGTACACTAGTGGGGCTAGATGCATGATCACCGGCCCGATAGCACATTATCAAAGTCGAACTTGTGATTGTGGTACATCTGAGACATAGTGCCCCCCCTGCTAGCGAAGTTTTCGGGTAGTACTTGTCCGAATAGTAGTGGGAGTGAGTTATGAGCAGTTTCACAAAAAGCATGCGAAAATTGCTGCAACGATTTCAACCGACAATGATGCTTGGCAACTGTGTTACACCGCCGCCTGAACCTGATCCTCTGGCGCTAGTACAACCTCCGATACCTCATTGTTAGTAATACCGAAAGGAATGTGGACGGATGGAGCAACTTCGCTAGTCGATTTAAGGTGCCCGGATTGGTCATCGAAGAAAATGTGCGGTTTCAATACGCCCAAAATTTTGCCTTTCTCGATACCACCCAGGAAGAAAGCGTCATTGGCCATGACGCCCCAGCTCTTGAGCGTATTCATCGCACGCTCATGAGACGGAGCATTGCGAGCCGTGACGATCGAGACTCGTATGCGGTTTTCGTATTTAGGATTGAGCTTTTTGTGCTTCTCTTCGACCGTTTGGATCTTGGATATCCGCACCATGAATTCCTTCAGCGGCCCAGGGTTGTGGGGCTGCATAACGTTCTTGACTTCATGGGCATGAAACTCTGTCAGCCCAGAAGACTGCATGATCGATTCAGATTCATCGCCGGCGAGTACGCCATCAAAGTCGAATGCGATACGCAGGGTTTTGTCAGCTTCATCGTCTTCGAATTTTGAATCGAGCACCTGCCCGGCCGGATACCCCGCCTTAATCGCACCCTCCACGTCTTTTTTCTCACCAGACAAAAACAGAGCGATATTCAGTGCAGGGATGTACTCATACGGGGATTTTCCTTGCATGAAAATCGCTCTTGTCATCCCAAGTCCATAGTGCTCGATTGTCTTCAGTACGCGTAGCCCGGTGTCAGGATCATTTCGCGAGAGAAGGATCACCTCCACCAGCGGATCTGTAGGGTCGGCGCTGAGGTCATTCACCGACAAGAGACGTTTGATGAAGGGGAACGCTATCCCCTTTGGTAAAGGGACGTGGAGGTTTTCTTGCTGAAACTTTCGGTACTCCTCCTCTCCCTGACTCTGAAACACCGCGTCCGATGCCACCAGATCAAACACAGCGCTGGAAGCCACGCCAATCACCAAGCGGTTTTCTAACTCGTAGGGCATTGGAACCTCTCTCGATGCCTTTGAACGCAAACTTTGACGGGCACCGAACATGCCGATCGATTTTGTGAGTGCGGCGCGAAGTACAGATCGCGCGAACAGCTTTTTAAACTAGCGTCGCTGGATCATCAGACATGCCTTTCGGCTTAGCAGTGGCGCTGATGACATCGCCTTTCTCCGTTACGGTCTGGACGAAGCCTCTCGTTTGAATAGCGTTGACCAGCCTCATGTTGAGATCGGTGTATGGCACCTCAATTTTTTTGACATGTGGTGAAAGCTTTGTGAAACCGTCATCGCTCAGCATGCCAAGAACGGAGGCGGATTCTGCCCAGTTGCACGATGGTAAGCATTGGATCAGCATTTCAGAGCGCTGAGCTGAAGTCAGCCCCTCCCCACCCGCGAACTTCTTGACGGTGGAGATAAACGCCGGCGGAAAGCTAGTCGAGTGTCGGTTAGCAAGACGGCAGGTTTCAGCGAGCTCTTTGACGGCCTCGTGGTTGGTATTGAAGGCTTCAATCGGTAACGCCGCCCACATTTGGATTTTTTCATTCAGCTCAAGCGCACCGCTTTTACTGAGAGCCAACGCCATGTCGATCGACATTTGGGATAGATCAATTTGATCACGTGCCTGTACCCAATGTGCCGCGAGATACGGTGCTTCCAGATCCGCACTGAACGTCCTGATGCAATCGCGGATCTCAGGGCTATATGCCAGAAACGCTGCACTTGCGAGCATCTCCCCGCGCTCCCTGGATTGCAGTCCCTTAAGGATCACGGGATCGCTCATGACTATATCCGCGAAGAGCACTTCAAGCGTTTCGTTAGATAGCTCTGTTGGGGCGATTAGGTACCCCTGCAGCTCTTGATGCATGGAGGCATTGAAGCCCCAGAGATCACCTCGTAGCTCGTTTACATGACGATGGATAAAGCTTGCGAAGGCCTCCATATCCAAGGTTTCGCAACCTTTATGTTCCAAAGCGGGCACGAGTACGTCTTTGAAGAATGTCCAAACTGCTTCAGGCTTCGATTTCACCCGGTCAGACAGCAGTATTTTCGCCCACAACGATGGCATTGTGTCTTCAAGTCGGTCGAAGGTGCATGTCGTTCGATCAAACAGTTGAACCACGACATCTGAATCATCCGACTCTTCCAAGATGGCTCGTAGCAGTTCGTTAAAGGACGCCGCGGATTCGTCAAGCGTTCCGACTTGGGCTAAAAGCGTGTTTGTAAATTCCTCAGGGGACTCAAGCAGGAGGTCATTCAGGCCCTCAATCTCCAGCGCCCTCAGCCGACGATATGAAATGATGCTTAAGCTGTGATCAGCTTTTTTTGCGTGAATGGATTCGGCTTTTTGGCAAATCAGCGTCAGCATGCTCAGGTTTACGTCAACGCATCCCCACTTGATCAGCTTCTTGAGGTCGTTCAGGACGATGCTGTCATTTAGCGCTGAGAAGCGCAGCGGTAGCTCGGTCAACCAAGGCCAGCCCTTACCTCCAGCTTCGAGTCCAGGCATCAAGCGCGAGACGTCTTCGAGAATTGCAACGGCATCATAGATTTTCTTGTCTGGCATAGAATCCAGCTGACGGAGTTGGGCAACCTCCAATCCATCCATGACTGCATTGATCAGTGCTTGCTTCAATCCCGCGGATTTGAATCGTTCAGCGTTCAACAACGCGCGGAACAGCCCAGGCTCAAGAACATAAACAGCTTGAATGAACTTCGGCGATGTCATAGTTGATAGCAAAATTTCAGTCGCTTGCGCCATTCTGTCCAGATGTCTATCAAGCCCACTCTTGAGAATGCTCGCGAGCTTACTGCGCTCATGACTCATGCTGGGATCGCTGTATGGACAGCTAGAAAGGTATTCGATCAGCGTGACAATGATGCCCCTGCCATCACTCAGATCATCAGTATCCAGCTTTTCCAGGACCTTTTTAGGAGCACTAATCCCAGTCGCAACGTCGACGGAGGCGCCACGTCTCAGTTCTAGAATCAGGTTTTTGTCTTCCGATGTGAGGGATCCTTCGTAGAAGTAGCCGAAGTAGTCTGTGTAATCGGTATCGAAGTATCCGTGGCGCATCAGGTAAATGACGACGTCCAAGCCATTCAGTTTTTGAGAAATGATATCGCCATAGTTTTTTTTGGCAGCGGCTCGGAAGGTTTGGTGATTAATTCGCCCTGCCTCGGTGCGCTGTTCGGCCATCTCATCATCAATATCAACAAGAGTTCGCTGGAGCAGGTCATACCTTTTTTGGTACGACGTCGACGCTAGGAGCTCCTTCGTGCCTACAACTTCGGAGTTCTGGATCACCCGCCCATGCATGTCGACATTGATCATCTGCAATCGAGCCGATTGATCGAAAATCCCGCCAAAAACTTGATCGGTCACAAAATCTAGCATCGTAAACCTGTTGCCTTGTACCACCTGGACATAGTTCGCGCCTGGAAGATTTGAAGCCTTCAGAAGCTCAAGCCAAACGTACGCCCGTAGCTCTGCCGTACTCTCAGCGATTTCCTGTACCCGCCTGTCCCGCTGTTCGCGCAATACTTGGTAAGCATCCTCAGCATTCTTGGACTGCTGGAATCGCCACTCATTGAAACCATGGATGGTCTCGTATATGGCCCCACGTCGCTTTACCAAGTCAGCGTATTCAGCAGGATGCAGATTGCGAATTGCGATGATTGAAAACAGTTTGTTCGGATCAAGCTTCAAGCCGGAGCCACCGCCAAGAATGCTGGAGAACATGTCGAATTCGTTGACGATATTCTTGATCAACCGCATGTCATCAATGAGGTAACAAACAGTTTCAACTAACGAGTAGTCCAGCCCAGCTCCTAGCTCAGCTCCATTGAACTGGCGCTCACGAAGCATCTCAAGCATCTTCTCGCGAGAGTTCTCGGAGTTGACCACGGGGATTATCGGAATGATCAGGTCGAAAAATTTCGTTTTCTCACCTACGGCGAACAGCTCATCCCGAAGCGCATAGATGAAGTAAACCGGTCGGTTGATTTGCGGGGATTGCTTGATGATGAAATTAATTTCCCGCAGGCGCGTAAAAACGTCATGAATACCAAACCTGTCCAGATCCTCGATCACTACGATGTCGATTTTGCTGCGTTCAAAGCAGTAGACGATTTCATCAATATTTTTGTGCAACACGGAGCCGTGGTGGGTCGTTTCCAGCTTTCCACCTTTGATCGTGAAGCCATCAATGCTGAACAGGGACAGCAACTTCAACGCTGAGAACATCATGTAGAGGCCACCACCCCCCAGCACCAGAACAGCCGCCCACCCCGGGATTTTTAGAAGCCATTCGACCAACCAAGCCGGGTCGACTTTCGGTAGCTTCTCGACTGTCGGAACGTAAAGCCTTAGCGTGCCTACGATCATCAGAAAGGAGAAAAGTGTACGAAACCAGATGATGGGCGAAGACGCCTGGATGATTCGCTTCAATCGAGTTTTCGGCAGTTGACCTGACGGTACCGCGTACAGCAGTTGCTGAACGATGGTTTCCTCGATGCGCGTCAAAATATCCGAATCGTTTTTTTTCTCTGCACTTTTGGGATCTGAAGAGTTTGAACTGGACTCAACGGGAGCGACTGAAGAATCAGCCGAGGTCACCTTCCCTGCCCCTTCCTTGTTCAGATCTTTGCCGAAGGCGGCCAGTGATACAAACGCATAGGTGAGTTCAGGGTGACGATCGACAAACGTACGGATGACGCTGCTTTTGCCAGCACCATACTCACCAGTAATCGCGATATTGCGAATCTGGTCGTTGCTCAGTGCACTCAGCAGCTCACTCTCGTAACGGTGCGACCGATCTACCTCCAAAAGAACAGGCGTAAGTGGTTCGAAGACCATTCTACTGCTGGGTACAGACAGGTATTCACGGGCGGCGACCACTGCTTTGTCGCCAGCTTTTCTGTAGCGCTTGTACTGTCCTAATGCATGATTCAGGAGGGAGCTGACGTACTCGCGCTTCGAAAAATAAAACTGAGCTAAACGACGGAACATCCCTGTCTCCTATGCCGCTGAAAGGCTGTCCGGGAGAACCGCCTAAAATGGTCGTTACTTGATACCCACAGTCACTGCAGTATGTGTTTGTACAAGAGTTACCGATGATAGCGCACCGCCATCCCGGAATGTGACGAACTCGCTGGTGCTCCCTTAAAGCATGTCTCCTGGAGACCACGCATGCCTACATTCCTTGCAGGATCTCACCTAATTGTCGGCAGTGGCATATACACCCACCCATCACGGTATCTATGTCGGTCACGATCAGGTGATCCATTACTCAGGCATGGCTTCTGGAATTAATAAAGGATGCGTCGAGTCAACCTCGCGGAGGGTGTTGATCAGGTTCGACTTCGATATACCGGGGAGTGCGATACGCATGGCGCCATGGCTGCGGGCAATACCATCAAGGCCCATAGGATATATGCCAGCCAGGCCTATATAACCCTTTGGCTGAGGTCAGCCGTAAGTTATCGAGCGCCTTGTCCGCGAGGAGGACTACATTGCTTGTAACGCTGGTTTCATTGCTCATCCTCAGGTGTTCGACGGCGCTTTGACAGAGTGCGCGGGCCGCCTGGCAAGCTGGCGGCGAGCACCACGTCCGCCTGCTCCGTCGGAACCAGTGAACATCTGTCTTGTCCCGCTTCAAGGAGAGCATCATGAGTCGTAAAACTCCCATCAATCATTACCGCAACCTGGGTATCGTCGCCCACGTAGACGCGGGCAAGACCACCACGACCGAGCGGATCCTGTTCTACACGGGCCTGAGCCACAAGATGGGTGAGGTGCATGATGGCGCTGCCACCACCGACTGGATGGTGCAGGAACAGGAACGTGGCATCACCATTACCTCCGCTGCCGTGACCACCTTCTGGAAAGGTTCGCGCGGCCAATACGATGACAAGTACCGGGTCAACATTATCGACACCCCGGGTCACGTCGACTTCACCATTGAAGTGGAGCGTTCGCTGCGCGTACTCGACGGCGCGGTCGTGGTGTTCTGCGGTACCGCCGGTGTCGAGCCGCAGTCCGAAACCGTATGGCGCCAGGCCAACAAGTACGGCGTGCCACGGGTGGTCTACGTGAACAAGATGGACCGTGCCGGCGCCAACTTCCTGCGCGTGGTCGGGCAGATCAAGAGCCGCCTGGGCCACACCCCGGTTCCGGTCCAGCTGGCTATCGGCGCTGAAGACAGCTTCGCGGGCCAGGTCGATCTGATCAAGATGAAGGCGATCTACTGGAACGAGGACGACAAGGGCACCACCTATCGCGAGGAAGAAATTCCCGCCGATATGCTGGCGCTGGCCGAGGAGTGGCGCGCCAAGATGGTCGAAGCCGCCGCCGAAGCCAACGAAGAGCTGATGAACAAGTACCTTGAGGAAGGTGAACTGAGCGTCGAAGAGATCAAGGCCGGCCTGCGCGCGCGCACCTTGGCCAGCGAGATCGTTCCGGCTGTCTGCGGTTCCTCGTTCAAGAACAAGGGCGTTCCCCTGGTGCTCGATGCCGTTATCGACTACCTGCCGGCGCCGACCGAGATCCCGTCGATCAAGGGCCATCACCCGGACAGTACCGACGATAACGAAATCATCGACGAGCGCCATGCGGATGACGATGAGCCGTTCTCGTCCCTGGCGTTCAAGATCGCTACCGACCCGTTCGTGGGCACCCTGACCTTCATTCGCGTCTACTCGGGTTTCCTGAGTTCCGGCGACTCGGTGATCAACTCGGTCAAGGGCAAGAAGGAACGTGTGGGTCGCATGGTGCAAATGCATGCGAACCAGCGCGAGGAAATCAAGGAAGTGCGTGCCGGCGACATCGCGGCGCTGATCGGCATGAAGGACGTCACCACCGGTGACACCCTCTGCGATATCAACAAGCCGATCGTCCTGGAGCGTATGGACTTCCCTGAGCCGGTGATTTCGGTGGCGGTGGAGCCGAAAACCAAGGCTGACCAGGAGAAGATGGGGGTCGCGCTGGGCAAGCTGGCCCAGGAAGACCCGTCGTTCCGGGTCAAGACCGACGAAGAAACCGGTCAGACCATCATCTCGGGCATGGGCGAGCTGCACCTGGACATCCTCGTTGACCGCATGAAGCGCGAGTTCAACGTCGAGGCCAACATCGGCAAGCCGCAGGTTTCCTACCGCGAGAAGATCACCGTCGGCTGCGAGATCGAAGGCAAGTTCGTGCGTCAATCCGGTGGTCGTGGCCAGTTCGGCCATTGCTGGATTCGTTTCGCTCCGGCCGACGTCGACGAAAAAGGCAATATCACCGAAGGCCTGGTGTTCGCCAACGAGGTGGTGGGTGGCGTGGTGCCGAAGGAATACATCCCGGCCATCCAGAAAGGTATCGAAGAGCAGATGAAGAACGGCATTGTCGCCGGTTATCCGCTGATCGGCCTCAAGGCGACCGTGTTCGACGGTTCCTACCACGACGTCGACTCCAGCGAGATGGCGTTCAAGGTCGCGGCCTCCATGGCCACCAAGCAGCTGCGGGAAAAGGGCAAGGGTGTGGTGCTTGAGCCGATCATGCGGGTCGAGGTCGTCACCCCCGAGGACTACATGGGCGACGTGATGGGTGACCTGAACCGTCGTCGTGGCCTGATCCAGGGCATGGAAGACTCGGTCTCCGGCAAGATTGTCCGTGCCGAAGTGCCGCTGGGGGAAATGTTCGGCTATGCGACCGACGTCCGCTCCATGTCCCAGGGTCGCGCGAGCTACTCCATGGAGTTCGCCAAGTACGCCGAGGCGCCATTGAACATTGTCGAAACGCTGATCAAGTAACCCGGCCGGAACAGCGAAGCCAGAGTGTCGCGAAAGATACTCTGGCTTCGCTGTTTCTGATCTCGGGCGATGCCAGGTAGAGAATTACGCCTCATTAATCTGAAAACACGACATCTGTATTGAGCGGCAAACCCGCTTGCTATAGAACGGCTTGGCGGTATTTGTTCACGCAGTTTCGAACTCACTCCAAGGTGTCGAATATGACAATAAAAACCAGCAAGCCCTTGATCGCCCCCCTGCTCCTCTCCCTTCTTGTGTTGCCCTGGACTCCCGCCTCTGCCGCAGAGGCGGCCAGCCCAGCTTCCAACCTGCTGACTGCAGCGGTTGCCTGGAAGCAGACCGCGGCCGAGTTCGATGCGCTTTACCATCAAGGCTTCAACATCGCCAGGATGCGTCTGGATCAAGCCCTGCAGGCGCACAAGGACGGCGATCGGCCGTTAGCCATCATCAGCGATGTCGACGACACCGTGCTGGGCAGCAACAGCTACTGGGGCTACATGATCAACTCGGGGAAAGAGTTTTTCGATGACGGCGCCTGGGACCAGTGGGTCGCCGACAATGGCCCGGTCGCCACGCCCGGTGCCCTGGAGTTCTTGAATTACGCGCAGTCGAAGGGGGTCGAGGTGTTCTACGTCACCAGTCGCGACCAGGGCGAAAAAACCAAGGAATACGCCCTGGCCAACTTGCGCAAGAACCAACTGCCCTTTGCCGATGAAAAACACCTGACGGTCTATCGCGACAGCTCCAACAAAGAGCCTCGGCAAACGGAAATCGCCAAGGACTATGAGGTGGTGGTCATGCTGGGCGACAACCTCAACGACTTCAAGCGCAAGTACTACGTCGCGGACGTCAAGCAACGCAACAGCCTGATGACTGAAGACAAAGAGCAATTCGGACGCAAGTTCATCCTCTTCCCGAACCCTACCGACGGGCACTGGCTCAAGGCGATTTTCGGTGACTCGGAACCACCGGCCACCGCGGAAAACCGCGCCAAGTTCAAGGCGGCGGCCGCATCGACGGCCTGGCAGCCGAAGCCGTAATCCCGGCCACTTGCCCTTTGCCCATTCAAGTCCCGCCCTCCTCCCTCAGTATCTGTCCCTGGACACTAGAGCACTTGATCATTTCGAGCGTTCCTGGACATGAACAGGCTGGAGGCCAGGACAATGAATAGCGTGCCAAGGGCACTGGCAATGGCGGTAAGCGTCAGGGTCTGGGAGTAACCAAGGATGCCGCCGAGGATTCCGCTGCCGAGGTAGATGAACGGGTGCACGCCGCTGGTAACCAAGGTATCGATCGCCACGACCTTGCCCAGATCCTTCTCGGGGGCAAGCCTTTGCATGGCCGTCGCCCACCCCGTGAGCCATGAGGCTTCGACGATACCGACGAAGGTTGCCCCGAGAATCGCCATCCAGGCCGAACTTCCCAGACCGAGCAGTGCCATGGCGCCGGCTAGAAAAAGACCGCAGGTCACGGCAAGGCCGGGCAGTCGCTCATGGCCGGAGGCGAGAACCGTGACGATGGAGCCGATACAGGCACCCAATCCTGATGCGGCCAGGCACAGGCCCCACATGGATTCGCTGAAGCGCTCGCTGATGGCGTAAGGCGCGACGACCAGGAAGATCGGGAAACACAACACATTCACCACCAGCGTCGCGGCGAAACCCAGTAGCAGCATGGCGTTGCCGCTGATGAGGGTGATGCCCTTCAGCGCTTGGCCAATGGACAACTCATCTTCAGGCGCATGCTCAGCCATGTCGGGCAACCGCGCGGTATACAGGGCTGCGCAGAAGAACGTCAGGCCATCGATCAATATTCCCCATACCGGATCCCAGAGAATAATGAACACGCCCAGGGTTGCCGGAAACACCACGGCAACCAGGTTATCAACGAAGTTCATTGCAGCGTTTCCCGCCACCAGGGCCTGCCTGGGCAGCAGGTTGACCAGCAGGACCTGGGCACAGGGGCGGGAAACACCGATGCCGATACCAAAGATCAGATAGGCAACAAGCAGGCACCACCACGCAGCGCCCGAGACCAGCAGCGCGACCGCGGCAAGCTGGGCAATGCCCCTTGCCGTATCGGTATGGATCAGCACCTGCTTCGCCGACTTGCGGTCTGCCAGCACGCCTCCGGCCAAGGCGCCCGTTACTGTCCCCAGGGCGACGGCGGCCATGACCAGGCCGAATACTTCCGCACCAAAACCGGCCCGGATAAGCGCTATCGGCAGCGCCGCCAGACAAATTGCGTCGCCGGCCATCGACAGGCCCTGGCCAATGAGCAACTGGCGAAAAGACGAGACGCGCAGCGCATCGTTGTAGGCTGATAAGCGATCGCCGACGGACCTCATATGCCCCCTCCCTGAGGCCTATGTTTGCGCGACATTAAACCCGAGACGCCTTGCCCGGCACCAGCACAGGCGCACAGGGCTCGGGTCAAATCGATCCTCGATTCGTTGCGGACGCGCCTACGACGGTCAGACAAGTTGCTGATCGATGCGCGCCCCCGCTCCTTGCCTAGACCGCAACCGCCCCCGCCCGCCCCGATTCCACCGCAAAGGACTTGAGGGTCGAGACGCTGGCATGGGGATCCCGGGGATCGGAAATGATCCGCAGGTGCGTCAGCATCTTCCGTTCCTCCAACTCCACCGCCACATATCCCCGCCAGCGGTTCTCGAAAAACCTTACATGGGGATTGAGGGGCAGGATGGCGTTGAACGACTAGCCGTCGGACGTGACCGAGGTGCCGACGAATTCAGTGGCGACGATCCGCGAGTCAGGGTCATGGGCCCGCGCATGCAGGTCCGTGACCCAGAACGAATGAATGTCGCCGCCCCAGAACACCGGGTTACTGGCTCGCCGGCGCTCGATGGACGCCAGCACGCGCTCGCGAGTCGCCCTGTAACCGTCCCAACCGTCGGTCCAGGAGCCCAGCGCCTGGCTCGCCGGGACGCGCTGGATCAGCGGCGCCACCAGCAGGTCCTGGGCGATCACATTCCATTGCGCCCGGGACTGGGCCAGGCCCTGGTCCAGCCAGGCCTCCTGCTCCCAGCCCAGCATGGTGCGCCTGGGGTTGCGTAAATCCAGGCAACTGTCTTCGGCGATATGCCCCTGATGGCTGCCATTGGGCGCAATGCAGGGTTGCTCGGAACGGTACTGGCGGCCATCCAGCACATGGAAACGGGCCAGCCGGCCGTAGTCCAGGCGCCGGTAAATACGCATGTCCGCGCCCTTGGGCAGGCTGCGGGCGCGCAGTGGCATGTGCTCATAAAAGGCCTGATACGCCGCCGCCCGCCGCCTGAGGAACGCGGCGACCGGAGTCCCCGGATCCTGGGACCAGCGATTGGCGTAGTCGTTTTGCACCTCGTGATCGTCCCAGGTCGCCACGCTGGGCGCGCTGGCGTGGAGCATCTGCAAGTCGGGATCGGTCTTGTACTGGGCATAGCGGTTGCGATAGCCTGCCAGGTCCAGCGCCTCGTCACTGCCGTGGGGGCGAATGATCTTGCCGGAGTCGGGCGCATAGGATTTCTCGTAAATATAATCGCCGAGGAAAAACACCAGATCGGGCTGTTCCGCGGCCAAGTGCCGGTAGGCACTGAAGTAGCCGCGCTCCCAGTGGGAGCAGGAGACAAAACCCAGGCGTGCCGACGCCATCGCGTGCAGCGGCGGAGCCGTGCGCGACTGCCCTGTCGGACTCTGCGCCCCGAGGCTTTCAAACTGGTACCAATAGGGCCGCCCCGCTTCCAACCCCGCGACCTCGACGTGGACGGAATGGGCGAAACGCTCGGTGGCCGTGACCACGCCTTGTTTCACGATCCGCCTCATCGCCGCATCACTGGCCACCCGCCAGCGCACCGGTACCGCGCGGCTCAAGCCGCCACGCCCATCGGCCGCGTTGAACAGTGGCGCCAGGCGGGTCCAGATGACAAAGCCATCCGGCAGCGGATCGCCGGAGGCCACGCCCAGGGTGAAGGGATAGTCGATGCCGGCACTGCGGGCGAAGGGGCTGAGGATCGAAAAAGCCGTCGCCACCGCCAGGCCCGACAGCACCCGGCGACGGTCGAGATCCACCGCTTTGCTGAAGTCGTCACTCATGACGCGGGCTGCCAATCGGCACGCAACAGCCCGTACAGCAACATGTCCTCATGAATCCCATTCTTGAGGAAGGCACCTTTCATGCAGCCTTCGTAACCCAGGCCGATTTTTTCCATCACCCGGGCCGAGCCTTTGTTACGGGCGAAACACCGACTGCCAACACGGTGCAGCGCCAGTTCGGTAAAGCCGAACGCCATGATTGCGTTGGCCGCTTCGGCGCCGTAGCCCTGGTTGCGGCAGTGCGCGGCGGTCCAACCGCCCAGGTGCCCGCTGCGATGAGCGGCGGACAACCTGAGGCTGATCACGCCGATCAATTCATCGCTCTCGCGCAGATGAACGCCCAGCGCCAGGGATTGCCCGGAACGGAAATTTTCCTCCTGGCCATCGATAAAAGTCAGCGCCGACTCCAGGGTGTAAGGCGATGGAATCGCGGCGGTGTTGTCGGCAATCTCAGGCCCGTTGGCCAGCTCGGACAGTGTTTCGGCCTGGTGTTTTTGCAGCGCTTTCAGCGCCAGTCGCGGGGTCGATAAAGAAGGAAGTGCAGCGCTCATGTCGGGGTGCTCGCCGGATAAAATCGCAAAAGTGCGCCCCCGTCATGTCAGTTTCATGACCGTCGAAAAAGACTGCAAGATCTTCTGCGGGCCCCGTCCTAGACACCTAAAAGCTTAAATTAAAGTTAACCATTCGGTCATTTTCCGTTGCTAGCGTGTCGCCCCTAATCAACGACGGGGTAACGGAATGAGAACCTGGGACGAACCGAAAAAACGCAAGGCGCACATCGAACTGATCCCGATGATCGACGTGATGATGTTCCTCTTGGTGTTTTTCGTACTGGTGAGCCTGAACGTGATTCCGGCACTGGGCATGAAGACCCAGTTGCCCAGCGCCAGCAGTGCGCAACAGCTCAAGCCGCAGAACAAGTTCATCCTCACCTTGGGCCTGGAAGGCCAGCTGCAACTCGATGGCAAGGACCTCAGCGTCGAAGCCCTGGTGCCGGCGCTCAAGGCCGCGCAAAAGCCTGACAGCAAGTCGACCATCATCGTCAACAGCGACAAGGGCGTGGAAGTGTCACGCCTGGTCGAGGTCATGGACACCCTGCGCCTGGGTGGCTTTACCTCGGTGTCCATCGCCACGCGTAAGTCCTGATCATGTACGCCCTGTTTCGTGCGCGTCAGCTGCTGGGCAGTGTCCCGGCCCTGATCGCCCTGGTGCTGATCGCACTGGGTATCCAGTCGCAAACCCTGAAAGTGCAGCCGGTGTATGACGAGTCGGCGGTTGAAATCGCTTTGGTCGAGCCAGAGCCGCAAGTGGCCCCCGAGCCCGTGGTGGAACAGGAACCACCGCCGCCGGTCATCGAGGACCAGGAAGCCGAACCGGCCCCTCCGCCGCCGCCCAAGCCACAGCCACAGCCGAAACCTGAACCCAAGCCAAAACCGCAGCCCAAGCCAACCCCCGTGGCCGCCAAGGCAACGCCGGCACCCACGCCGCCGGTCGCCGCCAAGCCCGTGCAGCCCGCCGTCGCCCCGACCCCGGCCCCACCCGCCCCGCCGCCGGCGCCGAAGGTCGACGGCCAGGCCCTGGAAGGCAGCTATCTCAAAGGTCTGCGCAACGAGTTGGACAGCTACAAGCAGTACCCCAGCGGACGCCAGGCTTCCCTCGAACGCCCCACTGGCGAGGTGGTGGTCTGGTTGCTGGTGGATCGCCAGGGCCGCGTCCTCGACTCCGGGATCCAGACCCAGGCCTCGAGCATGCTGCTGAACCGGGCCGCCACCAACAGCCTGCGCCGGATCAAGCAGGTCAAGCCGTTCCCCGAGCAAGCCTTCGGCGGACGCAACGAGCAACGTTTCACCGCCACCTTCAACTACAGCGTGCAGTAAGCACCCAACAGCAGGACGACAGTGATGAAGTTCACCCGGATTCATCTGGCACTCGTGGCCGCGAGCATGGGCCATGGGATCGCCATGGCAGACACCAGCGACAGCGACGTCGGCACCATTGGCGTGCAAGGCAAGGCCACGGCGGGCGGTGGCTACATGGTCCAGGAGGAGAGCATCAAGGGGCGCTCCACGGTGACCAAGGAGGCGCTGGACAAACAGACCGCCACCGGCAACGCCGTCGACAAGCTCAAATACACCCCGGGCCTGAACATCTCCAGCGAAGACGCCACCGGGCTTTCGGGTTTCCGCTTCACCATGCGCGGGCTCAACTCCGACCAGGTGGGGATGTCGGTGGACGGCATGCCGATCAACGACTCCGGCAACTACGCGCTGTACTCCAACCTGTTGGGCGACCCGGAAAACATCGAGCAGATCTTCGTCACCCAGGGCGCGGCCGAAGCCGATGGCCCGCACATCGGCTCCAGTGGCGGCAACATCGGCATAGTGACCATCCGCCCGACCAAGGAAACCGGGGCCTTCGTCAAGCAGGTGGCGGGCAGCAACGGCACCTTCAAGACCTTCGCCCGGCTCAATACCGGCGAAGTCAACGGCCTGAGCAACTGGCTCTCGCTGTCTCATACCGAAGGCGAGAAATGGCGCGGCGACGGTGCGGTGCGGGCGGACAAGGTGGAATGGAACAGCTTCTTCGACATGGGCGGCGGCAACACCGCCAACCTGATCCTCAAGTACCACGAGCAGGACAACAACAGCTACAGCCAGCTGACCAAGACCCAGTTCCAGCAGAACGGCCGCAAGTACGACCCCTACCCGTCGACGCCGGCCCTGGGCAGCAACGGCAAGGTCACCAGCTACTACGCCCTGGCGCAGAACCCGTTCCAGACCTTTACCGCGGTGCTCAACACTCAATTCAAGCTGGCCGACAACCTGGCCCTGTCGGTCATCCCCTATTACTACTGGGGCAACGGCAGCGGCGTGGGCGCCTCCAGCTACGCGCTGAACAGCGGCTCCAACCGGGGTGGCGTATTCGACCTGAGTAACCTGCAGAGCGCCGCCCAGTACAACGCCGACGGTTCCTCCACCAGCGGCGTCTACTACCGCCCTTCGCGGACCCAGACCTGGCGTCCGGGCATCACCACCAAGCTGAACTGGGACCTGGGCGACCACAGCCTGCAATTCGGCTACTGGTATGAGCGCGCGCGCCAGAGCCAGACCCAGCCGTTCATTCCGCTCAAGAGCAGTGGCAAGCCGGAAAGCACCTGGCCGGACTCGGATAACGTGGTGGACGCCAACGGCAACAAGGTCCAGGGTCGCGACCGCTTCACCGTTACCCCGGCGCAGAAAGTCTGGGCCCAGGACACCTGGTACTTCGCCCCGGACTGGACCCTGGTGGCAGGCCTGGCCTACATGGACGTCAAGCGCGACGGCACCAACCACGGCAGCCTCACCGAACAGCCGGAAAAACGCAGCCAGACCTATAACAAGCTGCTGCCCAACGCCGGCCTGAAATACCAGCTCGACGAGCGTAACCAGCTGTTCTACAGCCTGTCGCGCAACATGCGCATCCCGCAGAACTACGTGCTCTACGACCAGGGCGTCGGCTCCATCGACTCCAAGCCGGAAACCAGCTGGAACCACGAGTTGGGCTGGCGCTACAGCGGCGACGACATGACCCTGGCCGCCACCCTGTTCTACATGAAGTTCAAGGACCGCCAGGTTTCCTCCAGGGACATCAACGGCGACTTCGCCGACATCAACGCCGGCGCCGTCGACAACAGCGGCCTGGAGCTGGAATGGAGCGGCCTGCTGCCCCACCACTTCAACTACTACACCTCCTACACCTACACCCGCGCCGAGCAGCAGGACGACCTGACCGTCTACAACGCCGGCAAGGCCATTGTCCTGCCCACCAGCGGCAAGCAGTTCGCCAACGTGCCGAAGAACATGCTGGCGGCCAACATCGGCTACGACGACGGGCGCTTCTACGGCACCTTCGGTGGCAAGTACACCAGCAAGCTGTATGGCGACCTGACCAACGACGAAGCCATTTCCGGACGCACCGTGTTCAACCTCGGCGCCGGCATCTACCTGCCGGTGGACAAGAAAGTGGTCAAGGACGCGACCCTGCGCCTGAACGTCGACAACCTGTTCGACAAGAAGTACCTGGACGGCGTGTACACCACCAAGACCAACGCCGCGACCTACGAGGGTTTTCGTGACGGCGATCCGGCCTACATCGTGGGCCTGGAACGCACCGTGACCGTCTCCCTGGAAGCGAATTTCTGATCGTCATCCGCCATTTATCGAAGAATGAGGTACAGCATCATGGACATGAACCTGCTTCACGACATCACCTTCTATGTGATGTATGCCGCGGTGGCCATCGCGATCTTCATCGCCATCGAACGCGGCC
Source organism: Pseudomonas sp. 22526 (assembly GCF_052044735.1). Lineage (NCBI taxonomy): Bacteria > Pseudomonadati > Pseudomonadota > Gammaproteobacteria > Pseudomonadales > Pseudomonadaceae > Pseudomonas > Pseudomonas sp. 22526. The sequence goes on from NZ_JBQENK010000001.1 coordinate 340,231, forward strand.
TGTACTTTGCCTATGTGCGGCGCCAGGCCCGCTCGTTGATGGAGGCCCTGGGCAGCCACGTGCACAGCGAGCGGGACCTGCCGCAAGGCGCCGCCCGCCGCGACAGCCTGCCCTTGAGCATGGTCCTGCCGGTCCTGGCGCAAAAGGCTGCCCAGGGCTCGCGCAAGGACCTGGACGATGTGATCGAAAGCCAATACCTGTCGACCCGCGCCCCGCTGGCCCGCAGCCTGTGGATCATCGAAACCATCACCACCGCCGCGCCCTTGCTAGGCTTGCTGGGGACCATCCTGGGGATCATCGATACCTTCAAGGCCCTGGCCAGTGCCGGCGTGTCCGACCCGGGCCAGATTTCCGGCGGTATCGGCACGGCGTTGTTCGCCACCGGGCTGGGGATCGCCATCGCCCTGTTCTGCGTGGTGTTCCATAACTTTTTCCAGGACAGCCTGGAGCGCATCAACGATCAACTGAAGATGCTGCTGATCCGCGCGGCCACCGGTGCCCGGGTGCAGGATGAGGTACCGCAGCGGGTACCGACCCCGTTGCACAGCCGCACTACCGCGTGATTCCCGGGGCGGGCGCAGGGGGCGCCCGCCTTTCTTTCATATGAGGACGCCCATGTCCGTATGCATGAAGTTTCCACGAGCGCTGCTCAGCGTTCGGATCGCAGGCCTGGCTGGCTTGCTTGTCAGTCCGCTGGTCCAGGCGGACTTTGCCATTGCCGGATTCGAGCTGGTGCATACGGTGCCGGTGGACACCGCGCTTGGCACGGCGGACTTGCGGCAACCCGGCCCGGTGTGGATCGAGCTGTTCGATGGCGCAAAAAGCCAGATCGATATCGGCCAGTTTTATGCGGCGGATCATCCAGGTTCGATGCTGGGCAAGGTGATCGAACACCTTGAGGCAGCCGGCAAACGCGGAGTGAAGATCCGCTTCCTGCTCGAGGAAAAGGGCCTGAAGCTGTCGGAGCCCGCCACCCTGGAGCGCTTGCGGGCGATTCCCAACCTGACTTTCCGGGTGCTGCCCTATGCCCGGGTGAGCGGCGGGATCATCCACGCCAAGTACATGGTGGTGGACGGCAAGCAGGCGTTCATTGGCAGCCAGAACTTCGACTGGCGCTCGCTGGAGCACATCCACGAAACCGGCTTGCGCATCAGCGATGAAGCCACCGTGGCCCAGGTGCAGGCGATCTTCGAGCAGGATTGGCAGGCCCAGGCGGCCCTGGCGGCAAACCAGCCGGTGCCCTTGCCCGCCGCCGGCCAGCAGCCGCTACGCCGCGGCAATTACCTGGTGGCCAGCCCGCAACGCTACAACCCGCCCGGCGTGGGCGACTCGCAACTGGAGTTGCCGCGGCTGCTGGCCGAAGCGCAGAACGAAGTGCGGGTGCAGTTGCTGGACTATGCGCCGCTGTCCTACGGACCTGAGCGGACCCGGCCCTATTACGCGGTGATCGACAATGCCGTGCGGGCCGCCGCGGCGCGGGGTGTGTCGATCAAGTTGCTGGTGTCCAACTGGAACACCGACAAACTGGAGCTGCCCTACCTGAAAAGCCTGGCGGTGCTGCCCAATGTCCAGGTCAGGATCGTCACCCTGCCCCAGGCGTCCCAAGGGTTCATTCCCTATGCACGGGTGATTCACAGCAAGACCATGGACATCGATGGGCAGGTGGCCTGGGTCGGCACCAGCAACTGGCTCGGCGGCTACCTGGACAATTCGCGCAACCTGGAAGTGGTGATGCACGACAGCGCGATGGCCAAGCGCATCGGCGAACTGCACGCTCAGTTGTGGGACGGGCCTTATGCCAAGCCGCTTGAGCTGATGGGAGAGTATCCGGAGCCGCATCCGGGCACGCCGTGAAGAAAAAAGAAGGCCGAGCCTCTCGACGGCTCGGCCTTTGTCCATGGTTCAGCGTTTTGACGCGACCATCGCCTCCACCGTGGTCGCTCTGTCCGCACTGGCCGTAGCCTGCCCTGCCCCTCGCGCCACCTGCGCCCGTACCGCAACCGCATCCTGCAGGATCACCTGCGCCGCCTTCTCCGCCGCGACATAGATCGAGGTGACGATGAAGAATCCCGGGATTTTCGGGAAGATCGAGGCGTCCACCACCCGCAGGTTGCCTACACCGCGCACGCGGAAGGCGCTGTCGAGTACGGCCATCGGGTCGTCGTCGGCGCCGATCGGGCAGGTGCAGGAGGCGTGGTGGCCCCAGGCCTGGTTCATGACGAAGGTCTTGAGCTGCTCGTCGGTCTGCACTTCATCGCCGGGCAGTTCTTCGCTGGCGATCAGCCCGGCGTCTTTCAGCGGCTGGGTCAGGTTGCGCACGAACTTGATGCCCTCCACCACCGACTGCAGGTCTTCACCCTGGGTGTCGCTGCCCTCCTCGAAGTAATGGAAGTTGATCAGCGGGGTGTCGGCCGGGTCGTTGGAGCGCAGGGTGACGTAGCCGGCGTTGTTGATGGTATGGGCCTTGAGGATGGCCCAGGTCAGGTAGTTCAGGTGCTCGACGATCAGCTTCGAGTAGCCGGGGAAATAACCGCGAAACAGCGCCAGCACGGAGAAGCAGAACAGGTCCGGCAGCGGCCGTTGCTTCAGGGATTTCTTGATGATCGCCAGCACCGCGCCATTGGTGCTGTAGACCCCGACCTTGCCCTTGGCCCATTCCTCGTACTGCGGATCGCCCTTGGCGTAGCGCGCGCCCTTGAGCACTTGCCAATTCTCGAAGTTCATCCGGTTGACCACCCCGACCTCGTAGCGGTCCTGCAGGTTGCGCCCTACGCCCGGCAACTCGACCCGCACCGGGATCTCCATGGTCTCCAGGGTTTCCCGCGGGCCTATCCCCGAGAGCATCAGCAGCTGCGGGGTGTTGAAGGCGCCGCCGGCGAGTATCACTTCGCGGCTGGCGTGCACCTGGCGCAGTTCACCGGTGGCATTGCGCGGCAAGGTACAGGCCCGATACAGCCGCGCGCCCTTGATGTACTCCACGCCATAGGCGCGCTGCTGATCATCGAGCAACACCCGGGTCACCAGCGCATCCAGCTCGATGTGCAGGTTGTCCGGGTGGCGCTTTTGCACATCCAGCAGGCGTTCGCGGGTGCCGTTGCGATGATGGTGCCGGGTGGCCAGCGGCGGATAGCGCAGGCCGATGGCTTCCTCGCGCACCAGCCGCCAGTCGTTGGGGTCACCCACGCCCTGCAACTGCCAGCCGATGCGCTTGAGGGTTTCGCCCAGGGCCTTGAACGCCTGCTCGGCGGCGTCGACGATCGAACGCACCAGCGACTGGTCGTCGAACGCCGCCTCCGGAATCGCCTTCTCCACGTGCAGCCAGCCCTTGAAACCATGGCGCGACGGGTTGATGCCGAACCAGGAGAGAAACCGCTGGAACGGCCGGTGATGGCAGTTCTCCAGGTTCTGGAAGTGCTCGCGCATGGCGCTGGCTTTCCACGACGGGTCGCCGGTGATCTGCGCGATATGGTCCCAGTCCTGGTTGTGCGGGTAGACGGTGATCATCGCGTTGTGCGCGGTGCAGCCGCCCAGGCAACTGGCCCGCGGGTACAGCACCCCCTCGACGTTTTCGCCCTGGTAGATCCGGGTGAACTTGGGGTCCTGCAGCTGGCGGGCGTCGTTGCTGTAATGGCGCACGAAGAAGTCCCAGCGCATTGCATCGTTCTCGGTGGAGCGCGGGTGGAACGCCGGCACCTGGTACTCCTCCGGCAGCCGCGGGGCATTGCCCGTGGCCACCGGGTCGCTGCCCGACTCCAGCACCAATACTTTGCGTCCCTGTTCGGCCAGGCGGGCGGCGACGGTGCCGCCCCCTGCCCCGGACCCGACCACGATGTACTCGTAATCCGTTTCGTTGTTCATCGCTGGCCACCTAGAAAGTTTTCAGCAGGGCGATCAATGCCCGTTTGTCTGCATCACTCAGGGGCGCTTCCTCCTTGAGGAAACTGGTGCCGAAGTAATGCCCCTTGTCCACCACGAAGTCCGGGCACTTGCTCACCTTCAACAGCGGCTTGACCAGGCCGGCGAAGACCTTGCGCGCTTCCTCGTCGGAGGCACCGGGCGGCAGTTGCTTGAGGTCGTGCTTGATCTTCAGCAGCAGGTCCAGCACCTGGTCGCGTTTTTCCAGGTCGATGTTGGACAGCAGGCTCACCGGCGTACCTTGCGGGATAGGCCCGAGCTGGATGCCGTCCTCGCCGAACAGCCACGGCAGCAAGCGGCTGAGCAGGCCTTCGAGGTTTTGCAGGAAGGTCGGCAGGTAGCCACTGCTGACTCGCAGGTAGCTGGTTTCACTGGTGACGTCGACGGTGCCCATGTGGGTCTTGCCGGAGCGGGTCATGACCTGGAAGTCGCCGGTGCGGTTTTCCGGCCACAGCAGCATCTGGATCGCGCTGTCGAAGGACGCCATGCGGTCCTCCACCCCGCCCTTCCAGTGGAATTGACCCAAACGGTTGTTCAGCAGCAGCGGCGCGGTGGACCACACACTGACCAGCGAGGCTGGCCGTGTGTAACCCCGTCCGCCGGCCGGCATCGCGTATTCCGAGGGTTCGCCGGTGTAGGGGTTCTGCACCAGGACCGAGCCTACCGCCGGCAACTGCTTGTACGACTCCGACGAGAAGTTGTCCCAGATATTGCCGCCCAGGGCGTTGGTCGCCAGCGGGCTGCAGGCGTTGGTTTCCGTCAGGGTCACCGGCACCCGCAGTTCGGTGGAGAGGAAGTTGTCGGTGAGGAACTTCTCATCCTTGACGATGGCGCGCATCGCGGTCTTGAACTCCGGCGTCTTGCTCCAGGTCCAGTAGTTGTTCCAGCACTTGAGGTAGCCGTCGTTCACGCAGCCATGGTCGGGAAAGAAGGTCCAGGCCTTTTCCGGCAGCTTGCTGGAGTGGCAACGGGCGCAGGTGTCGGCGAAGACTTCCTTGCCGCGCTCCAGCACCGCCGCCGGTTCGCTCAGGTGCGCCGCACCGCCGGGGGCGTTCTTCAGGTAGTCCGGGGTCGCCGAGGCCAGGAAGAACAGCGCCAGGTCCGGGGTCTGTGCCTCGTTGGCGTTCCAGTAGGAGGAGTTCTTGCGTGCCACTTCGATACGGAACGGGGTGATCGGCTTGCCGCCGATCAGCGGCCGGAAGTGGGTGGTCCACTCCTCGCTGTACAGGCCGATATTGATGAACACCCGGTTCAATGCCCCAAGCGCGCCCACCGAGTCGGCGCCGTCCTTGAGCACCCGCGGGGTGAACACGGTGTCAGGCTTTTTGTAGAACTGCGCCAGCGGGCTGTCCGGCGGTACGCCGGGCACCTCGTTGAACTGGCGGTTGTTCAGTCCGCCACCGGCGAGTTTTTCCTTGCCCAGGTTGGAGGCCAGCTCGATGCGCGCCTTGAGATTGTAGACCGCGTTCATGGTCCGCGGGTTGTTGATGTAGTCGGTGGAGACGAACGAGGTGTCCAGCGCCCCCGGTTTCGAGGTGTGGAACAGCTGGTACGGGAAGCTGCTCGGGTCCTGGTTCCACATGAAGATCCGGTCGACCCAGAAGTACTGCGCGCCGGGGTTGGAGTTGAGGTTGGACCAGGCCGGATGTTCAGGGTTGGCCGGCGGGTTGGTCGGGTTCGGCCCGACATGGCAGAAGCCGCAGGACATGCCGACCCGGTAAGGTTTCACCAGCTTGCTGTCGTTGTAGTAGGCGGGGTCTTCGTAATAGCGCTTGGCGTCCCACTTCTTCTGCGCGTGCTCGTCGAAGTCCGGGTTGGGGAACAGCCGCAGGCCGACGATCCCGGTGCCGTAGCCGTAATAGGAACCCACCGGCAGGTTCTTGCCGCGGGCGCCGATCTTCACGCCGGGGTACTTGGTTTCGTTCTCGAAGGGGTCGGCGGTGCAGGACGGGTCGCGCTTGTCCAGCCACAGGCCGTAGCGGTCGTCGCGCGGCCCCTCGCCCTTGACGTAGCAGGGTTCGTTGACCACCCCCAGCACTTGCCAGCGTTTATCGCGGTTGTATTTCAGGCTCGGGTGGTTGGAGATGGTCTTGAGCAGGTCGAGGTTGCCGACGCTGTCGCGCGAGAGCTTGTCCCACAGCGCGTCGTTGCCGGCGGTCCAGACGATCCAGTTGTTGCGCCCGCGGGCGAAGGCCTGGAGCGCCTGCTGTTCGGTAATGCCGGGGATGAAGGGCGACAGTCTCTCGACCAGCAGCTGCGGTTGCTTGGACACGCCGTAGTCCATGTCGGCGTAGTAGTCCTCGTCGGCGCCTCTGAGGCTGTTGGCATCGCGGCCGACGCACTTGGCTTCGTCGAGTCGCTCGCCGGGTTTGTCGCCGCAGGGGTTTTTCATATCGCTGCTACAGCCCTGTAACAGCACCAAAGGAAGGAAAATGCTCAACATCAGCTTCACGGGTGTCATGCGCTGCTCCTTGCACGTGCTGCAGACCGGCCCCTCTGTCCTTGGGGGACACCTGTGTCGCGACCGGTTCTTTTTCTGATGGCCGAACAACCGACTGCCTGCGCACCGGGCCGGTTAACCTCGGTACGCCAGTCGCCTTACAACGCCCTACAGCCGCCATACTAGGCCATGGCGAGCGGGTCAATACGTCCATTTGGCGATGAAAAGCCAGGGGTAATTTCGATTGGCTATCGGGGTTCTGGCGTGGCGTTCCGGCCGTCGCAAAGGCTGCTGGCAACCTGCTGTTTTCCTGCTTTAACTTACTCGTGAGGGACGGATCCCCCTCCCTTTCGCGAGGGCTGCACATGGACAGGAACAAGCCCGCTTCTTCGGCTCAGGATGCTCAGTTTCACGCCGAACATGCCCGTATCGACCAACGTCGGGATCTGCTGGGCCTGGCGCGTAAAAGCGCCGGCCACTGGGCCGTCGCCCTGTCCGGTGGCGGCATTCGCAGCGCCACCTTCTGCCTCGGGGTATTGCAGGCCATGGCCCGGGCCAGGGCGCCGGATGCCGTGGGCGAAGAACCGGGCATCGGCAAGCGCCTGCTGGCGCAGTTCGACTACCTGTCCACCGTCAGCGGCGGCGGTTACCTGGGTTCGTTTTTCGGCAGCCTGTTCCTGCCCGGGCGCCTGCGTGGGCGGGAAAACGCCCAGGTGGCGGCCAGCCCTGAAGTGCAGGCCGCGGAAGATGCCTATGAGGTGCTCGACTTCGAACCCCCGGGGCGCATCCACACCCATATCGACTACGCCAAGGCCCCGGTGGGCGAAGCGCCGCTGGCCTGGCTGCGGGAGAACGGTCGCTACCTGACCCCGGGAGGTTCGGGCGACCTGTTCTATGTCCTGGGCCTGTCGTTGCGCAACCTGCTGGCGCTGCATGTCGTGATCGGCATGCCGCTGTTGTGCACCCTGGCCCTGGCCACGTTGCTGCAAGTGAGCATCGCCGGTAGCGACCTGTGTTCACCGATCACTGCCCTGCTGCCCATGGGCCTGATCAACCCCTTGTGCGGTTCGCTCTGGTGGCTGCCGGGAGGGGCGACAGTGTTCGGGGTGATACCGCTGATGCTGGCGTTCTGGATGGTGTATTTCCGCAAGAACCAGGACGACGCGGTGCGCCTGCTCAACTGGGCGACCCTGCTGTACAGCGCGGCTGGCGCCCTGTTCATCGCCCTGGCCTTAACGCCCAGGGGACTGGACGTTGAACTGCGCACACTGCTGATCGTCTGCGGGGTGGTCAGCTGGCTCGGGGTGCTGGCCTGCATCGGCGTGGCCCTGCGCCTGCGTTTCAAGCGCGACAAGGACGACGCTCTGGCGCGCAACAACTGCGTGCGCACCTACCGGGTGCTGGTCACCCGCTACCTGGCCCAGGTCCTGATCTTCACCCTGGTGTTGGGCTTCTTCGCCCTCGTACCCTGGCTGGCCCAGTGGATCTACACCAGCGAGCAACGCGCGCAACTGATGTCGCCCACCGTCGCCCTGCCGCTGTTGATCGGCGCGATCCGCGCCCTCTCCCTCCTGCTCGACGACAAGGCCCTGCCCGGCTGGGTGAGCCGCCTACCCCTGAGCCTGATCGCCGGTGTCGCGGGCATCGCTATCTTCCTGCTGGTGGCCCTGCTCTGGGGGCTTCTGGTGCAGTTCGTGCGCTATCAGGGGCTGGATGCCGACACCGTGGCGCGCCTGTGCGGCCTGGCTGGGCTGGCGTTGATCCTGAGCCTGGGGGCGGGAAACTTCATTGGCTTTCTCAACCTGTCCTCGTTGCAATCCTTCTATCGCAGCCGGCTGACCCGGGCGTATCTGGGCGCCTCCAACGGCCTGCGCTTCGCCGGCAGCACGGCCAAGATCCGCAAGCAGCACCTGAGCGTCGCTGAAGCCCTACCCGGCGACGATGTGCCGATCGAGCAGTACTACGGCGTCACCACCTGCGCGCCGGTGCACCTGATCAACGTCACCCTGAACCTCACCGTCGACCCGGCCGAGCAGCTGGTGCAACGAGACCGCAAGGGCAAGCCGTTGTGCCTGGCACCCAATGGCGCGGAGGCACCCGACAGCGTCAGCTACATCCTCGACGGCAAACCGCGCAAACGCTCGATCAAGAACAAACGGTTCAGCGAGATCTACCAGCCACGAGGGCTGGCCGATTGGGCAGCGACCTCCGGCGCGGCGATCTCCACCGGCCTTGGCCGAGCCACGACACTGGGTACTTCGCTGTCGTTCGGCCTGACCAACCTGCGCCTGGGCACCTGGTGGCCGAGCAATTTTCTTGAAGGCGACAAAAAGTCCGACAGGCCCCGGCGTTCGCGGGACAAGTTATGGGGCACGGTGTTTCCGACCCAGACTTACCTGTTCTATGAGTTGAGTGCGAGTTTCCACGGCCTGAATCGCAACTATCAGTACCTGTCCGACGGCGGCCATTTCGAGAACACCGCCACCTACGAGCTGATCCGCGAGGGGCGCAAGATCGAGCTGATTGTCTTGTGCGATTGCGGCGCCGACCCGACCTACCAGTTCGACGACCTGGCCAATCTGATCCGCCTGGCGCGGATCGACCAGGCCCTGGAGATCGTGGAAGACCTGGACGTGCATAGGGTGCCATTACTGGCGCCCTACTTCGGCCATACCCGCAACTTCAGCCACCCGGGCCCCGACGACAGCCTGCGCTGCGCGATGCTGTTCAACGTGCTCGATCGCCAGGGCCAGCGCACCGCGCGGATCCTGTTGCTCAAGCCACGCCTGATCGCCGGGGTGCCAGTGGACGTGCTCAATTACGCCAACGCCCACCCGACCTTCCCTAACGAAAGCACCGCCAACCAGTTCTTCGACGAAGCGCAGTTCGAAAGCTACCGGCAACTGGGCCTGCAGATCGGCCAGACGCTGTTCGGCAGCGGCCAGCCGACCCCGGTTTCCCAGGCCTTGTGGAGCTACCTGTAGAACGCCCGCCTCCAGGAGGCGGCACCTTCGTTTGCAATCCGGGCTCGGCAAGGGAGGCTGGCCAGCCATCCATGAACGACTGGCCAGGGGCTCAGTCGTCGGCGCCGACGCGAATCACCAGCTTGCCGAAGTTTTTCCCCTGCAGCAGGCCGACCAGGGCCTGGGGCGCGCTTTCCAGTTCATCCACCACTTCCTCGCGGTATTTGATGCGCCCTTCGGTGAACCACTGCGACATGTCGCGGTAGAACTCGTCGTAGCGCGAACCGTAGTCGTCGAAAATGATGAAGCCCTGGATCTTGATGCGCTTGCGCAGCACCAGGCTCATCAGCAGCGAAAGACGGTCCTTGCCCTCTGGCAGGTCAGTGTCGTTGTAATGGGCGATCACCCCGCACACCGGCACCCGCGCCGAGGTGTTGAGCAGCGGCAGCACCGCGTCGAAGACCTTGCCGCCGACGTTCTCGTAATAGATGTCGATGCCCTTGGGGCAGGCCTTGGCCAGTTGCTCGGCGAAGTCCGCGGCCTGGTGATCGACGCAGCTGTCGAAACCCAGTACCTCCACCGCGTAGCGGCATTTCTCCGCGCCGCCGGCCACGCCCACCACATGGCAGCCCTTGAGCTTGCCGATCTGGCCCACGGTCGCCCCCACCGGGCCGGTCGCGGCGGCCACCACCAGGGTTTCCCCGACCTGGGGCCGACCGATATCCAGCAGCCCCATGTAGGCGGTGAACCCGGGCATGCCCAGCACACCCAGGGCATAGGAAGGATGCTCCGGCGCCGCGCCCAACCGGGTCAGGCCCGTGCCGTCGGACAGCCCATAGTCCTGCCAGCCGCTGTAGGCCAGCACCCAGTCGCCCACGGCGTAATCCGGATGATTGGACACTACGACCCGGCTCACGGTGGCGCCGACCATCACCTCGCCCAACCCCACAGGTGGCGCGTAGGAAGGTGCGTCGCTCATGCGCCCACGCATGTAAGGATCGAGGGACAGGTAGACGCTGCGCAGCAGCACCTGCCCGGCGCCGGGTCGGGGAACCGGCTGGTATTCGAGGCGGAAGTTGGCTTCGCTCGGGGCGCCATGGGGGCGCGAGGCCAGGACGATGCTGCGATTGATCTGGTTCGACTGAGGCATATGCAAACTCCTTTACAGGCAGAGACGCGTTTCAAAAAGCGTTCGACGGGTCGCCAGGTTCGGCACTTATTAGACCAGTCGTCTAGTTGTCAGGCCAAAAATACCCGCTGGTTAGCAGCGGGTATCAAAGGATCTGTTTAATTCAGCTTTCCAGCATCGCCCGGGTAGTGATCATGGCGTCTTCCAGGGGCCGGACATCACGGTGCAGCTTGCACATCAGGCTCGCCCCCAGCCACAGCTGATACAGGCCGGTGGCGGTCTGGCGGGCGGCGCTGGCCGGCAGGGAACCGTCGAGGTGGCCCTGCTCGATGCAGGCGGCCAGGCGGTCGATGATCTGCTCGGCGCCGTCGCGCAAAGTGATGCGCATCATCTCGGAGAGGTCCGCCACTTCCGCGCTCAGCTTGACCACCAGGCATTTCTGCTCGTCGCCAGGCACGCAGTAGTTGTCCAGCCAACCCTGCCAATAGCTCATCAAGCGCTCGCGGGCACTCTGGCCAGGGGTGGAGAAACCTTGGTCCATGCTCGCCAGGTAATGTCGGAAGTAGTCCTCCAGCAAGGTCTGGCCGTACTGCTCCTTGGATTTGAAGTAGTGATAGAACGAGCCCTTGGGCACGCCGGCCGTCTGCAGGATCTCGTTGAGGCCGACACAGGTGAAGCCCTTGCCGGCCATCATCCGGTGGCCAGTGTCGAGCAAGTGTTGGCGGGTGTCGTCGTAGGTGGGTTTCATGACGCGGAGGATATCCTTGATTAGACCAGTCGTCTAGAAAGTTTCAGCGGCCTGCGATTATAAGCGCGCCACGCCGCAAATCCGTTATTGGCGTGACGCTGTGCCCTGCCCCCTCCTCTCTGCCAACCGCCACCTAAGGCGTGGCAAACACCCCGGTATCTGTCAGTGTCCGGACATCGACTCGATGGGGAAAGATCTTCTTGGCCACGAACAGGTCGTCGACTTCCTGCAAGGCCTGAACATCCTGGGCCTGCACCGGCAGCAGCGACTCGTCGCCCCAGCGGCGCAGGGTCTGCGACACCTCCAGTGGAATGTCATTGACCCTGGCGAAGACCCGGGCGTATTCGTCCGGGTTCTGCTGGCCCCACTCCAGGGCCTTGGAAAAACGTTGCAGGACGTCGCTCAGGGCCTGGCGCTTCAGTGGGTCGCTGAGCACCTCGTCCGAGGCGGTGATGAAGTTCAGCCCGGTATTGATGCCCTCGCCGCTGATCAGCACCCGGGCGCCCTGCTGCTCGGCGAAAGCCTGATACACGCCGAAGGTGGCCCAGGCTTCGATTTGCCCGGCATTGAAGGCCGGCAAGGCGTCGGTCGGCAGCACGAAGCCGACCTTGACGTCCTTCTCGTCGACCCCGGCGTTGGCCAGGGCACGAATCAGCAGGTACTGGGCAATGCTGCCGCGGGCCGACGACACCACCACATTGCGCCCCTTGAGGTCGGCGACGCTGCGGATCGGCGAATCCGCCGGCACCAGGATCGCGATGCCGCGCGCCTGGCCGCGGCGCACCGCGACGATGCGCAACGGCGCGCCACCGGTGGCCGCCGCCAGCACCGGGGTGTCGCCGGCCGGCGCCAGGTCGACGGCACCGGCGCGCAAGGCTTCGAACAGCGGCGCGGCGCCCTGGAAGTTCGCCCACTGCACCTTGTACTCGATGCCCTCCAGGGCGTTCGCCGCCTCCACCACCGTGCGCAGGCCCTTGGCCTGGTCACCGAGGATCAGGGTGACGCCGGACAGGTCCGAGTGTTTCGTCGAGGTGGATTCTGTCTTGCTGCTTTCACCGCAACCGCCAAGCAACAGCATGGCGCCCGACAGCAGCAGGGCCGTGGTTTTCCAGAAACGCGTGCCTTGGCTTATCAAAAACTCAGCCATGGGCAAACCGCCGGATGCTGTTGTTGGAAGACTGACGCGCGGTCCCGGCTGCTTGCGGCGCAGGTTCCACCGCTTCCACCCCCAACAGGCCCAGCAAACGCGCGCGGATTTCCTGGAAACCCTCCTGGCCGGTGTCCCGCGCCCGTGGCAGGTCGATGTTCAGTTGCTCGGCGATCTTGCCGTTGGCCAGCACTATCACCCGATCGGCCAGGAGGATGGCTTCGTCGACGTCGTGGGTCACCAGCAGCACCGCCGGCGTGTGCTTGCGCCAGAGGTCGATGATCAGCCGGTGCATGCGGATCCGGGTCAGCGCATCCAGCGCGGCGAAGGGTTCGTCGAGCAACAGCAGCTTGGGCTCGCGCACCAGGCCGCGGGCCAGGGCCACGCGCTGGGCTTCGCCGCCGGAGAGCGTCGCCGGGTAGGCTTCCAGCCGATGGGCCAGGCCGACTTCGGTCAGGGCCTGCACCGCGCGGGCCTTGGCATTGGGAATGCGCAGGCCGAGGATCACGTTCTTCCAGGCGCGCTTCCAGGGCATAAGGCGCGGCTCCTGGAACACCGCCGCCCGTGCCTTGGGCACCCGCAGCTGGCCGCTGTCGATGCTGTCGAGCCCGGCCAGGCTGCGCAGCAAGGTGGTCTTGCCCGAACCGCTGGCGCCCAGCAGCGCGACGAATTCCCCCGGGGCGATGTCCAGGTCCAGGCCGTCGATGACCCGTTGCTCGCCGAACTGGCGCACCACATTGCGCAGTTGTACCGGGTGGGCGGCTTTGGCCGTGTCCACAAGATCGATGCTCGACATATCAATTCCTCACGAAAGTTGGGCGCCAGGCCAGGGCAAAACGTTCCAGGGTGCGGATCAGGCCGTCGATCAGCAGGCCGAGGACGCTGTAGATCAGCAGGCAGATGACGATCACGTCGGTGCGCATGAAGTCCCGCGCATCACTGGCCAGATAACCGATGCCGGCGGTGGTGTTGATCTGCTCGACGAACACCAGGGCCAGCCAGGAAATCCCCAGGGAATAGCGCAGGCCGACGAAAAACGAGGGCAAGGCGCCCGGCAGGATCACGTGCCAGATCAGCTCGCGCCGGCTCACGCCCAGGGTGTTGGCGGCCTCGATCAGCTTGGGGTCGATATTGCGGATGCCGGCGAACAGGTTCAGGTACACCGGGAAGGTGGTGCCGGTGACGATCAGGGCGATCTTGGTGAACTCGCCGATGCCGAACCAGAGAATGAACAGCGGCACCAGGGCCAGGGAGGGAATAGTGCGCAGCATCTGCATCGGCGAATCCAGCACCACCTCGCCGCGTTTCGACAGGCCGCTGATCAGCGCTGCGACCACCCCGATGCTGACGCCGATGCTCAAGCCCACCAGCGCCCGTTGCAGCGACACCAGCAGGTGCTTGCCCAGCTCACCGGAGGCGATCATGGCCCAGAGCGTGCCGCCGATCTGCGACGGCGCGGCGATCACCCGCTGGGGAATCAGCCCCCAGCGCGAGGCCAGCTCCCACAGCAACAGCAGCAGGATCGGGCTGATCAGGCGCAGCAGCGCCTCGGGGGGGCGCCAGTTGCGCAGCCACTGCGGAATCCAGCGCGCCCCACCCTGCCCTGCACCGCCCCGGCGAACGGCCTTGTCGACGGAAAACGAACTGCTGGCGCCCGGTGTATCGAAAGTCTTGTCGCTCATCAGGCTTCCTTCCTCATCAAGCCCATGGCCGGAGGCGCCATGTTTCAGCTTCGGATTTATGCTATTCGCATAAAAAACCGCAGTGAAATTCTTTTTGGGAATAACCTAATATGATTAAAAATCAGATAGAAGATGAACCAGATAAATTATTTGCATAGTAAGGCGGCTCGGCCAGCGTCCTTCGCGGAGAGCGCGGGCACTGCGTTATAAAATGCGCTTTGCTGATGCAAGAACATTTAAATAATCAATTAATTTAATAATTAACTTAGAACAAAACGGCATTTCACACCCCGCCGCGCTGCGCCTACTTTCGACACCACGGACCGACCCCTTGCCCGGTGGAGGCTGAATCACGCCTATTGGAAGCAAACAAGGAATCCACCATGAGTATCGAATTCATCGGTTTTATCGGCGGCCACCACGCCTCGGAAATCCACCCGCGCAGCGGCCCCGTCCTGCAACCCGATTACGTGGAGGCAGTCGCCCGCGCCCATGAAGACGCCGGCTTCGACCGTGCCCTGGTGGCGTTCCACTCCAACAGCCCGGACAGCACCCTGATTGCCGCGCACGCCGCCAGCGTGACGAAAAAGCTCAAGTTCCTGATCGCCCATCGCCCGGGTTTCGCCGCGCCGACCCTGGCCGCGCGCCAGTTCACCACCCTGGACGTGTTCAATGGCGGGCGCACCGCGGTGCACATCATCACCGGTGGCGACGACCGCGAACTGCGCGCCGACGGCAGCTATATCGGCAAGGACCAGCGCTACGCCCGCACCGACGAATACCTGGACGTGCTGCGCCAGGAATGGACCAGCGACCAGCCCTTCGACTATCAAGGCCAGTATTACCAGGTCGAGGGCGCGCATTCGGCGGTGCAGTCGCCGCAACAACCGCATATCCCGCTGTATTTCGGCGGTTCCTCGGCGGCGGCCATCGCCGTGGCTGGCAAACATGCCGACGTGTATGCGCTGTGGGGCGAAACCTACGAGCAGGTGCGCGAAGTGGTGAGCCAGGTGCGCGCCGAGGCCGCCAAGCATGGCCGCAGCATCAGGTTCAGCCTGTCGTTGCGGCCGATCCTGGCGGACACCGAGGAGCAGGCCTGGGCACGCGCCGAACGCATCCTGCAGCAGGCCACGGCCCTGGCCGAGCAGAATGGTTTTGTCCGCCGCGAACCACCCAATGAAGGCTCGCGCCGCCTGCTGGCGGCAGCAGCCCAGGGCACGCGCCTGGACAAGCGCCTGTGGACCGGCATCGCCGGGCTGCTCGGCGCCCAAGGCAATTCAACGTCCCTGGTCGGCACCCCGGAGCAAGTGGCCGAAGCCCTGCTCGACTATTACGACCTGGGCATCACCACCTTCCTCATTCGCGGTTTCGACCCCCTCGAGGATGCCATCGACTATGGCCAGCGCCTGATCCCGCTGACCCGCAAGCTGGTGGCCGAGCGCGAGCGGCTGGCCGCGGAAAAAGTCGCCTGACCTGGAGCCCCGACGCATAGAGCCCTGATCGCCCTGTAGCCGCTGCCGCAGGCTGCGATCGGGGCACAGCCCCGCCAACCTGACGGCGCGGTATCACTGACACGCGGCGGAGCCTGGCTTGGCGACCGCTACGCGGTCGTTCGCAGCCTCGCTTTGGCTCGGCAGCGGCTACAAAACCGTATCGCTGAACAGCCCCTGTAGCCGCTGCCGAAGGCTGCGATCGGCTGCGCAGCAGACGCAAAACCGGAGAGTGCGGTCTGTCAGGCAGGCCGCGTCTTGCGGATTCACGACTGCTGCGTCGGAATGCCGCCCAAGCCGATCGCAGGCTGCGCCAGCGGCAGTGCGTAAGCGTGCTGGCGTGTCCGGACCATCACTCCTTGTAGGCCGTATCGCTACGCTCCAACTGGCGGATCAATGCATTCCAATGCCGGGCGACACCCGGCCCATCACCACTCTTGAAGGACTCAGCCTGCTTCTCGACCTTGGCCACCACATCGGCCGGTGGGTAGATCAGTTCGGCATTGCCGCTGGCCTGGGCGGCGATCTGGATATTGCAGGCGCGCTCCAGGTAATGCAGTTGCTGGAACGCATGTTCGACGCTGATGCCCGCGGTCAGCAACCCGTGGTTGCGCAGGATCAGCACGCTCTTGTCCCCCAGGTCCGCCACCAGGCGTTCGCGCTCATCGAGGTCGAGGGCGATGCCTTCGTAACCGTGATAGGCCACGCGCCCGGAAAAACCGATGGCGTGCTGGGAGATCGGCAACAGGCCGTCGCGCTGGGCGGACACCGCGATGCCGTCGCGAGTGTGGGTGTGCAGGACCGCCTGCAGGTCGGGACGGGCGCCGTGGATCGCGCTGTGGATCACATAACCGGCGTAGTTGATGCCCAGGCCCGTGGGGTCGTCGACGATAGTGCCGTCGATATCCACCTTGACCAGGTTGGAGGCACTGATTTCGTCAAACAGCAGGCCGAAGGCGTTGATCAGGAAATGCTCGTCGGGCCCCGGCACCCGCGCGGAGAAGTGCGTGTAGATGTGGTCGGTCCACTTGTACAAAGCCGCCAGCCGGTAGGCCGCGGCGAGTTTCACCCGTACCTCCCACTCTTCGGGGCTGACACGCTGGCGGACATTTTTCGAGACGCTGGATAACGGGCTGACGCTGCTCATGGCAAAACTTCCTGGATGGCCTTTAAGGAACTCCAGCAAGCCTAGGGGAAGGCAAAAAATAATAAAAAGCACATTTTAATCTAAGCTAATTATCATTATTTTTTATTTTAAATCGCCCCGTTCTCTCCCTTATGCAGCACTCTTGATCTTCTGCAACGAGCCGGCGACCAGCTTGCCAAAGGCATCCACCGGCCCTTGCAGGTTGCCGAGAAAATGCGGGTAGATCAGCCACAGGTCCATCACCGGCTTGAAGTCCTTGAGCGGCATCACCGCCAGTTGCTCGCGGTGGGCGCTGCGCTCCAGCAACGGCCGCGGCACCAGGCCAAGACCCAGGCCATCGGCGACCAGGCCCAGCTGCAATTCGGTGCCGAAGGTTTCCAGGTTGACCCGCAGGGCCAGGCCCTGGTCCGACAGGGTGCGTTGCAGGCCGGCGCGGAAACCGCAGCCGTCCGGATTGAGAATCCAGCCGTTCTGGTAGATATCGGCAAGCTTGCACGGGCGCTTGGGCAATTGCTCCTTGGCGCAGACCACCACCAGTTCCATCTTGCCGATCGACTCGCCGACGATGTTGTCCGGGAAGATCTTGCCGGCCGGGAACAGCGCGGCCGCCGCGTCCAGCTCGCCGCGCTCGATCTTGCCCACCAGCTGGCTGCCCCAGCCCGTGGCCACCTGGGCACGCAACTCGGGGTATTCGACCCGCAGGTGCTTGAGGGCATCGAGCAGCACCACATCGCCGATGGTCTGCGGCACGCCCAGGCGCAACAGCCCGGTGGGCGGCGCGTCGGTGGCCACCAGCTCGCGCAGGGCATCCATCTCCCGCAGGATCAGCCGGCACTGCTCATATACCCGGGTACCTATCAGGGTGGGCTTGAGCGGCTTGGTATTGCGGTCGAACAGCTCCACGCCCAAGGCCTGCTCGAAGTTCTGCACCCGCCGGGTGATCGCCGGTTGCGTCAGTTGCAAGGTCTCGGCGGCATGGCTGATGGACTGGCAACGAATCACTTCGACAAAGGCGTCGATATCATCAATTTTCATTTGGCCCGCACATAGAGAACAGTCATTAAGATGTTCGAAAAGCATAGTTTGAATGTTGATAGCTGGATAGCCTGGCGCATCTATCGATAACGTCTAACGCTATTCACAAGGGTTCTAAATTCCTTTCAGCTATAACCTAATCATAAAAAAATAGCATATTAAGAAAAATCATTATGCTTAAATCCTGAAAACGAACCCTGATATCGAACCTAGACCACGAGCACGGAATCGCCATGACCCAGGCCCGACACCCGGAGAGACTCAGAGCATTCATCGGCGCCCTGGCGGAGCTGATCGACAGCAACCCCCGCGAAGGCGATTTGCTGCACCGCGGCGGCAAGCTGCTGGCCCAGCTGGTCAGCCATGACGACTGGTTGCCCGAGGATTTCGCCCGGCCAGACCCGGAACGCTATCAACAGTACCTGCTGCACGCCGATTCCCGGCAGCGCTTCAGCATCGTCAGTTTTGTCTGGGGGCCGGGGCAACGCACGCCGATCCACGACCACCGGGTCTGGGGGCTGATCGGCATGTTGCGCGGCTCGGAGTACTCCCAGGGGTTCGCCCGTCACGACGACGGCAGCCTGCGGGCCGAAGGCAAGCGGATCCAGCTGCTGCCCGGCCAGGTCGAGGCGGTGTCGCCGAAGATCGGCGACATCCATCAGGTCAGCAATGCCTTCGACGACCAGGTGTCGATCAGCATCCATGTCTATGGCGCCAATATCGGTGCCGTGCGCCGCGCGGTGTACCAGAGCGACGGCAGCGAGAAACTGTTCATTTCCGGTTATTCCAACGCCTTCCTGCCCAATATCTGGGACCTGTCCAAAGAGAGCCAAGCCCTATGAGCACTGCCCCTACCCGCTCCTACCCAGAGATTCGCCAGGCGCTGCTGAACCGTGAAGAGCTGGCCCTCGTCGATGTGCGCGAAGAGGCGCCTTTCGCCCAGGGACATCCGCTGTTCGCCGCCAATATCCCGCTGTCGAAACTGGAGCTGGAGGTGTATTCACGGATTCCCCGGCGCGATACCCAGGTCACCCTCTATGACAATGGCGAAGGCCTGGCGGACAGCGCCGCGCAACGCCTGCAAGCCTTGGGCTACAGCAATGTCAGCCTGCTCGAAGGCGGCCTGCAAGGCTGGCGCGATGCCGGCGGCGAGTTGTTCATCGACGTCAATGTGCCGAGCAAGGCCTTCGGCGAACTGGTGGAAAGCCAACGGCATACGCCGTCCCTGGCGGCGGAAGAAGTCCAGGCCCTGCTCGACAGTCAGGCCGATGTGGTGGTGCTCGACGCCCGGCGCTTCGACGAATACCAGACCATGAGCATTCCCCGAGGCATCAGCGTGCCGGGGGCGGAGCTGGTGCTGCGCGCCCGCGAGCTGGCGCCGGACCCGGCGACCCGGATCATCGTCAACTGCGCCGGACGCACCCGCAGCATCATCGGCACCCAGTCGCTGATCAACGCCGGCATCGCCAACCCGGTGGCCGCCCTGCGCAACGGCACCATCGGCTGGACCCTGGCCGGGCAGGCGCTGGAACATGGCCAGTCGCGGCGTTTCGCCCCAACCAGCGAAGCCCATCGAGACAGCGCCGCCCAAGACGCCCGGCGGGTGGCCGACAAGGCGCGAGTGGGCCGCGCCACTCTGAGCGAACTGCAACGCTGGCAGCAGGAAACGCAGCGCAGCACCTACCTGTTCGATGTGCGCACCCCGGAAGAATTCGAGGCCGGCCACCTGCCCGGCGCCCGCTCCACCCCTGGCGGACAGTTGGTGCAGGAAACCGATCACTTCGCCAGCGTGCGCGGCGCGCGCCTGGTGCTGGTGGACGACGATGGCGTGCGCGCCAATATGTCCGCCTCCTGGCTGGCGCAGCTGGGCTGGCAGGTCTACGTGCTGGATGACTTGCAGCCCGCGCACTTCAGCGAACAAGGCCCCTGGCAGGCACCGGTGCCTGCGCCGCGCCAGGCCGAGGAAATCAGCCCGGACACCCTGGCCCAGTGGTTGGGCGAAGGTGGCACTGTGGTACTGGATTTCACCAGCAGCGCCAACTACGTCAAACGGCATATCCCGGGGGCCTGGTGGGCCTTGCGCGCGCAGTTGCCGGAGGTCCTGGCCAAGCTGCCGCCCGCCGAACGTTATGTGCTGACCTGCGGCAGCAGCCAGCTGGCGCGGCTGGCGGTCGCCGAGGTCGAGGCCCTGACCGGCAAGGCGGTGTTCCTGCTGCACCAGGGCACCGCCAGCTGGATCGCCGCGCAGCTACCGCTGGAGACGGGTGAAACCCGCCTGGCCTCGCCGCGCATCGACCGTTATCGCCGGCCCTACGAGGGCACCGATAACCCCCGCGAGGCGATGCAAGCCTACCTGGACTGGGAATTCGGGCTGGTGGACCAGCTGGCCCGCGACGGCACCCATGGTTTTTATGTGATCTGAACCCTGTGAATTGAAGCCCGGCTTATGTGCCTTCACCGGCCCATAAGCCACCCGACGCAACACCCGGACCGACCCCTTTCTCCAGGCGGAGGTGACCCCAAACCACCGACACCCGCCTGGAGCCTGTCGTCATGCGCGTTACCCTGCCCTTCATCACCCCGCTATTGCTGGCCGCCACTTTCTGCCTCGCCATCACTGTGCAGGCCGCCGACCTGCAGCCGCTGCGGGTGGCCAATCAGAAGTCCACGATCAAGGTCTTGCTGGAAGTCTCCGGCGAGCTGAAGGACGTGCCTTATGAGATCCAGTTCTCCGAGTTCCCCGCCGCCGCGCCCCTGGGCGAGGCGCTGAATGCCGGTGCCGTGGATATCGGCGCCCTGGGCGATGCGCCCTATGTGTTCGCCCTCGGCGCCGGCGCGCCGCTCAAGGTGGTCAGCATCGTCCACGCCGAGGGGCGCTACACCACGGCCATTCTCGCACCCAGGGATTCGCCGCTGAACGACGCCCGCGACCTCAAGGGCAAGCGCATCGTCACCACCCGCGGCTCCATCGGCCACTTCCTGGCGATCAAGGCCCTGCGCAGCGTCGGCCTGAGCACCCAGGACGTGCAGTTCATCTACCTGCTGCCCAGCGAGTCGCGCATCCTCCTGGACAACGGCAGCGCCGACGCCTGGTCGACCTGGGACCCCTACACCACCATCGCCACCACCCAGAGCCAGGCCAAGGTGCTGGCCAGCGGCGACAGCCTGCTGAGCAACCACCTGTACCTGGCCGCCACCCGCCAGGCGATCACCGACAAACGCCAGCAGCTCGAAGACTTCGTCGCCCGGGTCGATCGCGCCTACCGCTGGACCAATGCCCATCCCCAAGAGTTCGCCGCCGCCCAGGCCCAGGTCACCGGCCTGCCGCTGGCCGTGCACCTGGCGGTGGCCAAGGCCACGCACATGCAGCCGGTGGCGATCGACGACCAGGTCATCGGCGGCCTGCAAACCACCGCGGACATCTACCGCGAGGAAGGCATCCTCACCCGGCCCATCGACGTTTCCCAAGGCTTCGACAAGAGCTTCAACGCCCCGCGCGTGCAACTCAACCAGGCATCCCGCTGACCCAGCGACAGACTCAGGAGCACCCCCATGAGCAAACAACGTCAATTGAAATTCGGCGCCATGGTCCATGGCGTCGGTCACGGCTGGGGCGAATGGCGCCACCCGCAGGCCCTGGCCAACGCCAGCGTGAACTTCGACTTCTATAAGCAGCAGGCGCAACTGGCCGAGGCGGCCAAGTTCGACTTCGTGTTCATCGCCGACAGCCTGCACATCCATGAAAAATCCAGCCCGCACTACCTCAACCGCTTCGAGCCGCTGACCATCCTCTCGGCCCTGGCCGCCAGCACCCGGCACATCGGCCTGGTGGCGACGGTCACCGTCAGCTACACCGAGCCGTTCCAGGTCGCCCGCCAGTTCGCCTCGCTGGACCATATCAGCGGCGGTCGCGCCGGCTGGAACGTGGTCACCTCCTGGCTCAGCGGCACCGCCGACAACTTCGGCAAGGCCGAGCACCCGCCCCATGCCGTGCGCTACCGCATCGCCCAGGAACATGTGGCGGTGGTCCAGGGCCTGTGGGATTCCTGGGAAGACGACGCCTTCGCCTACGACAAGCACAGCGGTGAGTTCTTCACCCCCGGCAAGCTGCATGCCCTGGAGCACAAGGGCGAATTCTTCTCGGTGAAAGGCCCGCTGAACATCGCCCGCTCCCGGCAAGGCCAGCCGGTGATTTTCCAGGCCGGCACCTCGGAGGACGGGCGCAATTTCGCCGCCGAGAATGCTGATGCGATTTTCGTCAACGCCGAGGGCTTCGACCAAGCCCGCGCCTACTACCAGGACCTGAAACGCCGTGCCAGCGGCTTTGGCCGCGATCCGCAGCTGCTGTCGATCCTGCCCGGCATCCGCCCGATCGTTGGCCGCGATGCGGCGGAGGTCGAAGAGCGCTACCAGCAGGCGGTAGCGCTGGTGAGCATCGAAGACGCCATAGTCGCCCTTGGCCGGCCGTTCAACGACCACGACTTCAGCCAGTACCCGCTGGACGCACCCTTCCCCGAACTCGGCGACCTCGGCGCCAACAGCCAGAAAGGCGGCTCGGAGCGGATCAAGCAGCTGGCCCGCGACGAAGGCCTGAGCTTGCGTGAAGTGGCCCTGCGCTTCTCCCGGCCACGGCGCGACTTCGTCGGCACGCCCGAGCAGGTCGCCGATGCCATTCAGACGTGGTTCGAAGGCGGCGCGGCCGACGGTTTTATCATCAACTCCCTGCTGCCAGACGGCCTGCAGTATTTCACCGAGCGGGTGGTGCCGGTGCTGCAACAGCGTGGCTTGTTCCGCGGCGAGTACAGCGGCCAGACCCTGCGCGACAACCTCGGCCTGCCGGTGCCGGTCAACCGCTACGCCAACACCTCCCAGGCCAGCGCAGCCCAGAGCGAGGCCGTGGCATGAGCCAATACCTCAACCGTCGCGGCTTCCTCACCGCCAGCTCGCTGGCCCTCGGTGCCCTGGGCTTGTCCTCATTAGGCCTTGCCACGCGCGCCTTCGCCCAAAACAACAGCCTGGCCGACCTGACCCTGGGGGTCGCCACCTACCGTGGGCAAGACTCCTACTTCGTCGAGGACGCCGGTACCGCCAACACCCCCTATAAAGTCGAATACTCGGAGTTCGCCGGCGGCAACCTGATAGTCGAGGCCCTGGCCTCGGGCAGCCTGGATGTCGGCGGGATGAGCGAGATTCCGCCGATCTTCTCGATCCAGAGCCATCGCCAGCCACGCCTGATCGCGGTGCTGCAAGGCGACGTGAACAACCAGGTGTTCCTGATTCCCAAGGACTCGAAGGTCGAGTCGGTCGGCCAATTGCGCGGCAAGCGGGTCGGCTACGTGCGCTCCACCACTTCGCACTACTTCCTGATCAAGGCCTTGAAGGAACAGGGCCTGAACATGAACGACATCACCGCGGTGGCGCTCACGCCCCAGGATGGGTTCAGCGCCTTCCAGAGCGGCCAGCTCGACGCCTGGGTGATCTATGGCGTGTTTATCCAGCTGGCGAAATTCCGCAGTGGTGCCCGGGTGCTGAAGACCGCCCTGGGCTACCTGTCCGGCAATTACCTGATCGCCGCGCGACCCGCGGCCCTGGAAGAGCCGCTGCGCAAGCAGGCGATCCAGGACTATATCCAGCGCCAGGCGCGCACCCTGGAATGGATCAATAACAACCCCGAGCCCTGGGCGAGCAAGTCGGCGCAGTTGCTGGGCGTCGACAAGGCGGTATTCCTCGACATGTACAACAACCGCAGCCAGCCGTCGCAGATCATCGCCGTCAACGACCAGGCCATCGCCTCGCAGCAGGCCGTCGCCGACCTGTTCTTCGATGCCGGCGTGCTCAGCGAACGGCTCGACGTCAGCCCCCTGTGGGACCGAAGTTTTGCCTTGCTGCCGCTATGAACCGGCTCCCAGCCTCCTTGATCGAGTGAAGTAATCATGAGTCTTTCTTCCCCACTGCCGCCCTTGCTGCACCCGGTCGAGGTCGCCGACTTCGACGCCTTGCTGCAACGCCTCGGCCAGCAACTCGGCGCCACGGCCCATCTGTATGACCAGAGCGGCGCCTTTCCCCGGGACAACTTTGCCCTGCTGCACCAGCACGGCCTGCTGGCCCTGACAGTGCCCAAGCACCTGGGCGGTGGCGGCGCCAGCCTGGCCCAGGCGCGCAAGGTGATCAGCGCGGTGGCCAAGGGCGAACCCTCCACCGCACTGATCCTGGTGATGCAGTACCTGCAGCATTCGCGCCTGCAAGACAGCCAGAGCTGGCCCGAAGCCCTGCGCCTGCGGGTGGCCGCCGATGCGGTGCGCGACGGCGCGCTGATCAATGCCCTGCGGGTCGAGCCCGACCTTGGCACCCCGGCCCGTGGCGGCCTGCCGGCGACCATCGCCCGGCGCACCGCCGCCGGCTGGCGCATCAGCGG
Source organism: Pseudomonas sp. 22526 (assembly GCF_052044735.1). Lineage (NCBI taxonomy): Bacteria > Pseudomonadati > Pseudomonadota > Gammaproteobacteria > Pseudomonadales > Pseudomonadaceae > Pseudomonas > Pseudomonas sp. 22526. The sequence goes on from NZ_JBQENK010000001.1 coordinate 364,342, forward strand.
GCGCAAGATCTACTCCACCGGCAGCCATGGCCTGAGCTGGTTCAGCGTCTGGGCCCGCAGCACCGACGAAGACCCGCTGGTCGGCGCCTGGTTGGTGCACAAGGACAGCCCCGGCATCAGCATCGTCGAGGACTGGGACCACCTGGGCATGCGCGCCACCTGCAGCCACGAAGTGCTGTTCGACAACGTGCTGGTGCCGCTGGACCACGCTGTCAGTGTCAGCCCCTGGAGCGCACCGCAGCCGGAGCTGGATGGCGACGGGTTCCTGTGGATGGCGGTGCTGCTGTCGGCGGTCTACGACGGCATCGCCCAGGCCGCGCGGGACTGGCTGGTGGGCTGGCTGGAACAACGCAAGCCGTCCAACCTCGGCGCGGCGCTGGCGACCCTGCCGCGCTTCCAGGAAACCCTTGGCCATATCGATACCCTGCTGTTCGCCAATCGCAGCCTGCTGGATTCCGCCGCCGAAGGCCGCACGCCGGCGAGCAACGCCGCGCAGTTGAAGTACCTGGTGACCGGCAACGCGATTCGCGCCGTCGAGCTGGCCATCGAGGCCTCCGGCAACCCCGGCCTGTCGCGCCACAGCCCGCTGCAACGGCATTACCGCGATGTGCTCTGCGGTCGTGTCCACACCCCGCAAAACGATGCCGTGCTGCAAGGTGTCGGCAAGGCGGTATTCGCCCAGCGCCAGAACAAGGACACGCCATGACCCAGCTCGTTATCGCCAGCCAACTGGATGCCGACTTCAACGCTGTGATCCGCCAGCGCCTGGCGCTGACTCACCCGGGGGCCAAAGTGCTCGACGTCCCCGTCGGCGTGCCCAGCGACCTGCCGGCCGAGGTCAGCATCCTGCTGGCGCGGCCGATCAATGTGCGGGGTTACCTGGCGCCGGAGACGCCGCCTCCGGGCTGGCCATATGCGTTGCAGTGGGTGCAGGTGGTGTCGTCCGGCATCGACTTCTACCCCAGGTGGCTGTTCAACGGCCCGCCGGTCAGCACCCTGCGCGGCAGCGGCGCGGAGAACATCGCCGAGTTCGCCCTGGCCGCGATCTTCGCCGCGGCCAAGCACCTGCCGCAGATCTGGGTGCATGACCCGCACTGGAATTTCACCGCGCTGACCCCACTCAAGGGCAGCACCCTGGGAATTCTCGGCTTTGGCGCCATCGGCCGCAGCCTGGCGAGCAAGGCCCGGGCCCTGGGCCTGAATGTGCTCGCCCTACGCCAGAGCCAGGCGCCGTTCGAGGTCGAGGGCGTGCAGGCGGCGCGGGATATCCATGAGCTGTTCGCCCGTAGCGACCATCTGGTGCTGGCGGCGCCCCTGACCGAAGCGACCCGGAATATCGTCGACCGCGAGGTGCTGGCCAGCGCCAGGCCCGGCCTGCACCTGATCAACATCGCCCGCGGCGGCCTGCTGGACCAGGAGGCCCTGCTCGCGGCCCTGGACAGCGGGCGCATCGGCCTGGCCTCGCTGGACGTCACCGAACCCGAACCCCTGCCGGCCGGCCACCCGCTGTACAGCCATCCCCGGGTGCGGCTGTCGCCCCATACCTCGTCGGTCTCCACCAACAGCCGACATGAGATCGCCGACGGCTTCCTGGCCAATCTCGAGCGTTTTCTTGCAGGACAGCCTTTGGAGAATCCGGCCAATCTCGAGCGCGGCTATTAAGTAGCGCCAGACGCTCCACCGCTATCGCGGGCAAGCNACCTGTAGGAGCGAGGCTTGCCCGCGATTTCGTTTCTGAATCCTAAACATAAACATCAGAAATACGCATTTATTATCTTTATTAAATTACATATTTTTATAATTAACTTATAACTATTCAGACTTTTACACCGCGTATTTATACAAATACTGTTACATCCAGCACCGACCACCCGACCAGGTGGAGGCCCACGGAACTGCATTTTTTCCGGCCGACACCACTCCACGGTCAATAGCTCCACCCGAACCTGAAACCGGCCCAAGCCCCCCGCCGCCATGGCTTTCAAAGCATGGCCCCGGCGCAGCTTTGCCCGAAAAAGCATAACAACGCCAACCTACACACCGGGGTTCACCATGCAGCACTTCACCGCACAGAGCCTCCTGCTCGACCGCGCCTATCCGCAATCGGTGGGCTACGTGCCCGCAAGCGGCGCCCGCTACTACGCGGTCAACGACCCGCGAACCCTCTTGCTGTCCGTGCGCTACGACCTCTGACCCCCTCATCGGCAAACACGCCAAGGAGTACCTTATGGCTTTTACCCGCAGGCAACTGATTTCCCGTATCGCCGCCGTCGGTGGTTATTCCGCCGCCGTCGGCGCCCTCGATGCCCTGGGGCTTGCGCCCAAGGCGCTGGCGGCGAGCTTCGACCCGCTGCAGCTGGGCAGCAGCGGCAAAGGCAAGCATGTGGTGGTGGTCGGCGCCGGCATTTCCGGGCTGGTCAGCGCCTATGAACTGCGCAAAGCCGGTTTCAGCGTGACCATCCTCGAAGCCCGCGAGCGGGTCGGCGGACGCAACTGGACCCTACGCCGTGGCAGCAAGGTGGAGTTCGACGACGGCGTCAGCCAGACCGTGGACTTCGATGAAGGCCAGTTCTTCAACGCCGGCCCGGCGCGTATTCCCAGCCATCACCAGACCCTTCTCGGCTATTGCCGCGAACTGGGCATCGAGCTGCAAGTGCTGGTCAACAGCAGCCGCAATGCCCTGGCCTTGCCGGACGCCCGGCAGCCGGCGTTCCAGCTGCGCCAGGCAGTCAACGACAGCCGTGGCCAGCTGTCCGAACTGCTGGCGCGCAGCGTCAGCCGCAAGGCCCTGGACCAGGACCTGAGCACCGACGATCGCCAGGCGCTGCTGAATTTCCTCAAGGTCTATGGCGACCTCAACGCCGACTTCAAATACACAGGTTCAGTGCGCTCGGGCTACACCCGCCTGCCCGGCGCGGGCGACCAGACCGGTATCACCCGCGCGCCGCTGGAATTGCAGACCCTGCTCAACCCCAAGCTGTGGGGCGCGCTGGTGTTCGATGAAATCCCCGAGTTTTCCTCGACCATGTTCCAGCCGGTGGGCGGCATGGACCGGATTCCCCTGGCGTTCTACGACAAGCTCAAGGACGCGGTGCGTTTCCACGCCGAAGTCAGCGACATCCAGACTTCCGAGCAAGGCAGCCGCATCACCTACAAGGACCGCCAGACCGGCAAGAGCCAGACCCTGAGCGCCGACTACGCCATCGTCACGGTACCGCTGCCGCTGCTGGCCAAGCTGCCGAGCAACTTCAGCACGCCGTTCAAGCAGGCAATCCTCAGCGCCCAGAGCGACCAGGCGAACAAGGTGGCCTGGCAGTCGCCGCGCTTCTGGGAAACCGACTTCAACATCTTCGGCGGGCTGTCCTACCTGGACCACGAGGTCAAAGGCCTGTGGTACCCCAGCGACCGGCTGAACAGTGCCCAGGGCATCCTTATCGCCGCCTACAACACCAGCGCGGCGGCCCAGGCCTTCAGCCAGAAATCCCTGGCCGAGCAGTTCGCCTCCTCGCGCCAGGCCGTCGAACTGCTGCACCCCGGGCACAGCGCCAAGCTGCAAAAACCGGTGGCCATCAACTGGTCCAAGGTGCCCTTCAGCAAAGGCCCGTGGATCGTCAACGACGAGGTCGGCGAACAGGCCTACCACATCCTCAACCAGCCCCAGGGCCGCACCTACCTGGCCAGCGACGCCCTGGCCCATGGCGGCGTCGGCATCTGGCAGAACAGTGCCGCCGATTCGGCGCGACGCATCGTCAGCCTGATCGGCCGCCATGCCGAACGCCAGCAACCGGGCGTTGCCGCCTGATTTCCCCACTGATTTCCCAAGCAAAAAGGACCGACCGATGAAAACCACCACACTGCTCGCAGGACTGCTCATGACCGCCACCGCCTTCACCAGCCTCAGCCACGCCGACGAGATCAAGCGCATCGCCCTGCCCAATTCCAACTTCCCGATTTCCCTGGCGGTGGCGGTGCCGGCGCAGACCGAGCTGCTGTTCGTCAGCGGCCTGCTCGCCGACCTGCACGACCCGCAAGCGCCGAAGGAGTCCTTTGCCGCCTACGGCGACACCGCGACCCAGACCACCTCGATTCTCAACAAGCTCAAGGGCGTGCTGCACAGCCAGGGCCTGGACCTGGGAGACGTGATCCAGCTGCGGGTGTTCCTGGTGGGCGACCCGGCCAAGGGCGGCAAGCTGGATTTCGCCGGGTTGCAGCAAGGCTATACGCCGTTCTTCGGCAGCGCCGAACAGCCGCACAAACCGGCGCGCACCGCGGTGCAAGTGGTCGCCCTACCGCTGCCCGGCGGCCTGGTGGAAATCGAAGCCGTCGCCGCTCGCAAGAAGTGACCCGGACCTAGCCGATATTCAGGAGCCCCCTCTCATGCTCAAGCGCTCAACTGCCCGACGTACTGCAGCGGTCTATCGCCCGTTGTTGCTGCCGCTGTCGATTGCCTGCGGCCTGGCTTCACCCAACCTGGTGGCCGCCGAAAGCGCCTCGTCGACCCTCGATACGGTGGTGGTCACGGGCAACCGTGGCACCGCCGAACGCACCGTGACCACCAGCCCGACGCCGATCGACGTGGTCACCGGCGAACAACTGCGCGCGGTGGGCAAACCCAGCCTGCTGGAAGCGCTGAGCAAGTTCATCCCGTCCTTCAACCTGCCCGACCGCGCCGGTTGGGACGCCAGCGGCGTGGTGCGCTCGGCCACCCTGCGCGGGCTCACCGCGTCCCATGTGCTGGTGCTGGTCAACGGCAAGCGCCGGCACACCAGCGCCACCTTGAACATCAACGGCATCAACAGCGGCGCGGCGCCCAGTGACCTCGACCTGATCCCGGTGGCGTCCATCGACCATATCGAGGTACTGCGCGACGGCGCCGCGGCGCAGTACGGTTCGGACGCGATTTCCGGGGTGATCAACATCATCCTCAAGCAGACCACCGGCGGCAGTTCCGACACCACCCTCGGCCAGGGCTACGACGGCAAGCGCGGCACCGCCCAGGAGGCGCTCAACTATGGGTTCCAGGTCGGCGAGGCCGGGGTGCTGAATGTCTCGCTGGACACCCGTTACCAGGAGCGCGACAACAAGGCCGGCAGCAACGGCTACAGCAGCCATTACTACCCGCTGGCCGACGGCTCGCCCGACCCGCGCGAGGCCGATGCCAGCCACCACACCTACAAGGGCTACGGCCTGCCCCGCAGCCAGCTGGCCGATGTCGGCTACAACCTCGACCTGCCGCTGAACGACGCCGTCACCCTGTATTCGTTCTCCACCCTGGCCACCCGGGAGAACAACGACGGCCAGAACTTCCGCCTGCCCAACGGCCGCAACACCATCACCACCGGCCCCAATGGCTACCCCAACGGCTACAGCCCCTACTGGCTGGTCAACGAAACCGACTTCCAGTCGGCGTTCGGCGCCAAGGGCGGGGACTTCGGTGGCTGGGCCTGGGACCTGAGCAGCACCTACGGGCGCAACTATGCCAAGCAGCGCACCTACGACAACCAGAACCCGTCCCTGGGGGAAAACACCCCGAACAAGTTCACTTCCGGCATCTATATCGCCGACCAGTTGACCAGCAACCTGGACCTGAAGCACAGCTACGAGATCGGCCTGGCCAAGCCCCTGGACGTGGCCTTCGGCTTCGAGCACCGGCGCGAAAGCTACGAGACCCGCGCCGGCTCCGAAGCCTCCTATATCGATGGCGGCTATGTGTTTCCCGCCGGCCACCCGCGCGCCGGGCAACGCCCCGACCCGGGGGCCCAGGTGACCAATGGCATCAGCCCCGAGGATGAGCAGAAGATCAGCCGCAACAGCGTCGCCAGCTACATCGACCTGGGTTTCTACCCCGTGGAGCAGTGGTATGTGGGCCTCGCCGCGCGCTACGAGCACTACAACGAAGGCGTGGGCGCCACCCGCAGCGGCAAGCTCAGCACCCGCTACGAGTTCAACCCGGTGTTTGCGCTGCGCGGCACCATCAGCAACGGCTTTCGCGCGCCGTCCCTGGCCAACCAGATCTTCACCGCCCGTTCGACCGGCTTCGACACCATCAATGGCGTCTACCAGTCCTACAACTACGTGATCCTGCCGGTGGACTCGGCCGGCGCCCAGGCGCTGGGGGCGCAGTCCCTGAAGCCGGAGCGCTCGACCAACTTCAGCCTGGGCTTTGCCCTGACCCCCAGCGAAGACCTGAGCCTGACGGTGGACGGCTACGTGATCAACCTGCGCGACCGCCTGGTGCTCAGCGAACGCTTCCAGGGCCCCGGTGTGGCCGCCCTACTTGACAGCATCGGCGTGCCCGCCACCGCTGGCGCGCAGTACTTCACCAACGGCGCCAACACCCGCACCTCCGGGGTCGATGTGGTGGGCAATTACCGGCAGAACCTGGCCAGCTACGGCTCGGTGAAATGGACCGCGGCGCTGAACTACAACCACACGCAAATCCTCAGCGTCAGCGACACCCCCGCGCAACTGAGCGCCCTGGGCAGCAACTTCCAGCTGCTGGGACGGCAGTCGCGGGCGCTGCTGACCAAGACTTCCCCCAGCAGCAAGATGATCTTCTCCGCCGACTGGGCGATCCGCGACTTCGACGTCAACCTGCGGCTGACCCGCTACGGCACCTACACCGAGGTCAACAGTTCGAGCAACCCGGACCTGGACCGCAGGTACTCGGCCAAATGGATCACCGACCTGGACGTGGCCTATGCCTTCGACAAACAGCTGACAGTGGCGGTGGGCGCGCAGAACCTGTTCGACAAGTACCCCGACCATATCGGCGTCAGCAACTCGTCGTTCGGCGACAACTGGGGCAGCTATTCGCCCTTCGGCTTCACCGGCGGTTACTACTACACTCGTGTGCAATACGCCTTCTGAGGTGCCCCGCGGCAGAGGCAATGCGCGGGCGCCGGGCTTCGATGCGACGCCGGGCTCCTGCCCCCAGGCGTCGCCCTTTTTGACCGCGAGCTTAGCTGCCCATGACTGACGTGTTCGCCAAGGTGGCCCTGGGGCCGCTGTTACTCGCCCAGGGCCTTTACACCCGCTGGGTCACGCCCAAATTGCCGGAGGCCGAGGGCCCGCGTCAGGGCGGGCATGCCGACGCCAACGGGCCGGCCCTGCGCTTGTTGATCCTCGGCGATTCCGCGGCGGCGGGTGTCGGCGCGGGTACCCAGGACGAGGCGATGGCCGGCCGGTTGGTGGCCGGACTGGCCGGCGACTTCCGGCTGTCATGGCAGTTGCGGGCACAGTCCGGGCTCGATTCGCAGCAGTTGTTCCAGCTGTTGGACGCTGGCCCGGCCGAGCCCTTCGATGTGGCCCTGGTGTCCATCGGCGTCAACGACGTCACCAGCACCATCGCCGCGGCCGAATGGCAGGCGCGGATCTCGCGCCTGATCGAACTCTTGAGCGAGCGCTTCGAGGCCAGGCACATCCTCTTCCTGCCCGTGCCGCCCATGCACCTGTTCCCCGCCCTGCCCCAGCCGCTGCGCTGGTACCTGGGCCTCAGGGCCCGGCGCTTCAACAGCCTGCTGGTCGAGTTGCTGGACGGCCTGGAGCACTGCACATTGCTGGCGACCCGCTTCCAGCCGGCCGCCAACCTGATGGCCGGCGACGGTTTCCATCCCTCCCCGGTGCTCTACCAGATCCTTGCGGATGAAGCGGCGCAGGTGATTCGCCAGCGCTACGGTCGTTAAGCCACTCCCTGTCCTCACACCAGCCCCAGCCCTGGACGCCGGCCAATAAACCCCGGGGTTTCGCGCATGGTGCCGGTCAGCCTGCCCGATATCATTGGCTGGCCGGTTCGCAGGCGCCTGTCAGCGCTGAACCGGCGTCCTGACGTTCACCTCGATCCCCAACGGACCCGATACCTTATGCCCGCACCCACGCTTGCCGGTGGACGGCGTTCGAGCAGCTTTTTGTTTTGCCTGGCACTGTCCTTGATGGTGCCCCTGATGAACAGCAGTGCTCCGACCCCGCTCTACCCCTTCTACCAAGAGCAGTTCGACCTGAGCGCGCTGGACCTGACGCTGATTTTCGGCGCCTATGGCATCGGTGTGCTGATCGCCCTGGTGGCCATGGCGCGGATCGCCGGCAGTGTCACGGATCTACGCCGCCTGTTCATCCCCGCCAGCCTGCTGGTGCTGGTCGGTGCCGCGGCCTTTGCCCAGGGCACGTCCCTGGGCCCGCTGTGCGCGGCGCGGCTGCTGGCCGGCCTCGGCTCGGGGGTGATGACCGCGGCGGTGAATGTGGCGCTGGTGCGTTTCAACCCGGGGCACAACGACAAGTTGCCGGCCCTGGTGGCGACCCTGGCGATGGTCTCGGGCCTGGCCCTGGGGCCGCTGGTCAGCGGCGCGGCGTTGCAGCTGGAGCTGTGCCCCCTGGCATCGCCCTTCTGGCTGATCGCCGCGCTTGGCCTGGCGTCGGCGGTCGCGACCCTGATCCTCTGGCCGTCCCGGGCTGCCAGCGATGCGGCGGCGCCCGCTCAGGAGAACACCCGCCCGGCCAGCCTCAGGCAAGCCTTGCGTGGCATCGGCCTGCCCTTTCACCTGTGCGCCTGGAGTGTGTTCTTCAGCTGGTCGTTCGCCGCCTGCGTGTTCGTGATCGGCCCGCAGGTGGCGCAGCAGGTGTTTGGCCTGGAGGACCGCGGGGTCTTTGGTTATGTGATCTGCGCCTACCTGCTGATCGCCGGCCTGAGCCAGCTCTACTGCCAGCGCCTGGACGCCCGCCAAGCGCTGCTCAGCGGTTGGCTATGCCAATGCCTGACGTTGCTGATCCTGCTCCTGGCCTGCTACAGCGAGGCTCTGTACCTGGCCCTGCTGGGCCTGGCGATCGGCGGTTATGCCTATGGCGCGCTGTTCGTCGGCAATGCCCGCCTGGTCAACCAGTTGGCGCCCCGGCACAGCCACGGCAAATTGATTGCCTACTTCTACGCCACCGTCTACCTGTTCAACGCCACACCCGTGCCCTTGGGGCTGCTGGTGGATGCCTGCGGCATCGTCACCGCCAGCAACCTTGCGCTGGGGCTGTTCCTGGTCATTGGCCTGGGCTTGTTCGCATTGGCTCGGCGTACTCGTTTTGCGGCTCGCTGAGTCGTTCCGGATGCGCTGCACAAAACGGATAACAACCTGCAGCAGGTGGATATCAGGCGCCCGACAACGGCCATAACCTGACGGGGACTGAAGCCTCACACGCCCGAGCAGGTCCCCATTACCCGGTAGGTCACACTATGGGTCTGGCCCTGGTGGTCGATGTAGACCAGGGTCGCCGGCACTACTTCGCACGCGGTTGAAGTGGGGCTGACCGAGACCACTTTGGCGATGTCCAGCTCCTGGTTGCCGCTATAGGTCGTTGCGGCTTCGTTGGCGGCCATCGCGGCGCTGGCGGTGAGGGCCAGCAGCATACCGAGCAAGGTTTTCATCTTGGTTTCTCCTGTTTTTCTCTGTCGTGGCTTGATTCTAGGCTCAGGCCGGCGGCGATAAAGAGGACCTTGCCTGATGCAGCCTTGCGCATTACGTAACAGTTACCACGCCAGGGAGCCCCATGGACCTGCATCACTGCATGAACACCTTTGTCCGCGTCGCCCAGACCGGCAGCTTCACCGCCGCGGCCAATGCCCTGGACCTGTCCACCGCCCAGGTGTCGCGGCTGGTCAGCGACCTGGAGGACTATCTGCAGGCGCGCCTGCTGCAACGCACCACCCGGCGCATCAGCCTGACCGAAGCGGGCGAACGTTTCCTGCCCAGGGCCCGGCAGATGCTCGACGACATGGCCGAGGCCACCCATGAGGCGCGCGGCGCCCATGTCGAGCCCAGCGGCCGGCTGCGGGTGCACAGCCTGAACGGTTTCGGGGTGCTGATGACTCCGTTGAGCGCCCGCTACTGCGAGCGTTATCCGGACGTGGTGTTCGAACTGACCCTGTCACAACGCAACCCCGACCCGCTGGAAGAAGGCCAGGACGTGGTGATTTCCATCGGCGCCGAACTGGGCGACTCGCAATTCGTCGCCCAGCCCATCGGGCAGATCTACAGCGTTGTCTGTGCCTCCAAGGATTACCTGGAGCGACAGGGCACGCCGAGCCACCCCTCACAGTTGCCCGACCACCGCTGCCTGCGCCTGCTCGACCCACCCTATGGCGAAGAATGGATCTTCAGCGACGACAGCGGGACCTGGCAGGTAGAGCCGGGCAAGACCTTCCGCTGCAACGTCGCCGAATCCATGGCCCACGCTACCGAAGCCGGCCTCGGCATCAGCCTGCTGCCGTTCTACGCGGTCACCCGTTTTCTGCGCGAAGGCAGCGTCGTGCGCCTGCTCGGCAACCACCGGCTGCGCCAGCGCAATGTCTATGCGCTGTACCCTTCCCGGCGCTTCCTGGATGCCAAGGTGAAGACCTGGGTCGACTTTCTCAAAGTGGAATTGCCCAAGCTGCTGGCCGAGCAGGAAAGTGTGGTCAATGACAGCCGGTACTGGAGGTGACCTTCGTTACCGATCCTGGCAGAACAGGATTATCTACATGCTAAAGTGTATTCAATCTTGTTGATCGTCCAGAAAAGGTGCCCCCATGGATCCGCTTTCCGGTGTCCTGTCGCTGCTGAGAATCCGTAACTACCATTCGGCGGCCTTGAAGTTGGGCGGCGACTGGGCCTTCGACTTTCCCAGCCGGGCCGGCATCAAGTTCACGGCGGTGGTCAAGGGCAGTTGCTGGGTGAAGGTCAGTGGCGAGCCAACGCCGCAACTGCTCCAGCAAGGCGACTGCTTCCTGATGACCCGCGGCGTGCCCTTTACCTTGTCCAGCGACCTGGGGCTGCCGGCCATGGATTCCGAAGGGCTGTTTCAAACCCCGGCCCCGGACGAAATCACCCTCGACTACGGCGGCGACGATGTGCAGCTGGTCGGCGGGCGCTTCGATTTCAGCGGCGTCCCCACCCAGTTCCTGCTCAGCGCCCTGCCCTCACTGGTGCATGTGCAGGGCAACTCGCCCCAGGCGTCGATCCTGCGCTGGGCATTGGAACGCTTTAGCGCCGAGCTGCAACAACAGCGCCCCGGCCGCTCGCTGATGAACGAGCACCTGGCGCACATCATGCTGGTCGAGGTGCTGCGGGCTCACCTGGCTGCCCTGGAACCTGACAGCCTGGCCAGCGAGGGCATGGGCTGGTTCTTCGGCCTGGCGGACCGCAACCTCAGCGTCGCCCTGAGCGCCCTGCACGCCAATCCGGCGCGACGCTGGACAGTCGAGGAACTGGCGCGGCTGGCGGCCATGTCGCGCTCGGCCTTTGCCCTGCGCTTCAAGCAGATAGTCGGCGCCGCGCCAATGGAATACCTGACCCACTGGCGCATGCTGCTGGCCGGTGACCGCCTGAGAAACTCCGGCGACTCGGTGGCCTCCATCGCCTTTTCCCTGGGCTATGAATCCGAGAGCGCCTTCAGCACCGCCTTCAAGCGGGTCATGTCGCACTCGCCACGCCAGTACCAGCGCGAGCAGTCGGCCGCTGTCGAGGCTTAGGTCAAGCTTTAGTGCAACCCGCCGCCGATCACCAGGATCTCGCCGGTGATCCACCCGGCGTCACTGGACGCGAGGAACGCCACCGCGGGGGCGATGTCCTCGGGTTTGCCGATACGCCCCAGGGGCGTGATGGCCTCGATCTTCTGCCGGAAGGCGTCTTCGAAGAAGCCGCTGGCGTGCACGCCTTCGGTGACCACCAGCCCCGGGTTGACCGAGTTGACCCGGATGTTCTTCGGCCCCAGTTCGTTGGCCAGGGTCCGGGTGACGGCGTCCACCGCGCCTTTGGAGGCGGTGTAGACCGTCGAGTTGGCCGGGGTGAACGAGGTGACGCTGGAGCTGATATTGACGATGCTGCCGCCCTCGGGATTGAACACGCCGACCGCTTCGCGGCTGCACTGGATCAGACCCAGGACATTGAGGTTGAACTGGCGGTGGAACTCCTGCTCTTCGATCTCGGCCAGGGGCGCGGTGGAGTAGACGCCGGCGTTGTTCACCAGGATATCCAGATGGCCATGCTCATGGACGATGGCCTTGAACAGCGCCTTCACTTCCAGTGCATCGCCGACATTCGCCTGGACGGCATGGGCACGGCCGCCCGCCTGCAGGATCTCTTCCACCACCCGCTCGGCCTCTTCGCGGCCGCGGCTGTAGTTGACGATCACCGTGGCGCCGTCCTTGGCCAGTTGCTTGGCGATGGCGGCACCGATGCCCTTGGACGAGCCGGTGACCAGGGCGATTTTCTTGTGCAGTCTTTTCATTTCGTAGGCTTCTCTTCCAGGTTCAGAAACGCGGACCAGGCCTTGAACAATCGGCCTCCGATCCACGAACCCAGCTTATGAGCCACGCCCCGGACGGGTAATAGCTGGTCCTCCAAAATAGCTTTGCCATCGTCCAGAGACGCGGCGACCCTTTGCGCCAGCACTTCTTCGATGGCCCGCTCATAAGCTGCAGGGCGTGGCCAAGGCCCATTGATCCTGGCCCCAGACGGCTGTGGCCGGTGTTTGCCCGGTGGCAGCCAGGCGCTGGCTGACCTTCGGTCCCCGGGCGGGAACATGCGCCCTCCAGCGGCGTCTCCTCTGTATCGACCCTGGCAATTCAGATCCTCTACCTGGAAGGAGGCTGCGCCATGAACCCACGGAGAGACCGGCAGGATATCTCCGGGCCTGGCAAGGAGCCTGTCAGTAAGCTCCAGACTTTGCTGCGCCGCTACGCCGAACCCCTGCCCCCACTCGAGTCCGCGGCTTTCGGCGCGCTGTTCGACCGTTATGCGGACGCCAAAGTGGTGTTGATCGGCGAAGCCAGTCATGGCACCCGGGAGTTCTATCGAGCCCGTGCCACCATCACCCAACGCCTGATCACCCACCACGGCTTCAGGATCGTCGCTATCGAGGCCGATTGGCCCGACGCCGGGCAGATCGACCGGCGCGTGCGCGACCTCGGCCCGTCGACCGTGAGGGAAAAGGCATTCAGCCGCTTTCCGAGCTGGATGTGGCGCAACGTCGAGGTGCGCGACTTCACCCGTTGGCTGCACCACTACAACCGGTCCCTGTCCGCGGACCAGCGCATCGAGTTTCGCGGGCTCGATGTCTATAGCTTGCGCAATTCCATCGGCGAAGTTTTGGCCTACCTCGACAGCACCGACCCGCAGTTGGCGGGTGAAGCGCGCCGGCGTTATGGCTGCCTGACGCCCTGGCAGGACGACCCGGCGCTGTATGGGCATTCTGTCGAGCGCGGCCATGAAGCGTCCTGCGAAGAAGCGGTGGTGCAGCAGTTGAACACCTTGTTGAGCGAACGCCTGGCCGCAAACCCTGAAGCGCTGTTCAGCGCCACGCAGAATGCGCGGGTCATACGTTCCGCCGAGCAGTACTACCGAGCCATGTTCAGAAGCTCGACAGCCTCCTGGAACCTGCGCGACAAGCACATGTTCGACACCTTGCAGGCCTTGCTCGCCCATCGCGGTGCCAACGCCAGGGCTGTGGTCTGGGCGCATAACTCGCACATCGGCAACGCCGCGGCCACCTACATGGGCTGGCGCGGCGAGTTCAACATCGGCCAGCTGTGCCGCATGGCCTATGGCGACAGCGCCGTGCTGATCGGCATGAGCACCGACCGCGGCCAGGTCGTGGCCGCCGATGACTGGGACGGCGACATGGGGATCAAGGAGGTGCGGCCTTCCCTTGCCGACAGCTGGGAGCAGGAGTTTCTCCAGGCGGGCATCCCCGCCTCGCTGACCGACTGGCGCGCGCCCGAACGCGAAGACCTGCGCCAGGCGCTGTCCGAGCCGCTGCTGGAGCGGGCGATCGGGGTCATCTACCGCCCCGCGACGGAGCGCCAGAGTCACTATTTCCATGCTGACCTGGGCGAGCAGTTCGATGCGCTGGTCTGGTTCGAAACGACCAGCGCCCTCACGCCGTTGCCGGTGGCCAGCGGCCCCAGTCATGAAGAGGACACCTTTCCTTTCGGAGTCTAGGCCTCCGCCTTTGCGACGAAGCCTCCTCATGGCCAGTCAGGACTGTGCTCAATGCCCCTCCGGCTCTTCGAGCATGCGCTTGGGGTGCATGCCATTGACCATGCCCATGAACGGCGCGTGGATCGAGTAGCCCAGCATGCGCTGGATATGCTCGCTGCATTGCCGGGCAACGTCGCGCGGGGTCGACAGGATGAAATTCTCCTGCTGGCGCGCCCAGGGTTCGCAGTATTGCGCGGTCAGCGCCAGGCGTGGCGCGCCGCTGTGGTTGGCGCCGCCGCCGTGCCAGAGGGTGCCGAGGAAAAACACCACCGAGCCTTTGGGCATGACCACCGGCTGCACGGCTGCCCGTTCGGCGGCGGTGGGCAGGCGCCCGTCCCACAGATGGCTGCCGGGAATCACCACAGTGGCGCCGTTGTCGCGGGTGAAGTCGTCCAGGGCCATGATCGTCGCCGCTCCATAGGGCGGCCGCGGGCGCGCCATGGGGTAAAAGGCGTCGTCGTAATGCAGGTGCTGGGCGCACTCGCCCGGCAGGATATTGATGGCCTGCAGCTGCGACAGCAGGTAGTTGGGCGCCAGGAGCCGGTCCAGCAGGCCGAGGATCAGCGGGTGCTCCACCAGCGCATCGCAGACCCGGGTTTTCGCAATCACCGCATACAGCCGCTGGGTGCGTGCGCCCTCGAACGAGTTGCGCCCAGTGTGGGAAAAACGCTCGAGCAGGTCCTCGCGCATGCGGCTAACCTGCTGGTCATCGAACAGCCGTTCGAGCACCACGAAGCCGTCACGCTGCAGCTGGCCCATCAGTTCATCGAGCTGCGCGGCGGGCACGGCGGGCTGGGTACCGGCGGTCGACCTATAGGTCCTGGCGCATCCGTTGCTCATGTAGTCGTGCCGCTCGGGCAAGGTTGTTGTTGTCATCGACTGGCTCCTTGGGAGTGGGTCGTATCAATCTGCAGGACGCCGGAGCGACCGCCAATGACGCTTTGTCTCAACTGACATGACCCGCCCCTACCCGCACTGGATCGTCGCCCCGACCATTCCCGCGCGTTTTGTGCGCGAGATGCTGGGGCAACTGCGCCTCGATGCCGGCGCACGCGCGGCCCTGCTGGAGCGCTGCGACTTGCCGATAGAAGCCCTGCGTGATGGCTATCGTGTCGCGCCACTCAACTACCGCGCCTTGAGCCGCCTGAGCGTTGGCCTCGGCGCCGACGAAGCCTTCGGTTTTTTCGCCCGCGCAGTGCCCCTGGGCAGCTTCGAGCAACTGCTGCGCCTGCTGGTGCACCTGCCAACCCTGGCCGATGCCTTCGACGAAGCCGCGCGCTTCTACAAACTGTTCGATGATGCGCCGCCCTGGCGCCTGGAAACCGAGGGCAAGATCGCCCGCCTGCGGCTGACGCCTCGGAGCGGAGCCCAGACCGACTCGGTGCTGTGGCCGCATATGCTGCTGTTGTCGCTCTGGCATACCGGGAGCTGGCTCGCCGGCGAAACCCTGCCGCTGCGGCGGATCGTCCTGCCCCGGCAGCTCACCGGCTTCACCGCGCAAACGCGCTTTCTGTTCGGGCGCCAACCCGTCTTTGGCGCGGGTGCATGGCTGGAGCTGCCCGCGGCGAATCTGCAAGCGCCGCTGATGCGCCGGCCGGCAGAGGTTGCGCGCTTCGCTCGCCAGCTGTTGCCGGCGGTGATCGCTCCCGGGCCATCGGCCAGTTTCGAAGCCCACTTGCGCGGGCTGCTGTGCGCCGCCGAACCCTTTGCCGGGTTGTCGGAAATCCAGGCGGCCAAAGCCCTGGGCATTTCCCGCCAGACCCTGGCCCGCCGCCTGGCCGCCCTGGGCGTGACCTTCCTCGGGGTGCGCGACGAATTGCGCCGCGACCTGGCCTGCACCCTGCTCGCCCGCGGCTCGGTGAGTGTCGCCGAGCTGGCGGAACGCCTGGGCTACTCGGAACCCAGCGCCTTCCAGCGGGCATTCAAACAATGGACCGGGCTGCCACCTGGGGCCTATCGCGGTAGCCGGCGCTGAGCAGCGTCGCCCTCTCGGTGGATTTTTCACCGCCACCCCGTTCTCGAACGCCACGTAAACCGGCATGCTGCGCCACCCTGATCGCCACGGCAGCAGGCCGCCCAGCGGGGAATTTATGCCGGGATGGCGCGGTCTATGCTCGTCAGGGCCGGTGAACAGCAAAAGAGGACATGAAAGATGCGGCGAGTGAGACAGAACCGCTGGGGGATGGGGCTGTTGGCCCTGTTGCTGTGTATTGCGCTGCCGGCCTTCGCGGCCCCGGCGCCCGGGCCGCAGAGCGTCGCCCGCAACCAGCTGCCGCTGCTGGCCGAGGGCGCGGATCTCGATCAGCTCAACGACCGCCTCGAACTGATCCGCCAGAGCGTGTCGGCCAGCGGCAACGATGACCTGCTCTCCGATCTGCGCCAGGCCGCGCTGCAGGTGCAGAAGCAGGCCGACAGCCTGATCGCCGTGCGCGCCACCGACATCGAGCGCCTGGACGACCAGCTCAAGGTCCTGGGCCCGCCGTTGCCCGACGAGGCACCCAGCCTGACCAGCCAGCGCCAGGTGCTGAGCGCGCAGAAGGATGCCCTGCTCGACGAAGAGCGCCAGGCCAACCTGCTCAGCCAGTCCGGCCGCGACCTCGCCGTCCAGATCATCAACCTGCGGCGCAGCCTGTTCAATTCGCAGATCAGCACCCGCTCGGCGAGCCCCCTCAGCCCGGCCTTCTGGTCCACCCTGATCCGCCCCACCGAGGATGACCTCGGGCGCCTGAATCGCCTGTCCGAAGAAGTCTGGACCGCGTTCGAGACGGCGCTGGCCCCCGGCAATCGCGGGCTGTTCATCACCACCCTGGTCATCGCGGCGCTGATCTGGGTGGTCGGCCGGCGCCTGCTGGAGCGCCTGGCGATCTGGTCGATGATCCGCTGGCTGCCCGAAGGCCGCCTGCGCCGCAGTGCCCTGGCGCTGACCATCGGGCTGGCGACCATCGTCACCATCAATACCTCCGCCTCGCTGCTGCGCTGGGGGCTGGTCAACAGTGCGACGCTGAGCCCCGATGTGCTCAACCTGATCGGCCAGTGGCTGACCCTGCTGATTTTCTGCTCCTTTATCGTCGGCCTCGGCCGGGCCATGTTGATGCTGTCGCGCCCGTCCTGGCGCCTGCCGCCGATCCCCGACCAGATCGCCACGGCCCTGGGGCCGTTCCCGCTGATCCTGGCCCTGGCGCTGCTGCTCACCGCCGGCGAAGAACGGATCAACAGCGTGATCGCCAGCAGCCTGGCCCTGACCGTGGCGGTCAACGGCCTGACGGCCCTGGTCACCGCACTGATCTTTTTCTTCGCCCTGCTGCGCCATCGCCGCACCCGGCGGCGCTTCGAGCTGGAACGCCCGGCCGGCATCGCCGGGCTGCTGCCCTTCGTGGTGGCGGTGTGGGTGGCGGTGATCCTGCTGTCGCTGCTCAGCGGCTACCTGAGCCTGGCCTACTTCCTCACCGTCAAGCTGCTGTGGATCAGCGTGGTGACCACCAGCGCCTACCTGCTGATCGCCTGCTTTGGCGACCTCTGCGAAACCCTGCTGTCACCCAAGCAGCCTGGCGGCCTGGCGCTGTCGGCGGCCCTCGGCCTGTCGCCGCGGCACCAGGCCCAGGCCACCACCGTGCTCGCGGGCATCGGCCGGACCCTGCTGCTGTTCACCGCGGCGCTGCTGGCCTTCATGCCGTCCGGGTCGAGCCCGGGGGAACTGCTGGAAGGCTTTGCCCAGCTGGATGTCAGCGGCCGATCCCTGGGCAACCTGAACATCGTGCCCGAGGACCTGCTGCTGGCGGCGGCGTTCCTGGTCGGCGGCATGTTCGCCGTGCGGGTGCTCAAGCGCTGGCTGAGCGAGCGCCTGCTGCCGGAAACCAACATGGACGCCGGCATGCGCGCCTCGCTGGTGACCCTGGTCGGCTACATAGGTTTTGTCCTGCTGGCGATCGTGGTGATGTCGACCCTGCGGATCAACCTGACCAACCTGACCTGGGTGGTCAGTGCCCTGTCGGTAGGTATAGGTTTCGGCCTGCAGGCCATTGTGCAGAACTTCATTTCCGGGCTGATCCTGCTCACCGAGCGGCCGGTGAAGGTCGGCGACTGGGTCAGCCTGGCCGGGGTCGAGGGCGATATCCGCCGGATCAACGTGCGCGCCACCGAGATCCAGATGTCCGACCGCTCCACGGTGATAGTGCCGAACTCGCAGTTCATCTCGCAGAACGTGCGCAACGTGACCATGGACAACGCCCTGGGCGTGGTCGGCATCACCCTGACCCTGCCGCTGGAGACCGATGTGCTGCAGGTGCGCGAGCTGTTGCTGCAGGCCTATGCCGAACATGAGGCGATTCTCAAGGCGCCGGCGACCTCGGTGTCGTTCAAGGATCTGACCAGCAATGGCCTGATCATCAGCGTCAGCGGCTACGTCGGCAGCCCGCGCTCGGTGTCCGGCGCCCGCAGCGACCTGCTGTTCACCATCCTCGGGCGCCTGCGCGAAGTGGGCATCGCCCTGTCGTCGCCGCAGAACCTGATGCTGATCAGCGACAGCCAGGACAAGGCCACGAGCGAACCACCGGCCGCGAATCCTTGAGTCCTGGGCTATCGTGACTGATATCCCGGCGAGTTTTTTCAACCCGAGCGGCCGCTGTCATCGAGGATCCTGACGACAGCCCTGTTTCACCCCAGGCAAGATAAGGAACATCGTGGACGCAAACCCCGACAGCAACACCGTGGACGTTGCCCTGGAGTCGAAACGACTTCCCGTACTGGCGGTCACCATCACCTTCCTGATGGTGGTCGCGGTTTCGATTCTCGGCATCTATGGCATCCAGGTCACCAACAGCAAGGCCCATGAACTGGCGCAGGCCCGGCTGACCTCCGGCAACCTGGCCTTGTCCATCGCGCAACAGGCGACCGATACCTTCGACGAAGCCAACCTGATCCTCGAAGAGCTGATCGAGCGCATCGACGACCTGTCGCCCGAGGCCCTGGAAAAAACCCAGAAGCTGATGAAAAAACGCGTGTTCACCACCGAACAGTTGCACGGCCTGTTCTTCTATGACCGGCAAGGCAACTGGGTGCTCACCTCGTTCGACTACAAGCCGCCCAAGGCGAACAACTCGGACCGCGACTACTTCAAGTTCCACCGCGACAATGTGACCCTGTCCCCCAGGGTCGGGGCGGCCCTGCAAAGCAAGACCACCGGCGACTGGGTGATCCCGTTCTCGCGCCGGGTCAACGACGCCCAGGGCAACTTCAAGGGCGTGGTGCTGGCGACCATCAAGATGGACTACTTCGACACCTTCTTCGATCGCTTCAGCATCGACGACAAGGGCGCGATCTTCCTCGCCCTGCCCCAGGGTACGATCATCGCCAGGCGGCCGTTCGACGAAAAGCTCATAGGTGCGTCCCTGGCCCGGGGCGAAATCTTCTCCGTGCATATACCCCGTGCCCCTGCCGATACGGTCATGGTCAAGTCGATCATCGACGGCGTCGACCGCCTGTTCGGCTACCGGGTGCTGTACAAGTACCCGCTGGTGGTGGCGGCGGCCAATTCCCAGGACTCCATTCTCAGCAGCTGGCGCACCGACACCTACCAGCTGACCGCGATGATCGCCGTGGTGCTGGCGATCAACCTGCTGATCGGCATCCTGCTGTTCAAGCAGGTGCGCAAGGGCCTGTTGGTGGAAAGCCACCTGAAGAAAGCCCGCTCGGTGCTGGAGACCCTGGTGTTGCAGGACGGCCTGACGGGCCTCGCCAACCGCCGGCACCTGGAGCGCAACCTGGAACTGGAATGGCGCCGGGCGGCGCGGCAACGCTCGTCGATCAGCCTGGTCATGCTGGATATCGACCACTTCAAGAGCTTCAACGACCGCTATGGCCATGTGGCGGGCGACCATTGCATCCGCGCCGTCGCCCAGGCCATCAGCCAATGCGTGCACCGGCCCTCGGACCTGGCGGTGCGCTACGGCGGCGAAGAGTTCGCGGTCCTGCTGCCGGACACCGAGCCCGGCGGCGCCTACGTGCTGGCCGAGAGCATCCGCCTGGCGGTAGAGCAACTGGCGATCGAGCATGTCGACAACCCCGGCGGCGTCGTGACCATCAGCCTCGGCGTCTACACCTGCGTGCCCGCCTCCTCCGACTTCAAGAGCCTGCTGATGCAGGCCGACTCGGCGCTGTACATGGCCAAGCGCGCGGGGCGCAACCAGACCGTACCGACCTTGTGAGGAGCTGCAAGCTGCAAGCTCTAAGCCGCAAGCTCTTCTAGCTCTAAGCTTGCCGCTTGTAGCTTGCCGCTTGCAGCTGCCTCTCCTCCAACAAGCGCACGAAGTGGGTCAGGCTGCGCGAGACGGTGCCGCGGCGCCAGATCAGCCAGGTCTGCAGGAAACGGTACGGCTGTGCCAGCTGCCAGATGCTCACCGTGCCGCAGCCCGGCATGCTGTCGAGCATGCTGCGGGGCATCAGCGCCAGGCCGGCGCCGGCACTGACGCAGGCCAGCATGCCGTGGTAGGACTCCATCTCGTGGATCTTGCCGGGTACCGCGCCATCCTCGCTGAACCAGCGCTCGAAGTGATGGCGGTAGGAGCAGTTGGCGCGAAAGGCGTAGATGCTCTCGCCGTTGACGTCGCGCCCGCGGGTGATGGGCGCATGCCCCAGCGGCGCGATGATGACCATTTCCTCGTCGAACACCGGCACCCCTTCCAGACTCGGGTGCAGCACCGGGCCATCGACGAAGGCCGCGGCCAGGCGCCCGGACAGCACGCCATCGATCATGGTCCCGGAGGGGCCGGTGGACAGGTCCAGCTCGACCTTGACGTGCTTCTGGTTATAGGCCGCCAGCAATGCCGGAATCCTCACCGCCGCCGTGCTCTCCAGGGAGCCCAGGGAAAACGGGCCCTGGGGTTCTTCCCCGGCCACCGTCAACCGCGCTTCCTGCACCAGGTCGAGAATCCGCCGGGCGTAGTCGAGGAAACTCCAGCCGGCCGGCGACAGGCGCAGGCGGCTCTTTTCGCGGATAAACAGCTCCACCCCCAGGTCCTGCTCCAGCTGCTTGATCCGCGTGGTCAGGTTGGAAGGCACCCGGTGGATGAGTTGCGCCGCCGCGCTGATGCTGCCCTTTTCGGCCACCGCCTTGAAGATTTCCAGCTGCACCAGGTCCATCTCATTCTCCAAACGTGAAAGATATGCTCTTTATTATTCAGTTTTCATAAGCCTCTTGCCAGCCTAACCTGCAGCCATTCCCCGGCCCACAGGACGCTGCCATGACCATGGTTTCCAGCCAGACCCACGCCATTTCGATCAACCCCGCCAATGGCGAGCAGATCGCCCATTACCCCTATGAATCTGCCGAGGCGCTGGACGCCGACCTGGCCCGCGCCGCGGCTGCCGCAGCCCAGTGGCGCCGCAGCAGCCTGGAACAGCGCTCGGCCCTGCTGCTCGCCCTGGCCAAGGCCCTGCGCGACAACGGCGAAACCCTGGCCCGCAGCATCACCCTGGAAATGGGCAAGCCGATCGCCCAGGCCCGCGGCGAGATCGAAAAATGCGCCCAACTCTGTGAGTGGTATGCCACCGAAGGCCCGGCGATGCTCGCCCCCGAGCCGGCCCCGGTGCCGAACGGCAAGGCGCGCATCGAATACCGGCCGCTGGGTCCGATCCTCGCGGTAATGCCGTGGAACTTCCCGATCTGGCAGGTATTGCGCGGCGCGGTGCCGGCGCTGATCGCCGGTAATACCTACGTGCTCAAGCATGCGCCGAATGTCATGGGCAGCGCCTACCTGCTGCTGGAAGCCTTCCAGCGCGCCGGTTTTCCCCAAGGCGTGTTCGAGGTGATCAACGTCACCCCGGACGGCGTCTCCCGGGCCATCGCCGACCCACGCATCGCCGCCGTGACCCTCACCGGCAGCGTGCGCGCCGGCATGGCCATCGGTGCCCAGGCCGGTGCAGCCCTGAAGAAATGCGTGCTTGAACTCGGCGGTTCCGATCCCTTTATCGTGCTCAACGACGCCGACCTGGACGCCGCCGTGCAGGCTGCGGTGATCGGCCGCTACCAGAACACCGGGCAGGTCTGCGCCGCCGCCAAGCGCCTGATCGTCGAACAAGGGGTGGTGGAGGCCTTTACCGAGAAGTTCGTCGCCGCCACCCGCAAGCTGCTGGTGGGCGACCCGCTGGCCAGCGACACCTACATCGGCCCGATGGCGCGCTTCGACCTGCGCGACGAGCTGGACGAGCAAGTACAGGCCACCTTGAGCGAAGGCGCGACCCTGCTGCTGGGCGGCGCCAAGGCCGAAGGCCCGGGCAACTTCTATCAGCCTACGGTGCTGGCCGGCGTCACCGACCAGATGACCTCGTTCAAGCAGGAGCTGTTCGGACCAGTGGCCTCGATCATCAGCGCCCGGGATGCACAACACGCCCTGGAGCTGGCCAACGACAGCGAATTCGGCCTGGCCTCGACCATCTACACCCGGGACCTGGCCCTGGCCGAACGCCTGACCGCCGAGCTGGAAACCGGCGGCGTGTTCATCAACGGCTACTGCGCCAGCGATCCGCGGGTGACCTTCGGCGGCGTGAAGAAAAGCGGTTTCGGCCGTGAGCTGTCGCACTTCGGCGTCCGCGAGTTCTGCAACGCGCAGACGGTGTGGCTGGACCGTAACTGATCCTTCCCCCTTCCCACTGTAGGAGCGAGCTTGCTCGCGATGGTCGTGANTGCGTCCATCGCGAGCAAGCTCGCTCCTACAGTCGATCTCCTGTTCCTTCCCCCTGCGCAATATCTCAGCGGCGGTCATCGGACAGTGGCGTCGGCTCGTTCGGTGCCGGCAGGTCGGGGTCCATCGGCCGCCGGCTGTCATCGTCACGCCGCTTATCCCGTTCGGCATCACTGTTGACGTTGGGATCGATCACCGGGTCGTGCCGGCGGGCCGGTTGCAGAGGGTCGGGTTCAGGAGTGCGGGGCTCGCTGGGGTCATGCATCGACTGGATCATGGTGCACCTCACGGCGGGCCCGGTGAATCCGGGCCCTACTCCGTTAGGCACCGGGCCGGGCCACCGGGTGCGAGGCAATGGATGAGCGGTCGCCCGGCCCTCCTGGCCAGGCATGCGCTGGGCGAAACTTTCGCCGCCGCCCGGGCTCAATCCTAGAGCCAGGTCACGCATCGTGGCCAAGACTGGGAGGCCGTCCGATGACCGAGCACATCGTGCATTTTCACTGCCAGATCGACCAGGGCACCACCGAGCGTTTTCGCGACAGTTGCCTGGAAGCCATAGAGCAAGGCGCCACTTCCCTGCTGCTGAACCTGTCCACCACCGGCGGCAGCACCAATTTCGGCTTCACCCTCTACACCTTTCTCAAATCGCTGCCGGTGCCGCTGTGCGCGATCAACGCAGGCAACATCGAGTCCATGGGCATCATCATGTTTCTCGCCGCCAACCGGCGCATCACCGCGCCGCATTCGCGATTCCTGATCCACCCGATGAACTGGTACTTCAGCCAGAACTCGGTGGATCACCAGCGCCTGCGCGAATACCTCTCCAGCCTGGACAACGACCTGGCGCGCTACGTGAAAATCTACGAGCTGGAAACCGCCGACGCGGCGACCCAGCTGGACATCTTCAAATGCCTGTCGGCCGAGGAAAAGGTCATCGCCGCCCATGAGTCGCTGGCCTACGGCATCGCCCACGAGGTGCGCCAGGTGGTCTTCGCCGACGACGTCAAGCACTGGAAAGTCTCCGGCGGCTGACGCAGGAACACCAGCGTCCGAGGGCACGTCGTTGAGGGCGGCCGGCGTTTGCCCGACCGTCAGACCGACAGGACCTCGGGCCTCGATCCGACAGGCCCTATAAACCGGCTTAATGCCGGATAACCGGCCGCGAGCAATAGATCCCCGCCATTCGTCGTCCCGCAGGAAACTTTTTCAAACTTTCGTTTGCGCTTCATTTCCCAATCTTGCGAGGTGTCAAATCGCTCACTATCGAGGATTGAAAAATGGCTACCAGCGGAAAAAACCCACTCATGGGCAACAAGGACACGCAAAAACCTTCCCCAGCCGGCAAGAAATCCGGCGGCCAGGGCTCGGGGGGCAACATCCCCGCCGATCGGCAAAAAGCCCCTGGCGCAGGCAAAAAAGGCGGCGCCCAAGGCGCCGGTGGCGGCACCCGGAAAGCCTGACCCACAGCGCCGGAGTGTCGTCCCCCGACGCACTCCGGCTGCTGCACACACAACCCCCGGCACCGGCCGGCACGGGCCGGTTCCGGTCGCGCGCGACAGGCTATGCTTAGGCCTCTGTAAAACCACTTCGATGAAAAGCAGCGGATGAAAATAGGCCTGATCTCCGACACCCACGGCTTGCTCCGCCCCGGCGCGCTGGCGGCGCTGCAAGGCTGCGCGCATATCCTGCATGCCGGCGATATCGGCGACCCGCAGATACTCGCCGCCCTCGGGCACCTGGCGCCGGTGACCGCGGTGTTCGGCAATGTCGATCAGCCCCATGACTGGGCCCACGCCCTGCCCCGTCACATCACCCTGAAGCTCGATGGCCTCGACCTGCTGCTCTGCCATGTCCTGGCCGAGGTGCCGAAGCCTCTGCCGCCGGGGGTGCGGGTGGTGGTTACCGGCCACTCCCATCAGCCGCGGCAGTTCTGGCAGGACGACGTGCTCTATATCAACCCGGGCAGCGCCGGGCCGAGGCGCTTCAAGCTGCCGGTCAGCCTGGGTTACCTGATCCTCGAGGCCGGCCAGGTCGAAGGTCACCTGGTCGAACTGGCGGTCTAGCGGCCCACCACCTGTCGGGTCGAGCATGACCGGCTATCGGAGCGCGGCCATCAGCCGGGCTTTCCAGGGTCCACACTTAACCCAGCGACTTCCGGCGTTCATGACAAAAGCCGAGCGAAGCCACCTGGCCGGGCTGCGTTGCGCCCTCTGACAGAAGATCCCGGCCCTGCACCAGGAAAGATGACGCGCAAGGAGGACCAAGGGCGCGGAACGTGCAGGAGAAAAGCGATGACCTTTTATGTCGTGGCCCGCCTCGACCAGTTGCCCGAAGACCGTGGCACTCGGGTCCAGGTCGGTACCGAAGCGGTGCTGCTGATTCGCACGGGCAATCAGGTCCAGGCCTACCAGGCCGATTGCCCCCACGCCGGGGCGCCGCTGGAACAGGGCGCGGTGTATCAGGAGCGACTGATCTGCCCCTGGCACAAGGGCGCTTTTGCCTGCGACAGCGGGCAACTCTGCGAGCCGCCGCCCCTGGCGAGCCTCAAGCGCTACAGGGTGGACATCCGCCACGACGACCGGGTCTGGGTTGCCGACCAGCCCATGGCCGACCCCGTGGTGCCACGCCCGGCCGATCCGCGCCGGTTCGTGGTGATCGGCGCCGGCGCCGCCGGTGCTGCGGCGGTGGCGACCCTGCGGGCCGAGGGCCTGGGCAACAACCTGACCTGGATCGACAAGGAAGTGCAGCCGGCCTATGACCGTACCGCCCTGAGCAAATACGTGCTGGCCGGCGAGATGCCGCCTTCGGAAGTTCCGCCCCTGCTCGAACCGGAGTTTTATCGCGAGGCCGATGTGCAGTTGCTGCAAGCCGAAGTCCTGCGTCTCGACCCGGGCCGGCGGCAGATCCTCCTGGCCGACGGCCAGTGCCTGGACTACGACGCCGCGCTCCTGGCCACCGGCGCCGAACCGCGCCTGCCGGCCATCGAGGGGGCCGACCTGCCGGGGGTGTTCATGCTGCGCACGCGGGAGGATGCCGCGCGCCTGCTGGAACAGGCCCGGCCCGGTAAACGGGTGGCGATCATCGGCGACAGTTTCATCGGCCTGGAAGCCGCCTCGGCCCTGCGCAAACGCGGGCTGATGGTGCACCTGATCGGCCGCCACCAGGTGCCGCTGCAACGCCAGTTGGGGGAACGCATCGGCAGCGCCGTGCGCGCCCTGCACGAACAGCACGGGGTGATCTACTACGCCGGTTGCGAAGCCCGGGCCCTGGTCGGCGAGGACCAGGTGCAACAGGTTGTCCTCGACAACGACCAGCGCATCGCCGTCGACCTGGTGCTGTTCGGCACCGGCGTCAGCCCTGCCACGGCCTTCGTCGAAGGCCTCGAGCTGGCCGAGGACGGTTCGCTCAAGGCCGATGCCAGCCTGGCCGTGGCCGACGGCCTGTGGGCGGCCGGCGACATCGTGAGTTATCCCTGCGACGGCCGCTCCCAGCGCATCGAACACTGGCGCGTGGCCCAGCAGCAGGGCCGGCTGGCCGCCTGCAACATGCTTGGCGAACAGCTGAGTTTCAGCGTGGTGCCCTTCTTCTGGACCTACTTCTACGACCAGACCTTCGAGGTGCTCGGCCACGCCCGCCGGTGGAACCAGATCGTCTTCGAGGGCGAGCCGGAGCAGTACCGTTTTATCGCCTTGCTGTGTTTCAACGAACAGGTGGAATCGGTGGTCGCCTGCGAGTACCCAAGGGCCATGGCAGTGTTGTCGCAACGCATGCAGCGGCCGCTGTCGCGCAGCGAGGCCCTGGAACTGATCCAGCGGACGCCGGAATAACGTTGATCAGCGGCCATCCAAGAAGATCCGGGACTCAGGGTTTTCGGTTGCTGCGCAACCGATCGCAGCCTCGCGGGCTCGGCAGCGGCTACACCGGCAACAGGGTTGCTGTAGCCGCTGCCGCAGGCTGCGATCGGGCGAGGCGGCATTCCGACGTAGCGCTCGTGGAACCGGCGCCCCGATGGATCCGATCAGGCCTTGCGCAGTTGTTCCAGCAACGCCTGGAGCGGATGCTGCAGGCCCTGCCCCTCCTGGCGCTTGACCTGGCTGCGGCAGGAATAACCGTCGGCCAGCAGTCGTCCGCCCTGGCCATGGCGCGCCACCAGCGGCTGCCAGGACTGCTGGTAGATCACCTGCGAAGTCGCCAGGTTGCGGGTCTCGTGGCCGTAGGTCCCGGACATGCCGCAGCAACCGCTGGCCAGTACCTGCAACTTCAGGCCCATACGGGCGAACACCTGCTGCCAGAGGCCGATGCTGGCGGGCTCGTTGGTCTTTTCGGTGCAGTGTGGGAGGAACTGATAAAGCTCAGCCTCAGAGTTCGGGCTCGCTTCTGCCGATGCCTCAGGCAACACCCGGGCCAGCCATTCCTGCGGCAACAGCACCTCGGGCGCCTGAGCCGCACCCAGGGTCTTGCGGTATTCCTGGCGGTAGACCAGGGTCATCGCCGGGTCGAGGCCGACCAGGGGCACGCCGCTGGCCTGCAGTTGCAGCAGCGACTGCGCGTTGTAGCGCGCGGCCCGGGCAAAGGCGCCGAGGAAACCCTGGACCTGCAGGGGCTTGCCATTCGGCGCGAAAGGCGCGAGGTAGACCTGGAAGCCCAGGCGCTCGATCAGCTCCAGCCACTCGGCCGCCAGCGGCGTCTCGAAGAACCGGGTAAAGGCGTCCTGCACCAGGATCACGCTGCGCTGGCGCTGCTCTTCGGACAGCGCCGCCAGTTGCGCGGCGTTGGCCATGCGCACATTGCGCCGGTGGCACACTGCCTGGAAATCCAGGGTGCTGAGCAACGGGCTGTCGACCATGCCCGCCAGGTGCTTCAGGGCACGGCTGACCGGCGCCGCGCCGATCAGCGCGTTGTACAACCGTGGCAGGCGCGCCAGATAAGGAACGCTGAACTCCAGGGAGCCGATCAGGTAATCCTTCAGCGGCCGCAGGTAACGCCCGTGGTACAGTTCGAGGAAACGCGAGCGGAACTCCGGCACATTGACCTTGACCGGGCACTGCCCTGCGCAAGACTTGCACGCCAGGCAGCCGGCCATGGCGTCGTACACCTCATGGGAAAAGTCCTCACGCCCGGCCAGCCGCGCCGCGCTGTTGTAGACGCGCCGGGCCAGGTTGGAAAGCCGCGCGCCACCGCCGTTCAGCACATCCACCCCCTGCTCGCCTTGCAGGCGCAGCCACTCGCGGATCAGCGAGGCGCGGCCCTTGGGCGAATGAATGCGGTTGCGGGTGGCCTTCCACGACGGGCACATGGCGTCGTCCGGGTCAAAGTTGTAGCAGGCGCCGTTGCCGTTGCAGTGCAGGGCGCTGTCATAGCTCTGCCAGACGCGCTCGTCGATGGTGCGGTCGAGTTCGCCGCGCAGCACCACTTCGTCGACCCGGGTCAGGCGCGCTTCAGGCACCGAGGCCGGAGTGGCGATCTTGCCGGGGTTGAGCTGGTTGAACGGGTCGAACGCGGCCTTCAGCGCCTGCAGCGACGGATAGAGTTCGCCGAAATAGTCCGGCACGTACTGCGAGCGCAGGCCCTTGCCATGCTCGCCCCACAGCAGGCCACCGTGCTTGTGGGTCAGCGCTGCCACCGCGTCGGAGATCGGCCGGACCAAGGCCGCCTGCTTGGGGTCCTTCATGTCGAGGATCGGCCGCACGTGCAGCACGCCGGCGTCGACATGGCCGAACATGCCGTATTGCAGGCCGTAGCCATCGAGCAATGCACGAAACTCGAGGATGTAGTCCGCCAGGTTCTCCGGCGGCACTGCGGTGTCTTCGACAAAGGGCTGCGGCCGCGCCTCGCCCTGGACGTTGCCCAGCAGGCCGACCGCGCGCTTGCGCATGGCGTACACCTGGTTCACCGCCTGGGCGCCTATGGCCAGGGTGTGGCCCAGGCGCACCACCGAGCTGTCCTGCTGCAGGTGCCGGACAAAGGCGTCGACCCGCTGTTCCAGCTCCTCCTGGTCGTCGCCGCTGAACTCGATCAGGTTGATGCCCAGGGTCGGGGTGTCCGCCTGCTCGGGGAAATAACGGGCCACGCCGTGCCAGACGATGTCCTGCATGGCCAACATCAGCACCTTGGAGTCCACCGTCTCGATCGACAGCGGTTTCAGCGCCATCAAGGCCTTGGCGTCGCGCAGCGCATCCATGAAGCCGGCATAACGCACGTTGACCAGGATCGAGTGCCGGGGAATCGGCAGTACATTCAGCCGCGCCTCGACGATAAAGCCCAGGGAGCCCTCGGAACCGCAGAGCACGCTGTTGAGGTTGAATTGCTCCGGGGTCTCGCGCAGATGCGCCAGGTCATAGCCGGTCAGGCAGCGGTTGAGCTTGGGAAAGATCGCCTCGATCAGCTCGGCCTGGTGGTCGGCGATGTCCTGGGCGCAGCGGTAGACCTCGCCGATCCGCCCTGGCTGCGCGGTTTCCTGCTCCAACTGCCGGTTGTCGATGAGCGCGCTGTCCAGGCGGCTGCCGCCCAGCAGCACGGTGCTCAACGCCAGTACGTGGTCGCGGGTCTTGCCGTAGGTGCAACTGCCCTGGCCGCTGGCGTCGGTGTTGATCATGCCGCCGACGGTGGCGCGGTTGGAGGTCGAGAGTTCAGGGGCGAAGAACAGGCCGTGGGGCTTGAGGGCGGCGTTCAGCTGGTCCTTGACCACCCCGCTCTGCACCCGCACCCAGCGCTCCTCGACGTTGATCTCGAGGATCTGGTTCATGTGCCGCGACAGGTCGACCACTATGCCGTCGGTCAGCGACTGGCCATTGGTGCCGGTGCCGCCGCCACGGGGGGTGAGCACCACCGCGCGATGTTCCGGGCTCGCCGCCAGCCGGGCCAGCCGCTCGACGTCCGCCACATCCCGGGGAAAGACCGCGGCTTGCGGCAGCCTCTGGTAGATCGAGTTGTCGGTGGCCAGCACCGTGCGCAGGCCCAGGTCACGGGCAATCTCGCCACGAAAACCATCGGCGGCCAGGGCGTCGAGGAAGCCCTGGTAGTGGGCCTGCGGGTCGCGTTCGGGGGCAAGCAGAGCAATCATCAAAAAGGCTTCCAGACAGAGAAAAGGCGCAGCGGTGCATGCAAAACACGTATGCTTGCACGCAACCCAAGGGCGGCAGAATAGGCAATAAGGCGTATTTTCCGCTGCCCGCGCCTTGGGGACAAATGTATTTCCTGCGGCATTTGCATGAGTTTTACGAATGAACCCCAGACGTCTCACCCCGTCGATGTCGGTACTGGTGGCTTTCGAGGCCGCGGCGCGGCATGGCAGCTTCACCAAGGCCGCCGAAGAACTGGCGCTGACCCAAAGCGCCGTCAGCCGCCAGGTCCAGGCCCTGGAGTCGCTGCTGGAAGTGCCGCTGTTCAGCCGCGACGGCCGGCATATCGAGCTGACCGCCGCCGGCGCCCTGTATCACCACGAACTGGCGGCGGCCCTGGCGCGGATCCGCAACGCCACCTTGCAGACCATCGCCCACAAGGCCGGCGGCGGCCCGCTGCACCTCGCGGTGCTGCCGACCTTCGGTTCGAAATGGCTGCTGCCGCGCATGCATGACTTTTACGCCAGCCATCCGGGCACCCTGGTGCATATCCATTCGCGGATCGTCACCAGCGACCTGTCGAAGGACACCGCCGACATGCACGCCATCATCTGCGCCGGCACCGGCCATTGGCCCGGCTACGAGGCCCATCGGCTGCTGTCGGAAAAACTCA
The DNA here is from genome assembly GCF_052044735.1 of Pseudomonas sp. 22526. Lineage (NCBI taxonomy): Bacteria > Pseudomonadati > Pseudomonadota > Gammaproteobacteria > Pseudomonadales > Pseudomonadaceae > Pseudomonas > Pseudomonas sp. 22526. Next base: position 394,754 of record NZ_JBQENK010000001.1, read on the forward strand.
CGGTGGTGGCCAGCCCCAAGGCCCTGCCCGAATACGCCTCGATGTCCGTCGCCGACGTGGCGCAACAGCTATTGCTGAACGTGGTGTCGCGCCCCGATGCCTGGCCCGAGTGGTTCGAGCAGAACGGCCTGCATCAACGGGCAATGCGCATGGGACCGGGGTTCGAGCTGACCGCACACCTGATCCAGGCGGTGGTCGCCGGCATCGGCATCGGCCTGGTGCCGCGCATTCTGGTGCAGGACGAGATTCAGAGTGGCGAGCTGGTGGCGCTGTTCGAGCCGGTGGACAGCGGTCGCAGCTACTACCTGGCCTACCCGAGCCGCTATCAGCACCTGCCGTCGTTGCAGGCGTTCAGTCGCTGGCTGTTGTCGATCCCCTTTCCCGACAGTTAGTCGTATTCGGCTTCTTCATGCTCGCCGAGCAGGCGCCGCTGGCGCGGCGAGGCCGCGGCCACTACCTCGGGGTTGAAACACCAGTGCAGGTACGGCGAGAACTTCTGCGCCACCATGCGCCGGCCATAGTGCACCTGCAGCAGGTAGCGGATGCGCTCGGCGCTGCTGTTCTCGCTGCCCGAATGCCACAGCTCGCTGCGAAACATCAGCGCGTCGCCGGCCTGGCACAGCACGGCCTGGGGAGTTTGGCCATGCCAATGTTCCTCGCCGGCCCGTGGCGGTCGCCCGGCTCTATGGCTGCCCGGCACCACCCGGGTCGGGCACAGGTCCTGGTCGATATCGTCCAGGTACAGGTGGCAGGTACAGATCTGCATCGGCAGCTCGAATGCCGGATCGCTGAGCAGACTGCGGGGCAGTTGCAGCACCAGGTAATCCAGGTGCAACCCCATGCCCTGGAAACCCGGATGGCAGCGCCAGGCGGTCTGGCCGATGACATGGCAGTCGGCACCCAGCGCCGCTTCGGCCAGCTCGATCACCCCCGGCAGATCGAGAAACGGCAGCCACAGCGGGTCGCGGTTGAACACGCATTTGTAGTGTTCGAGCAAGCCGCTGTAGTCCCAATGTTGCGGTTTCAGACCATCGATGGCACGGCGCAGCAGGTCGATCTGCAACCCGTCGAGCACCCCGGGCAGCAGCACAAAACCCTCGCTGTGTAGCGCCCGCAGGCATTCGGGGATCGACACGGTGGCCATGGCGGCTAGTCGATGGGGCCGATATTGATCAGCCGATCGCTGCCCAGCCCCGGCACCCTGGCCAGCACCCCGACCGGCGTCGCGGCGGAAAACTCGATGACATAACCCATGCCGCTGCCGTCCTCCTCCATGGTCAGGACCCAGCGGGCCACCTCGTCGGGGTTCAGGCTCAGCGCCTGCGCCACCCGGCGCTGGCGGCGCTCCTCAAGGGTTTCGTCGAGCAAGTAGTCGTTCATCTGGCGCAACCTCCGGCGGATGGCAACCCAGCCGGGCCTGGCGAGGCCCTCACAACAGCTATTAATCCATTCTCGGCAAAAGTCGAATCCAGCTCGGCGCGCCGTGACGAACGGCAGGCTTTATCGCCAGTTCCGGACGGCCGGTTTTATCCGCGGCCCACAAGCGAGTTTTCTTTCGAGCGTTTCAGAAAGGGCCTAAAGCGCCGCGCGGAACCGGCCCCCTAGCATGGGTGGCGGATCCAGACAGCGAGGCTGCCCATGCGTCTACTGAAAAACTCCGATCGCGAGGCACGGTATGCGCAAAGCCCGCATGACGCGGAAAACCAGGTGCGCATGGCCCTGCAACGCGACAGGACAAGCCTTGTAGGGTTGGATGAGCTGTTGCGGGAGCATTACACCCTCAATAGCGACCGGGACATTCTTGCCGCGGTCAGAAATGGCGACTGGGTACTGGTCACGGACAATGCCGCAAGCGGGAGCGGCAGCCTGCTCTGCCCCGTGCCGGAACCGGACCCGGTCTACCTGCAGCAAGACCCCTGGCCCGACCCCACTCCCCGCACCGACCTGGTCTTCGCCAAGTCCATCAGCAGCGCCCCTTGGGGCACCACTCAGGCCGGCACCGCCAGCGAGCCCGCAGGCAATTTCGGCAAGACCATGCTGATGGCCTCCTCGGCGACCGAGGTCGGACTCGGCAGGGTCGCCGGCGAACTGATCCTCAGGAGTTTCGCCTGGTCACTGCAGATGGCCGGCACGGCGGCCAGAACCCTCGGCGGCCCGGCGGGCCAGGTCCTGCTCCTGGCCATGACCCCGACCCAGCTCGGCGACGATTCCTTCTACAGCGAAGAACAACTGCGCGAGCTGCGCACCGCCACCACCCGAGTGCGCTTCCAGTTCCGCCGCGACAGCCAGGGCGCGCTGCAAATCCATGGCATCCACACCAGCGCCCAGTCGGGCCAGGACAGCGTCCCGGTGATCAAGGCCCACTGGAACGCCGACAAAAACGCCATGCAGGCCCACCTCGGCACGCTCACCATCACCTGGACACCCCACAACGGCCCGGTGGTCACCGCCCCGACACCCTACCCGGGCGTGACCGACGAACTGGCCCGCCTCATGGTCCACCCCATCGCCGAAGGCGGCGACAGCCAGCTCCAGGGCGCGCCCCTCGACGAGTTCAAGGTCGAAGACTGCATCATCACCTTCCCGGCGGACAGCGGCATCCGCTCGCTGTACCTGGTCTTCGCCAAGCCCATGGTCAACCCGCTGGAGGTTGGGCCGGCGAATGATCTTTCCAGTAGAAGTGCGAAGGATGGGCTGGATATTGATCACATACCGTCGCAGAAGGCGTTGGAGACGTTTCTGAAATCCAACGTGCCGGATATACATGAAGACCACATGAAAGAAGCTCTACGAAAAGCCCCAAGTATCGCTATTCCCCGCGCGGTACATCAAAACTACAGTGAGACGTACGGTGGCCGAAACAACAAGGCCCGCCAGGCAAAGGATGCTGCTGACCTCCGGGCCGCCGTAGACGCTAATCTTGATGCCATCAAGCCCTTCTTGCAGGAAGAGGGCTTCACCGAAGAACAAATTGATACGGCACGCTCTGAGCTGCACGACCTTCATCGGAAACAAGGCTGGTATTGATATGAACGCTGCACTGATTGATGACTTGGTTAAGAGCCTCGGCCGTACCTACCCTGAAATGAATGCCTCCGGAATGTATCTCCCGGGTGGCCCACCAAAAGGAATCTTCGAGGACAGCAATACCATAGCCATGTCACCGGAGGCAGGTATAGAACTTGAGTTTTGGGCCAGCACCCAGCGCTTTGAGGCCTTATATATCTCCTTGCTAAAGCGCTTCCCAGAACAATCAACCTACAAGGGAAAACTGCCCTACCACCTCGAAATCAAGATGAGCCAGCAATGGGTCAGATCCCATCACGGCGAACCTCTGGAGTCAGGAGCGCCTTATAGAATCCCGGTGCTAGGTATGACTGGCGGCTGGGATACTTATCGCTTTGCAGGTTTCCCCAAACATATCCATGTGCGGTTCAAGTACACCGTCGACATGGAAGTGGAAGGGATAGTGTTCAGGCTTAACGAAAAGTCCCACGCTTAGTTTTACGGGGCACAGCTGGCTCGAATATGAACACCACAATGATCGATGACCTGATTAAAAGCATGGGGAGGACCTATTCCGAGTTGATCGCATCCGGAATGTACCTCCCAGGCGAGCAACCAAAAGGTATGCTCGAGGGCGATGAGACCTCGTTCATGTCACCCGCAACCGGAATAGAGTTGGGGTTTTCAAGCACTCAGCACTTTGACTCTCTCTCTATCTACTTGCATAAGACCTCCGACGACGACTCAGTTTACGAGAATGGATTGCCGTACCAGCTCCAACGCCGAATGAACCGAGCTTGGGTAAGGTCCCATTACGGAGAGCCTTTGGAGTCAAAAGCACCTTTCAAAATGCCGGTACTTGGAATGACTGGCGGCTGGGATACCTACCACCTTCCCGGCACGGCAAAAAACATTAGAACGGTATTTCAATACAACATGAACATGGAAGTTGAAGGAGTTGTGTTCAGGTCAAACAACAAGCCCAATGTTTAGTTTTGTATGGACAAGGCTGTTATTGATATGAATGCTGCAATGATCGATGACTTGGTCAAAAGCCTCGGGCGCACTTACCCCGAAATGATTGCCTCAGGAATGTATCTCCCAGGAGGACCACCAAAGGGCATCTTTGATGACAGCGACAGGGTGACGGTGTCGTCGGAGCCAGGGATCGAATTGGTTTTTTGGGCCAGCACTCAACGTTTTGAAAACCTGTTCATTACCTTTCTTGAGGGCTTTGAAGGAGAGCCCATATACCGAGGGAGTCTTCCCTACCAGCTCAAAACGAAGATGAATCAGACGTGGGTTAAATCTCAATATGGTGAGCCGCTGGAGTCAGGAGCGCCTTATAGAGTTCCTATCTCCGGCATGACAGGTGGCTGGGATAGCTATCGTTTTCCAGGCATGTCCAAGAGCATCCATGTGTTGTTCAAGTACACCGTTGAAATGGAAGTGGAAGGAATCGTCTTCAGACTGAACGAAAAATCACACGCGTAGTTTAGGAGGTACCGTGATCGAGGAAATGAACGCCGTCATGATCAATAAGCTGGTTAAGAACCTTGGCCGCACCTACCCCGAAATGATTGCCTCCGGAATGCATCTTCCTGGAGGCCCGCCAACAGGTATTTTCGAGGACAGCGATACCTTATCGATGGCCCCTGAATCGGGTCTTGAAATGGGATTCTGGGCCAGCAATTTACGGTTTGAAATTTTCTTTATCAGCTTGCTCGAAAGCTTCGAGGGAGCATCCACCTACGGGGGCGAACTGCCCTACAAACTTGAAACTCGAATGAGCCAACAGTGGGTACGATCCCGTTTCGGAGAGCCTTTTGCATCACGAGCCCCCTTCAAAATGCCCATTAGAGGTATGACAGGTGGGTCTGATACCTATCGTTTTTCGAGCATGCCTAAAGAGACTCAGGTGGTTTTCAAATACAACGCCGAAATGGAGGTTGAAGATGTAGTGTTCGAGCTGAACGAAAGATCACATGCTTAGCTCTGCAGGGACAATGCTGGTTGATGTGAACGCCGCAATGATCGATGACTTGCTTAAAAGCCTCGGGCGTACCTATCCCGCACTGGTTGCCTCTGGGATGCATCTCCCCGGCGGTCCACCAACAGGTGTTTTACACAACTGGAAATATTGGTCGCATAATTATCGAAGAAACGGGCAAAATTGTCGGATTCAGGGACAACCAAGTTATTCTGTTGAATGCAGTGGTGCTGGATGTGGGAGACAGGAATCGTATCAATACGAAACTGGCTGAATTCAATGGGTATTTTCATCAGCGTCTTCCATTATCCTGTCAGGGCTTTTTCACGGTGGTTCGCCACCTGGAAATAGGCTGAGGATAATTTTAGAGATAACGAGTCATACCCTGAAGAAAATGCGCGAAAGCCAGCCTTGAGCGCCGCATAGGGGATATCGAGAGAATAACCAAGCCTGAAGGCCGTTCCAGCGATTGAACTTTAACCTCTCTTTGCACACATCTCCGTGTAACCACGATTGGAGTCACGCCCACACCGATACCTTTTTGAAGCTCGCTGTCGCTGGCAGGACATGGGGATCGAGCTGTCCGGCGAGCTCTTCGGACCGAGGAGCCCAGAGGTTTGCGTGTAGTCGCATTGGAAGATGTGGAATTGGGGTGGGGTCCCAGCCTACGCGCTCATGCACGACGTGGCCGTCCACTAACCACGTGATACGGTCCGGCCGCCAGTCAACCGTGTAGACATGGAAGTCCGAAGTAGCATCGAAGCCGAGGTCGATACGGCAAGGCGAACCCCTATAGCCAAAGTTCATTGCTGCACCATCGTCACCTGGGTTGAAGTAGACGTTTACCAGCATGCTTCGAGGATCATCTCCTGCCAGTTCTACATCAATCTCTTGCCTTGGTGCATCTCGGTGAAGGAAAAAGCCAGTAATAAGGCCGGATCCGCTGGCGGCTTTGATCTTAGCCTCAAAGCGACCGTATCCGAACAGTCGTTTTGACGCGAAGGCTCCCGAACGGTACTGCCTGGTTCCAGTGGCAACCTTGCTGACGATGAGATGGGCACCTTCCTTATCATGAACGAGAGCATCCTGCGAAAACGAGACCAAATTCCCCGGGAAAGTCTCGACGAGCGCGGGAAAAGACGAGGTCGCTGTAGTCATTTCGGAGAAAACGAGCAGTTCCCCCATCGGTGGTATGGGGCGATTCGAGGGTACTCTCGGCTGCCACCCATTTTTTGCCGGGAGAACCCAAGGTGACTCATCTAGCAAAGAAATCTGCTGGGAATGCGAAGGAGCAATCCGGTGCGCGCCGTCTGCTCTACCGTCTCTAAACATCCTCAACCACCGTGGTGCTCCAACAGGGAAAGACTGCACGGGCTCAGTGAGGCCAAGAAGACTGCAGATCGGCTCCCACAATCCATTGTCTGACTCGCCATACGACAGAATCGCGGTGCGCGAAAGCGGTAGAGATCCCTGCCGTGTCTCGGACTGAAACACTGTCTTCGCTTCCATGAGAAACCTAACGTCAGTCCTTGCGGTTGCGGCTTCCATCGCATCCGGCGTTAGTGGAGCGTCAACGAGGGCGTCGAACATCTCGAAAAGCTCCAACAAGTCTTGCGGTCGAATTGCGTCTTCATCACCATCGAACACCCGCACTCGCAACCCCAACATCGACAGAGCCATTGCGAGCGCTTCATGCTCGCCGCAGGTAGTCCAGGCCAACACCGACACAGCCCCCGCCCGTTCGGGTGCCATAGGGTTCGAGCCTGCATCAATAATCCCCGCTCGCGCTAGGTAAGGAAGCACGGAGTAGGAATTGTCCGAGCCGCTATCCTGTCGCTGTAATATCACCGGCGAGGAGAGGGCGAGTGCACCGAGTTCACCAAAGCGATAGTTTAACCACATGTCCACAGGGCCAATCACGGGCATTGCCCGGAGCAGTGCCGCCGCCCCCTCACGCGACAAGATGTAGCCGGAGAGAAACCAAAGTCCCCGCACCGGTCGGAAAAGAGCATCGCAGAGGTCAACACGTTCTGCTGTTCCCCCGGCATCTTCATAGGACAGGTACAACAAACGCGGACCTCCTTCAGCACAACAGTGTTGAATGGCGGCACGCCAGCCACAGGAGATTGCTGCCGCTGCGCCTATCTTGAACCAAACGTCGTCCTCGAGCACCAGCACATATTTGTCTGTCCCGCACGCGATGGTCTTCCAAACCTCCACGTGCGACCTCGCTACAGCTATCTCCTGCCGCGTCATTGTTATAGGCTCGTTGACGGGAAAGCACTTCTCAAGCCTCGCATCCGGCTGGACGTAGAGTTGATCACCAATGCGGTATGTCGAGTCGACATCGGCTGTTGCGGCGACGGCGCGGCCGTCGCGAGCGTCCACTGCCGCAAATCGTCGAGCCATGGAGGCAAGGGAAACACCGTCGGCCGTGCGGAACCGCCGGAGTTCTCGGAGCACACGACGCCATCTACGCGGTTGCCGGTCAAGGTTGACGATTAGAATCGAGTTGATCAGTCCTTCGCCCGTGCCAAAGGCCGAGATTTTCCCTCCCGGAAAAATGCTCGCTATGGCACGTAGCAACCGAAATGCTATCCCACGCAATATGCCCGAGGCGTCCCTAAGATTCATCGAAACTTCCTACTCCAGATAGCCTCAGTGGGAGTCCATGTTGCGCCAGTTGCGGGCGTCATTACGGTAGGACAGCTCCCAACGTGTTTCCGCAATGGCCTCCCAATCATGTAACAACTCAAAGTCGAGAGGAGCCCCCCTAACCATCAGATCACGTGCGTGCGCGGCTAACGATGCGGTGAGATTTCCGGGACCAGTCGTCTCTTGGATCTCTGGGAAGCGACCCTTGCCTAAAAGCTTCTCGGTCGAGCGAGACAGCGCTCGCTTCAGTACGGGGTGATGGGCTGGCGCAGCTATTGGATCGTTGTTGACATAAAATATGCGTTCGTCTGTCGGTAGATCCCTTCGCCAGATCTCTGACGCTGGTACCATGCCGCAAGATGGGATGTCGTAGCAAAGCGGCTGCACCTTAAGTGCGCTGTCATGGAAAAGGTATCTCCAGTTGTCTCCAAGCAGTACGTCGTCTGCATCGATATAAAGTCCACCTTCTGCAACCAAGACGCACATCCGCAAATAGTCGCAACGCATTGCCGGATGTCGGCATCGCGCGAATGCCTCTTGCTCCGACTCTCCATACCACTCAGTAATGTACTCGGCAGCGGATACGTCGTTAAACATCCGGAACGCAAAGCCCTCCGCGCTAAGCCTCTTCCAACTGTTCATACAGGCTTGAACGTCTTCCGGCACATCATCCGGATCGTGCCAGTACTGTACGAGTGTCTTCGGAATACTCGAAGCCAGGTTCGATCCGGCAACATCCGAAGTTGCCGAGCGGTCCAGTTGATGCAACGTGAGGTTTCGGATAAAGGCGGATCGCAGACGATCGTCCTCCTCGAATCCCAGTGGGTATGAATCCATAATGTTTGCTTACTCAGTAAGGGTCATACATCGGATTGGGGCACCTGACTGATGCCCCTTCCGGCGTGACGCGTGGCGCAACTACCGCTAGGCTTTGCCCGGTTAGCGGGTCGCCAAAGCTGAAGAGTCCGCTACCGCCTTGTATGTTTGATATCGCTGGGAGTCCTTTAGCAGATATGCCCCCCCTTCGACCACGAACCCGTCCAATCCGTGCTCCACGCTGTAGGCATCGAGATCAGCAATGTTGTTGATGAAGCCTTTCCCGTTGAAATTCAGGGACGTGTTACACAACACCCCGTACCCAGTGCGATTTTTAAACGCGACAAGCAGGTCATAAAGTCTTTTGTTTGTTTTAGAGGTGACGGTCTGGATACGGGCCGTCCCGTTCACATGCGTGACGGCTGCTAGGGCGTTCGTCGTTGCACGATGAGTGAAAAGCATGTGTGGACTTTCGTGTGCGCATCCGAACCATCTCGCTGCATCAGCCTGGAGGCATACAGGAGCAATCGGACGGAACTGTTCGCGCTGCTTGATCTCGTTCAGTCGGATTCGAGTGCTATCTCGGAACGGGGCAGCTAAGATAGACCTGTTGCCAAGTGCGCGTGGACCGATTTCGTATCGGCCACTTACCCATCCGAGGATGAGGTCGCTCGCCAGCATATCGGCAATTGCAGCGGAATCGACATCTTGGATGTCATATCTCTCAGCATTGAATGCGCCGAGCGCACCAAATGCCAACCCAGCATAGACATCCCATTCGATCTTCGGATTGCCAGTAAAGCGGAACTGCGCATCGACGGCCGTGCCTATGGCGGCGCCGGAATCGTTGGCGACCGGAGGCACGAATATCTCCGAAAAAAGACCAGTCTCCATCCACTTCGTGTTCCAGTCGCAATTCAACCCACATCCACCGGAAATAATCAGTGGAAGCTTCTTCTTCAAGTGATTTTTTGCGAACCGATAGAAGATATCGAATAGTGCATCGCTATAAATCCCCGCAAAATTTCTAAACTCAGGGTCTTCCAGCCCCACATTGAAGTGAGGCGCGCTCTCAATGGCCTCATAGGAACTAAGTGCCTGGCACGGGCCACCCAGTAGAAAATTAATCAATTTCTTCTCTTCAGCGGAAGGCGTGCTCCGATTCGAATATGAGGCCAGCGCCATGAGTTTCCCTGCATCTGAGTGCCGGGGATACGATCCAGTTTTTGGAAAGGTCGGATCTGCCAATCCATAGAGCAGACCGTAGCGATTTCCCGGCTGATCTAGAACGTCGGCAACCAGTGTGATGTTCAGTTCTGAATCAATCTCGTAAAAAGCACCGAGGCCGCCTTCCCACACTAATGCATAGCACGGGGTTCCTTTTGGGAAAGTCGACATGCCAAAGGCACAAAGTAAGTGCGCGCGTTCGTGCGAGGATGAAAAGTACTTCACATCTCGCTTTAGGAAACGTCTTTGGCTTATGATGAAATCGTTATCGGATAACCCACGATATCCAACATTCGTTTTCGAGCCAAATAGATACTCATTGTGATCACGAGGCCACCATCCTCCAGCACAAATGACATCTGGAATATCCTCTAACTCACCGATCGCATCCAGAACATCCGGAATAGCAAGTGATGAATATCGATAGTTTGAATTTTTTTCCGCTTCGATAGACATTATTAAACGTCCATCTTGAAGTAGTGCGATAGCGCCATCGTGGCCCGGGTTATACGAGAGAATTTTCACGCGGTGGCAATCCCGTCATCCATAAACACCCACTTGCGTGATGGCGCTCCCCCCTGCTGGGGTGAGCGCTCCACACACCATTTATGCAGCAGTGCAGGACCGTACCACAATTTTAGTTATGCCGGTTCGCTTAACATCGCGAGTGGAACCGCATCTCGCCTAGGCCAATGACTCACAGAATGGCGATGCTGGATTTTGGTCAGATAGGATAGATCCGAAGAGGCTGAAAGAAACACGCTCTGCAAGCTAAGCCGCACAGATCTGTCCCCCTACTTCTGTAGACGCCTTCATGCTTCAAGGGAGGGCTGCTAACCCAGCATACATGTCCCTTGCTCGGTCTTAACATTCAATCAGACCTTCGCTTTGCACTTGAAAACCCACGGCTTTTCTAAACGACGAGCTAGCAACCGCACCGTCAGCAGGTAGTAGTACCGAGTTGCCGCGCATCGCCCAGCTAGTCGGTGCTCAAGAAACCAAGTCAGCATTGTTCAAGTAGGCGAACAGCGAGAGGTCGGTCACTCCGACCTCTCATGCCCGTTGCACGGCTGGTTTACATCGCACGTTCAATTGCAGGCAATCTATCGGGCTAAGGCCTTCATGGTTGCGCACCATCAGCCCAGCGTTGGTAGCTCTGTTCGGCATGGTCGGGGTTGTCGAGCTTTGGCTTTGTACGCGGGCCAGCACCTCCAAACGTTCAGCCGCCTTTGGCAGCCAGCCATGTTTGATTGCCCAACGCCTGATGTTTTCTGCAGGTTCTTTATGATCGCGCGAACGGAGAATTCGAAGGATCCGCTTGGCGTGTTCCTCGTCAGAGGGATGCAAGATGTTGTGGGCTTTATTGATCATCTTGGTCAGCGATTTCATCGCTTGTTCAACGACCGGGTCAGCAATGAGCTTCGCTGCTGACTGGGCCGGCTGACTCGGTTGGCCCAAGGCTTGTGGTGACCAGGTCTTCACCCAATCATCGATCTCACCTGCCGTCCAAGGGATAGCGACAACGGCTGCTACATTCTGTAGCGCGTCGATCTTGTCCATCATCTTTTGACTGGCATATACCGCGATCACCACGGACGGACGCGATAGCCATTGCAGTGTTTGCATCGTCTCGCAGCGCATCTGCGCACCACTTTCAAGTTTGACCGGTTTACCTTTGACGAGTGCGTCGTGGACAGCTTGACCAAGCGCGGTATGCAGGGAGCCAGAGGTGAGTGAGGCTTTGACTGGCACGAGGAAAATGACTTCGGTGACGTTCAGCGTGGCGCAGAGGAGATCAGCAACGCCGATGCCCTTCAAAATGTGTTCGGGGCTCTGGTTGGTGTCGGGTAAAAGAATCCTTTTTGCTGCGGGCATGCGGTTGTCCTTGTGGCGGTGGCTACGGATGTGAAGCAGTTCTGGATTGCAGCTTCGGTGCGCCATAGCGCAGATTGAATACTGCAAAGCGGCAGGCGTCGTTAGAGGTTTGGGCTGCTACCTGGTACACCTCTATACCGCACTCAAATTGGCACGATGATCCGACTGCGCGCTACACAGACGTTATCTTTCACCGCGTAGCATTCAACGTAATGATCGCCTTGGAAGGTTGAGTGTTCGGTGATTTGGCGGTGGCCGCTGTCGATACGGATCTCGCCGCGGATCATGTCTCGTTCGATGGCCTGTGGGCCGACATTCTTCACCTTCCAATAGATCTTGTACGGTGGTGGTACATCGATCTCGGCGACCCAGAATGTCAGCTCACGCTGCTTGGGAATTCGGTATGTCATGACGCGAGACATCAGGTTGCGAAGCCGATCACCTTCGTTCTTGACGGAGCAATCGATGCGCAGGGTGTACTGGATATCGAGGCTGAATTTTTGACCGATGAACTGCTCGGCGTTTTTGACGCGGTTCTCTGCGATTGCCTGTTTCTTTTCCTGCTCGACATACTCTGGGAAGTGCTCGCCGAACACAGTGTTCCACCGCTCATGGGCAACCTCGGCATCATCCAGCGCCTCCTGTAAGCGTCTCAGGGCCTTCTTGGCCTTGGGATGAAAGTTGCCTGATTTGGTGACGATGGAGCCACTGCCGGGCGCACGCCATTGCTCCTTGTCTTCATCGATATCAACCAGGTAGGCGAAGAAGTCCCGGGTCATTTCGCTGTAGGCGGCATAGGACTTGGTGTCGTAGTCCGTGGTGCCCTTCAGGAACTGGTAGCACAGGGTGTCGATCAGCATCCCCTTTAGTGGCACACCATGGTCGTTTTTCCAGGCTCGCACCATTTTGCATAGACGCTTGAGGTTATGGTTTTTGTCCTGGTTCAGCGTGTTGATCTCATTGATTTCGGCGACTGGGTTACAGGTTTCCCAGCTGCCTCCGTCATTCGCATCTGGGTAGGTGTAGCTGCCATCCTCATGCTCGAATGCCGGGAGCACCTCGACCACGTAGTCCGAGAAATTTATCGAGACTACCTGCTGCTGGGCCCTCACCTCATGGTTCGGGAAGCATTCTTTCAGAGCCAGGCGAATCTCACCGAGGAGTGACGATTGCTTGTTGTTCTCGTAGCGCTGAAAACGGTCGTACACCGACCACGGGAGCACGAAGGCCATGTCCAGATCGCTCACGCCGTGGACTGCGGTATGTCGACCGTACGATCCGACCTGGCGGCAGTGAAGTGTCTCTGAGGTGCTGTCGTAGTATTTTCCGTTGAGCTTCTCGGTGATCTGCCGGTAGCTTTTGGAGATCTCGTCGGCATTTTTAACCGCCAGGTTTCTACGAAACTGCTCGAAAAGCTCTTTACTCATGGGTGCAGGCTTCCTTCAGGGAGAGGAGAAGTTCCGGATGCGCGGCAAGCCATGACCCGCCGGCAAGAGCGATCAGAATGACTACGATCAGGGCGTATACGGAAAACGGGATCTTGTCCCTGAAAAACCTAAATTCACGGTGCTCAGCGATCCAATCGATCTGGTGATCCCAGAAGAATTTTTTGTGAGCCAGCCAGCCCGAGAACAGGATGTGCTTCCGCTGGCAGGCCGATCGGAAATGAGTGGTGATTTGATCCAGTTCGGCTTGATCGGCGGCGGTAAATTGCTGGTTGGATTTGCATCGGGCCGACATGCCCTTCAGCTGATCAAGCAATTCCGTCAGCTTGTTGCCGGCCTGAAAATATTGTTCTTTGGAGTCGGCGTAATAGGTGATGTAAAGGCTGCAAATGCCGATCACCGTGATGAGCGCTGAAACGTGTTTTGCCGCCAAAAAATCGATGTAGAGCGCTAGTACGCCTATCACCAGGGAGACCAAACCGATCCACCCTGGGGCTTTCTCCACAATGTCGTATGTGGAGAAGTGAAGCTTGGCGGAGTAACCGACGTCGTAGGCCTTTTCGGCGATCAACTTCAGCGCAACCTGGTGATCCATGTAGCGTACCTGCAGTGAGTCTCATGAGGTCGCCTGGCTGCCGCGAATGGGCGGTGTGCCGACGCATATGGCAGATGAGCAGGCGAGCGGGCAGAATCGCTCTCTCGCGCTCAGGGCCTCGAAAGGATCAGACCTGTTTCAAATTTCTGAGGTTGTCTTTAGCGGTGCTGTTGCGGTTTGCCCGAAGGAAGACGTCTTCAAAGACTTCCACATCCGCACCGGTTTTCCACTCCTCGCCGTCATGGTATCGAGATTTGAATGACACGCCGGTTTGGATGAGCTGAGCGACAAATTCGCGCGGCACGATAAAGTGCTCGTCTGAGCCTACTTTACGAACTCGAACAAATTCGATGTGCTCTTCAGTTTTGTCGAGTCTGATGCCATTGATGTAGTAAACGTCTGCCATGGGGGCTCCGATATAGTGGGGTGGCGGATCCAGATCTCGGGGCACTAGTTGCCATTTCAAGGCTTATTTTCTGATTTATTTTTTGGCAGAAAGTTGACGCGATTTAAGTCAATAAACTGGCATTAACAGTATTCATTTGAATGTGTACTACGTCTTGAATGATCTTGTTGGGTGTCTGTTTGGCAGGAGTGCGTGGCTCTTTAAGATGGACAACCGTTTATGAGCCATTGGGATTGTTCTCTTTTTGCGGTATGAATACCTACCTCACAGGATCGTGAGCAGTTTCTCGCTGGCGTTCGAACACCGCGTAGGAGGTAGTTTTTGAGTAAGGAATACGTCTGGGGCCCGTCGTATTGGGGCAGGGTTCTGACTAAGGATTCTCCGAACAAGTCAGCACAGGTCGCTCGACCTGTGCTGAAATAGCCCTCCGTTCAGCCGCCCCAATAAGCCATGCCCATGAGTCAGATGAGCTTTTCCGATTTCGAGTACGCCGGTAAGCGCAAGCAAACGCGCCCTGAGCGCTTCCTGGCCGAGATGGAGCAGGTCGTACCGTGGAGCGGTTTGGTGGCATTAATCGAGCCGCATTACCCAAAGGCCGGCGGTGGTCGCAAGCCGTAACCACTTCAAGCAGATACGCCGCATAGTCGGCCAACACCTTCCGATCAATCTGCCGCGCATCATTGATACCGGGCCCCTTTTCTGAGCGGCACCACCTCACGAATGCCAGCCAGCGATCACAGTGCGCCTTGACCGTGCCGTAGTGACCACCGCCGAACATGTCTTTCAGCGCCTGTGACCCTGCGTAACTCAATTGCCTGCCGTAGCCAAATTGCGGCCATCGCGTTTACCCACCAGAGCCATGTCGGTCACCTCACCTTCCGCTCTCCAATCCACGCCCCACGTCATCCCGCCAAGAATGCTGAGTGTCATCAGGGATCAAGGCCCCTGCCACCTGTGGGGATGTCCTCTAACGCGGGACTGGCGGCTCCTTACGACCGGGAGCAAGGGCATCTGATGATCTGGCTTCCTGAGCACCGTTACCGGTGGGCGGGTGGAGGCTGCATTGGCTGACGAGACCAGCGCTGCGAGATCCTGAGCCGGGTGGACGCAGCAATGCGATGACCGGGGCATGCCTGACTGTCAGTCAGGTGCAGTCCATTTCCTGGTCTGCGGCACCATCATCTACAGCGCTGTTGCTGGTGACATCGGCGTTTGTCATGAGGGGGGATTTATGCGATGAAAGCTGCAGCAGTGCTAGGAGCGCTTGCTGGAGATAGACACTACGCGGCGTGCCTGCCAGGACGCCTCGCGAGCAAGCTTCGCTCCTACTAGTGAACCACCTTGGCTTGACGGGTCCCTACTCACGATTCAATCCCCCCGAATATAGTGCTCCAACTGCCGAATCAGATCCGCCTGCTCGACAATCGCTTCCTTCACCAGATCGCCAATCGACAGCAAGCCAATCAGTTGCTCGCCTTCCAATACAGGCAGGTGCCGCAGGTGGCTGTCGGTCATCACGGCCATGCAGCGTTCGATGCTGTGCTGGCTGTCGGCGGTGACCACCGGTGCGCTCATGATTGCGCGGACCGGGGTGCCTACTGATGAGCGGCCTTGCAGCACTACCTTGCGCGCATAGTCGCGTTCGCTGATGACGCCGACCACCTGGCCGGCTTCCATCACCGGCAGCGCGCCGACATTTTTCTGCGCCATTATCTGCAGCGCTTCGAGCACCATCTGGTCCGGGCCGATGCTGTGCACCTGGTGGTTTTCCACGGCCTTCAACTTGAGCAACTGAGCAGCGGTTTTCATGGGCGTCTCCGATACCTTGAGCAACAGGGGTTCCGGCCCCGCGCCGAAAGGCGCGGAGTCAGGCATGGATCTGAATTGCATGAGGCGTGCAGGGCTTAGCGCACGCCGATTTCCACCACGTCGCCGCGCAGCCGCGCCGGCCATGTGCGCAGGCGTTGCTCGGGGTATTCCAGGCAGGAGCCGTCGGCCAGGCGGAAGTGCTGCTTGTACAAGGGCGAGGCGATCACCAGTTCGTCCTTGATGCAGCCCACCAGGCCGCGGCCGATCACGTTGGCGCCGGACTGCGGGTCATGGTTGTCGATGGCGTAGAGGGTCTGCTGCGCGGCATCCGGCAGGTAGATCAGCGCCACCTGGGCGCCGTCGTGCCAGACCACCACACCGCTGTGGCTGACCAGGTCCTGGCGGCTGCACACCGCCTGCCACTGCACGCCGGGCTGCTCGGCGAATCCGCTTTCGATAGGTTGCAGGCTTGGCGACAGGCTCATCAGAGCACCTCCTCGGTGACAGGGATCAGGTTGAGTTCGGCGGCCATGATCGGCCGGCGCTGGCCGCGTTCCTGGACAAAATGAATGTCCGGGTCCGGGCGCTGGTCGTTGACGAAGGTGCGGAAGCGCTTGAGTTTGTCCGGGTCCTTGAGGGCGTTGGCCCATTCGCATTCGTAGCGGTCCACCACCAGTTGCATCTGGGCTTCCAGCTCGGCGCCCAGCCCCAGGCTGTCGTCGATGATCACCGCCTTGAGGTAGTCCAGGCCGCCCTCCAGGCTCTCGCGCCACACCGAGGTGCGTTGCAGGCGGTCGGCGGTGCGGATGTAGAACATCAGGAAGCGGTCGATGTAGCGGATCAGCGTCTGGTCGTCGAGGTCGGTGGCGAACAGTTCGGCGTGGCGCGGACGCATGCCGCCGTTGCCGCAGACATACAGGTTCCAGCCCTTCTCGGTGGCGATCACACCGACGTCCTTGCTCTGCGCCTCGGCGCATTCGCGGGTGCAGCCGGATACCGCGAACTTCAGTTTGTGCGGCGAACGCAGGCCCTTGTAGCGGTCCTCGATCTCCAGGGCCATGCGCACGCTGTCCTGCACGCCGTAGCGGCACCAGGTGCTGCCGACGCAGGACTTCACGGTGCGGGTCGACTTGCCGTAGGCATGCCCGGTCTCGAAACCGGCGGCGATCAGCTCGGCCCAGATATCCGGCAGCTGATGCAGCTGGGCGCCGAACAGGTCGATGCGCTGGCCGCCGGTGATCTTGGTGTAGAGGTCGTATTTCTTCGCCACCTGGCCAATCACGATCAGCTTGTCGGCGGTGATCTCGCCACCGGCGATCCTTGGCACCACCGAGTAGGTGCCGTTCTTCTGCATATTGGCCATGAAGGTGTCGTTGGTGTCCTGCAGCGGCACCAGGGAGCGATCCATGATCGGCTGGTTCCAGCACGAGGCGAGGATCGAACCCACCGCCGGCTTGCAGATATCGCAGCCGACATGGCCGCGGCCATGCTTGGCGAGCATCTCGTCGAAACTGAGGATGCCCTCGACCCGCACCAGGGCGTACAGCTCCTGGCGGGTGTAGGCAAAGTGTTCGCACAGGCTCTTGTCGACACTGACGCCGCGGGCGATCAGCTCGTGCTCGAACACCTGCTTGAGCAGGCCGGCGCAGCCGCCGCAGCCGGTGCAGGCCTTGGTCTGCACCTTGAGCTGGCCGAGGTCGGAGCAGCCGCCATCGATGGCCGAGCAGATCGCACCCTTGGTGACGTTATGGCAGGAGCAGACCGTGGCCGACTCGGGCAAGGCGCCCGGGCCGAGGGTCGGCGCGCCGGTGCTGGACGGCAGGATCAGGCCGGCCGGTTCGGCGGGCAAGGCGATGCCGTTCTGCATATATTGCAGCAGGGTGTCGTAGTAGCTGTTGTCGCCCACCAGCACCGCGCCGAGTACCTGCTTGCCGCTGGCGTCCACCACCAGGCGCCGGTAGCTGGCCGTGGCTTCGTCGATGAACTGGTAGCTGCGCGCGCCCGGGGTCAGGCCCTGGGCGTCGCCGATGGAGCCGACATCCACCCCCAGCAGCTTGAGCTTGGTCGACATGTCCGCGCCCATGAAAGGCTCGCAAGGCTCGCCGCACAGTTGGGCGGCGACGCTGCGGGCCATCTGGTAACCCGGAGCCACCAGGCCGAAGATGCTGCCGTTCCAGCTGGCGCACTCGCCGATCGCGTAGATGTGCGGGTCGCCACTCAGGCACTGGTTGTCCACCACCACGCCGCCGCGCGGGCCGATCTCCAGGGCGCAGTCGCGGGCCAGGGCATCCTGGGCGCGAATACCCGCGGAGAATACGATCAGGTCGGTTTCCAGGAAGTCGTCGCCAGCGAAGTTCATCCGGTAGCGGTACTGCTCACCGGCGCTGATCGATTGGGTACCCTTGCCCAGATGCACGCCGACGCCCAGGGCTTCGATCCGCGCCTTCAGCGCACGACCGCCCTGCTCGTCCAGCTGCACCGGCATCAGCCTTGGGGCGAACTCCACCACATGGGCTTCCAGGCCCAGGCTCTTCAAGGCGTTGGCCGCCTCCAGGCCGAGCAGCCCGCCGCCCACCACCACACCACGCCGGGCATTAGCGGCCGCGGCGCGGATGCCATCGAGGTCTTCCAGGGTGCGATAGACCAGGCGCGAGTCGCCCTCGGCGCCCTCGATCGGCGGCACGAAAGGATAGGAACCGGTAGCCAGCACCAGCTTGTCGTAGTGCACCGGGCCGGCGGCGGTGAGCACCTGGCGGTTGGCGCGGTCGATGCCCAGCACCGCCACGCCCAGGTGCAGGGTCAGGCCCGGGGTCTGGTACAGCGCGGCATCGCCCAGGGCCAGGGATTCGGCGTCGCGACCGGTGAAATACTCGGACAGGTGCACCCGGTCGTAGGCGCGCATCGGCTCTTCGCTGAAGACATGCAGGCGGTACTGCTCAAGGGCGCCGCGCGCCACCAGCTGTTCGACGCAATGATGTCCGACCATGCCGTTGCCGATCACGATCAGGGTTTTGTGTGTGTTCAAAGGGGCAACAATGGCATTCATAAATAGCACCCGACCCAAGCCAATCACGGTTTTTTTAAAGCAAAAAAAAGCGCCTGAAACCTCACGGTTCCAGGCGCCTTTGCCTGTTATTTGCGGTGTGCGATCGGGCTGCTGTGCCTGACTCACCGAGTGCCCATGGCCTGTTGGCCGATCGATCTGCGTTGACCGACGGGGCGGCCCGCCCGCGACATGCGCGGTGGGGCGTTATCGGCTGTCTTGCAGCCTTTGTGCCAGGCTGCGTTGCAAGTCTTGAAACGCCGTGCTGGCGGGCTTGCGCGGTAATTCTGCAAGGCTCCCGGATACCCTGCCTGGGGCCCTGAATCGCCTTAGCCTGGTGCAAGGCCGGGTCGGCGACGCCTTATAAAAGTGCAAATCCACCACTCAGCCGATAGAAGCCAAGCGCTGCAAGAACGCCGCGCGCCGCTCGCGGTCCTGCTCCTCCTTGGCCAGCAACTGCGGCAACAACGCTTCGGCCCGTTGCCCGTCGAGAATGAACACGCCGTCATCGTCGCCGATGGCGATATCCCCCGGGTTGACTCGCACCCCGGCCACCTCGATCGGTTGGTTGACCTCCCCTTGCTCGCCGATGCCCCGGGTGGTGTAGGCGCTGATACCACGGCTGAACACCGGCAGGCGATGCTCACGCAAGGCGGCGACGTCGGTGACCGCGCCCTCCACCACCACCCCGGCCAGGCCCTTGATCAGTCCGGCCAGGGTGCGCAGTTCGCCCCAGCAGGCGCACTCCTGGTCGCCCACACACTGGATCACCAGCACGTCCCCCGGTTCGCTGAGCAGCAGCGCGTCGCGCAGGATGGCGCCATCCGGGGCGAAGACCTTGACCGTCACTACATTGCCGAGCATCCACAGCCCGTCGAACAGCGGGCGGATACCGCGCAGGTAACCCTCGTCGCCAAAGTGGCCGAGGGTCGAAGGCGCGATGCCACGGTAATGCTCGAGCAAGGCAGCGCTGGTGGGTTGTTGGCGCGGAGCGATCATCGGCATTTCCTCGGGCGCAGCAGCGGGCATGTGGAGCAGTATTCGGCGGGCTCGGTGGCCTCGTAATAGAAGCAGCAGGTGCGGCGAAAGCGGATGCTCTTGCCCTCCTCCAGCTGCGTCGGCGGGCGGCGGAAGTGCCGCAGCGGGTTGTAGTCCAGGCCGAACAATTGTGGCTCGGCCTCCTGCAGCAGCCAGTCGAAGTCGGCCTCATGCCGCAGGCGGATCAGCGGGTCCTCGACCTTGCTCATGCGTTTTTCGTACAGCGAATAGACCCGCACCGCGGTGTTTTCCCAGAGGATGCGCCGGGAAATGCCGCTGACCCGGTTGAAGGTCTGCCACAGCGGCGCCAGCACTCCGGCGAACAACGACTCGATGATGGAAGCACGCCAGGCTTCGCGTTCACCCGCGGCATAAGCCTGGGGAACCTGGTCTGGCAGCGGCATCGACGAAGTCCAGAGCCCGTCGTCGTGGCCGTACTCGATCACGCAATCGTCCAGGGACAGCAGCAGACCCTGGTCGCACACCGACATGGCGTACAGGCAGGCGCCGGTGGCGAGGAAGGAAAAACGCTTGGCCAGCAGCGAGGCGGTGATCCCTCGGGTCGGCGAACCTATCACTGGTCCCAGCTGGTCGAGCAGCGCGATGCAGGTCTCATCGTCGAGCAAGGCCCGGGCGCTCAGGGAGCGCTGCCGGTCGCGCTGGGCCATGGGTTTCAGCCGCAGCGCGCCGGACAGCACGCTCCAGTCTGCCGGGTTGAAGGCGGCTTGCAGGTTCATTGCGGCAGTTCCCGGCCAAAGGGAATGCACAGCGGCGTGCCGAAAAACGGATCGGGGATGATCCGGCAATTGAGGTCGAACACCTGCTTGACCAGCTCCTCGGTCAGGATATCCGCCGGCCGGCCCTGGGCGAACGCGGTGCGCTGGTGCACCGCCACCATATGGTCGGCGTAGCGACAGGCCAGGTTGAGGTCGTGCAGGACCATGACGATGGTCTTGTTCTCCTGGCGATTGAGCTCGCGCAACAGGTCCAGCACCTCGATCTGGTGCGCCAGGTCGAGAAAGGTGGTGGGCTCGTCGAGCAGCACGATCTCGGTGTCCTGGGCCAGGGTCATGGCGATCCACACCCGCTGGCGCTGGCCGCCGGACAAGGCATCCACCGGCCGCTCGGCCAGGGCCTGCACGCCAGTTTGCAGCAGCGCGCGCTCGACCATGGCTTCATCCTGGGCCGACCACTGCTGCATCCAGTTCTGGTAGGGATAACGCCCCAGGGCCACCAGCTGGCGCACGGTGATGCCTTCGGGAGCGCTGGGCATCTGCGGCAGGATCGCCAGTTCCCGCGCCACCGTCGCGGTGGATTTGCGCTGGATATCCTCGCCATTGAGGATCACCGAGCCCTGCTGCGGCTTGAGCAGCCGCGCCAGGGATTTGAGCAGGGTGCTCTTGCCGCAGCCGTTGCTGCCGATCAGCACCGACACCTGGCCCGCCGGCAGTTGCAGGTCCAGCCCGTCGATAATCACTTGGCGCTGATAGCCCAGGGTCAGTTGATGGGTTGCCATCGAGGACATCGGGAATTCCTTAGTGCCGCTGGTTGATCAAAAGATAAAGAAAGAACGGCGTGCCCAGCACCGCGACAAAGATCCCCGCCGGCAGATCCAGGGGCAGGAACAGGGTGCGCCCGATCAGGTCGGCCAGTATCACCAGGTTGGCGCCGACCAGCGCCGCCATCACCGCCTGCCCGGCAAACCCCGGGGCTACCAGGCGCTTGGCGATATGCGGCGCGATCAGGCCGACAAAGGCGATCGCCCCGCCCCAGGCCACCGCCGCTCCGGCCAGGGCCACGCTCACCAGGAGCAGGCCGGCGCGCAGCCACTGTACCCGCACACCGATGCCCTGGGCCAAGGCATCGTCCAATTGTTGCACCCGCACCTGGCGCGCCAGCCACACCAGCAACGGCAGGATCGCCAGCAGCCAGCCGCCCAGGGCCCGCGGCTCCGGCCAGCTGGCGCCGTAGACGCTGCCGGTGAGCCAGACATAGGCCGACAAGGTGGTGGTCAGCGGGCTGAACACCAGGACAAAGGTGGTCACCGCCGCCAGCAACGCCGATACGCCGACGCCGATCAGCACCAGGCGCAGCGGCGACGTGCCCTGCTTCCAGGCCAGCAGGTAAATCGCCAGGGCCGCCAACCCGGCGCCGAGCATCGCCGCCAGTGGCAAAAACTGCGGGCCCAGCAGCAGGGAAAAGAACGACAGGTACAGCACCGCCGCGGCACTGGCGCCGCTGGTGATGCCCAGCAGATCGGGGGACGCCAGCGGGTTGCGGATGATGCTCTGCAAAATCAAGCCGGACACCGCCAGCGCCGCGCCGACCAGGGCCGCCAGCAGCAGGCGCGGCAGTCGCAGTTGCTCGACGATAAACAGCAGGCGCTCGTCGCCGCCGTGCCACAGCAGCTCCAGCACAGCCAGCGGCGACAGCTTGAGCTTGCCCAGGGACAAGGCGCCGAGCATCACCAGCGCCGTCACCAGCACGGCCAGCAACAGCCGCCCCAGGGTCGCCAGGTCGATGCGCCGGGAGAAGCCAGCGGTGCGCAGGGTCAGGGTATTACTCATAACGACCTCCACGGCGCGCCAGGAAAATAAAGAAGGGGGCGCCGAACAAGGCGGTCATCACCCCCACCGGCACCTCCTGCGGCAGGATCACCAAACGTCCCAGGGTGTCGGCCAACAGCAGGAGGATCGCCCCCAGCACCGCGCAACCCGGCAGCAACCAGCGGTGGTCGATGGACAGGCTCTTGCGCACCATGTGCGGCACCAACAGGCCGATGAAGCCGATGCTGCCCGCCAGCGCCACCGCACTGCCCGCCAGGCAGATGATCAGCACGCTCATCAGCCAGCGGATCAAGCCGGTGCGCTGCCCGAGGCCGATGGCGATGGCTTCGCCGGCGTTGAGCACATTGACCTGCCCAGCCAGCAGCAACGACCCCAGCAAGGTCAGCGAGACGCCCACCAGCAGCGGCGCGGCCAGTGCCAGGTCGCGCTCGGACAGCGACCCGGCGAGCCAGAACAGCACGGTGTCCAGCCCCTCCTCGTTGACCACCAGCAACGCCTGGCTGAAGGCGGAAAACAACGCGGTGATCGCCGCCCCGGCCAGGACGATGCGCAGCGGATTGAGGCTGCCCTGCCCGCGATTGCCGATCAGCCACACCAGGCTGCCGGCCAGCGCGGCGCCGATAAAGGCGCACCACAACCACTGGTTCATGGATGACAGGGCAAACAGCGACGAGCAGAGGATGATCGCGAAGGTCGCCCCGGCGTTCACCCCGAACAAGCCCGGCGATGCCAGCGGGTTGCGGGTCAGCGCCTGCATCAGCGCCCCCGCCACCGCCAGGCTCGCGCCCACGGCGACGGCCATCAGGGTGCGCGCCAAGCGACTGTTGAAGATCAACTGCTGGCCGGCACTCAGGCTGTCCGGCTGCAACAGGCCCTGGAGCAGTTGCGAGGGTTCGATCCAGGTCGCCCCGGCCGCCAGGCTCAAGGCAACGCACAGCAGCAGGACGACAAACGCCAAACCGAGTTTCAGGCCACGACTCATGTAGGCGCCACCAGGCGGGCAATGTCATCGAGCATCAGGTTGGCGCCGAGGATCCCGCCGGAGAAACTCCAGGCGATGCCATCGACCCGCCACACCTGGCCCTGTTGCACGGCGTGCAGCTGTTGCCAGAACGGGTAATGCACCAGTTGCTCATAGTTGCGCTGTACCGCCGGGCTGTCCGCGCGCTGGAAAACGAAAAACAGGTCGGCATCGACCACGGGCAAGTTCTCCTTGCTGGTGAGTTTCATATAGGTGCCCCGGGCTTCACGGGCGACCGGGCTCCAGGCGAAGCCCAGTTCGCTGAGCACCGAGCCGGCGAAGCTGCCCGGCAGGAAACTGCGGATATGGTCCTCGCGCACGTCCAGCACCGACACCGTCAGCGGCCAGCGCCCGCCCATCTTCGCCTGCAACTGCTCGCGCAGTTTCGCCACCCGCTGCTGCCATTGCCCCAACAGGCTGCTGGCCTGCTGTTGCCGGTTCAGGGCCGCGCCCATCAGCGCCAGGGTGCGCTTGAACTCGAAGACTTCCTCGAGCATCAGCACTGTGCCCATGCGCTCCAGCAGCGGCGCGATGCGCTGGTGGCGAAAGCGCGAGGCGACTATCACGTCCGGCTCCAGCAGCACGATGTCCTCCAGGCTGGGCTGGGTTTCCAGGCCAACGTGGGGGACATTCGCCAGCGCCGGGCGCAGGTAACGGAAGGTCGGTTTCTCGCTCGACGACTCCACCACGCCGCAGGGCGTCACCCCCAGCGCCACGGCGCTGTCGGTGGCGCCCTGGAACAGGGTGACCAGGCGCAGCGGTTCGGCGCGGGCAATCTGCGGCAATGCCAGCAGCCCCAGGGACAGGCGCAACAGCGTGCGCCTGCAAGGATGGAGCACCGGGTCAGGCATCGGCGGCCAACCGCTGGAACGGGTTGACCACTTCGCCCTTGCCGAACGGCATGCTGCCCGGGCCGCCGGCGCGTTCGATCATCGGCGTCAGCAGCAGCTTCTGCGGCCAGCGCGGCGCTTCGAACAGCTGGTGCCTGATCATCGCCCGCGCCTCGTCGTCGAAGTCGATGCTCTGCAGCAGCCCGTCCAATACCTGGCGCAAGGCGCTCCACAGTGCAGTCACCGGCACTGCATAGACCTGGGCCAGGGTGTCGATGATCGCCCGCACGTTGACCTGGATCGCCAGGGTCTGCAGCCAGAACAGCAGGTCCTCGGGACGCTGGTGATAGAGGGTGTTGGCGTGGCCTTTCTTGATCCGGTATTCCGGGTCGGCCATGCCGTTGCGTTCCAGCCATGGCACGAAGATTCGCAGCGAATCGTGGTCGCGCAGCAGCAGGCCCTGGGCCTGGCCGGCCTTCCACACCAGCACCGCGTTCTGCCCGTGCACCTCACCGAGCATGCCGAGGCGGAACATCCGCAGGTTGACGTCGAAGAAGCGCTGGCACAGTTCGCCGAACAGGGTCAGCACCGAAGCCTGGGTCGCCGGCAGTTGGCGGTACTGCAGCCACTCATCGAAGAAGTGCCGGTTGCTGCCGGGCAATGGCGTGCCCAGGGCGGCCATCGGCAGCAGGCGGCAGTCCGGGTCGTCGAGCAAGGCTTGCGGGTAACCGCGGACCATCGCCGACAGGTGCCGCGGCGCCTCGTCGAACAAAGTCGCCTGGGGCGGCATGAAGGCCCACCACTTGCTCTCGTCGCACAGGTGCAGGCTCTGTTCCAGCACCGGGTCGAGGCGCCGCACCTGATGCAGCAACGCTTCGCTGAGGCCGCCGTTGATCATTTTCACCGCCGGCAGGTAACGCGAGGCGCCCAGGGAATAGATGGCCATGGGCAACTTCAGGTAGTCGGCGCTGGCGAAACAAGGGGTCATCGAACGCAGCGACGAGGTGGCGAACACCGTGGCTTCGCTGAAGTCCAGGCGCTGGCAGTCGCCACGGGCGAAGGCATCGCCCAGTTGCGTCTGCAACACATGCTCGAACTGCCACGGGTGCACCGGCAAGGCCACATGGCTGTCGCCGATGCCGCGCTCGCGCAGCTCGCCGGCCAACCGTACCTGCAAGGCTTCGGGCAACAGGTAGCGCGCCGGGTAGACCTGTTCCAGGTCCGCCACGCCCTCGCCGCATTGCAGCAGGCTCTTGTGCACCGCCACCCAGTTCAGCGTCACCGGCTGGGCGAACTCGGCCTGGTACTGCTGGTATTCGGCCTGCAGCAGACCCTGCTTGGCCTTGGCCAGCGGGTGGTACGGACGATCGCGCAGCGAAGCCCACTGCTCCATGGTGCGGAAGAAGGTGGCGCCGTCCTGGGCCATCAGGCCCTGGTGGTCGACCCGGTGCTCCAGGGACAGGGCGGTCTGCCAGACGCTGATATGCAGCACTTCGAGGAACAGCGTCAGGCCCTTTTCATTGTCCTGGAAACGCGGGCCCATGCCGGTGAACACCCGACGCATAAAGTCCACCGGAGTCAGCGCAGTCCAGCGCTGCTCCTGGCGGGCCAGCACCTGCGTGCCCGGGACCTTTTCCCACTGCTGGGTGATGCCCGGGCGCAGGGCGATGCTGATGAAGCGCTGTTCCTGGGCGTCGCAGCACCATTCCCAGATCCGCTGCTGCGTATCCGTGCCTTCAAGGGTTGGGCCTTCGAGGGCCGGGGCTTCAGGATGGGCCTGGCGCCATTGGCTGGCCGTCAGCAACGGCAAGGGTTCGCGACCAAAGAAGTCTTCGGCCAGCAGGCAATCGATCAGGTCCTGCATCACCAGTTCGGCGGCCATGGTTGTGAAGTTCATCGGATTATTTTCCTTCTAGAGAAAGGGTGGCCAACCTGGCCTGGAGAGCACGAAAGGCAATACCGCGTTCGTCGCCGAGGACAAAAGCGCGGACCCCGCGCTCGCGCCAGCGGCCCAGGTCGCCCTGCTGTCGGGGAATGGCGCAGTACGGCACGCCGGCATGGTCCGCCGCCTGCCAGGCATCGAGCAGCGCCTGCTGGACCTGCGGCTGGTCGATCTGCCAGGGCATGCCCAGGGATTGCGAGAGGTCGGCCGCGCCTTCGAGGATCATGTCCAGGCCCGGCACCGCGGCGATCTGCGCGGCGTTGCGCACGCCGGCGGCGCTTTCGATCATCGCCACCAGCATGATCTGTTCGTTGGCCTGCTCCACGTACTGCGCCAGGCTGTGCTTGCCGAAACTGCCGGGGCGCCCGGCGTTGAGGCTGCGCTGGCCCAGCGGGTGGTATTTGCAGGCGGCAATCGCCGCCTGCAACTGTTCGGCGGATTCGATCATTGGCAGCACTATGCCCTGGGCGCCGCCGTCGAGCAGGCGCAGCAGGGTCTTCGGATTGAGGTCGGCGACCCGCACCAGCGGCGTCAGCTCGTAGGCCTCTGCCGTGCGGATCATGTGCTCGACGGTTTCCGGATTGATCAGCACGTGCTCCATGTCGATGATCACGAAGTCGAACCCGGCCTCGGCGATCAGCTCGATGGCCGCCGGCGCCGGAATCGAGCTGATCAGCCCGTACACCGCCTGCCCGGCCGCCAGTTTGCGTTTCAGCTGGTTGCTTCTCAGCATGCTTGCGGCCTGTAGGCATGGAGTGGATTGGGCACCGACTTGAAGCGCCGCTCAGCGTCGCCCAGCAGGCGGCGCTTGGTCAGCTCTTCCACCTCGTAGCTCGGCGCGAACACGTCGAACAGGCCGAAACGGTCGCGGTGCTGGGGATGGGCGTTCTGGTAGTCGAGGATCACCTCGGCGGTCATCTGCCAGAACTGGCCTTCGTCGAGCTGGTAGTGCTGGCGCAGGAAGATCGCCATCTCCGCCAGGCAGATGAAGAAGAAACAGTCGCAGGAGAAATCCCGCACCGCGTTGACGTCATCGGTGAGGATGAAGGAGTTGCGGTTGAGCTTGGCGTGGCTGGCCGGCAGCGGCACCAGCTCCGGGCACAGCTCGGGGCGCGCCAGGTGCGCCGGCGAGTAGCGCACGCCGTCGTGGAAGTCCTTGAGGGCGATGCGCTGTGGCCAGCCCTGCTTGACGATCAGCACGATGTTCTGGCCGTGGGATTCCATGCCGATGCCTTCGGCGTAGAGCATGTGGATGATCGGCGGCACCGTCACTTGCAGCAGCTGGCGGGTCCAGGCCTGCAGGCCGTACTGGCGGATCCAGGCGTCGATGAAGGGCTGCTGCGGCCCGCTGGCGTAGCGGTTCTCCACATGGCTCAGGCCGTTGAACGGCACGGCCTGCTCATCGGCCTTCAGGTAGTGGTGGATGCTTTCGCGCCAGATCGCCCCCAGGGTGCCGTAGGCCTGGGGCCCGCGGGATTGCGGCAGGTGCTGGTAGTCAAAGCTGACCCCGGCCACTTCGCCGAGGATCACGAAATCCAGCTGGCGCGCGGTGCTGTCGCTGGCGATCAGCTGTTGCAGCCAGTCGGTGATGATCGGCCCGTTCATCACCGTGTGCCGGGCCAGGATGCGCGTGCTGGAGGTGTTGGTCATGCTCATGGCCAGCTTGACGTAGGGCCGTTCCTTGACCGTGGCATTGGCCAGGGTGCGGATCGACTGCTGGGCCTTGTACTGGTCGTCCGAGGTGCCGAGGTAGATCAGCTCGCCGCTGAGCAGCTCCGGGTAGAAGGTCGAGACAATCAGGTTTTCCCACTGCCACGGGTGCACCGGCAGCAGCTGGTAGTCGTCCAGCGCCCTGCCCTGGCTGGCCAGTTGCTGCTCGACCTGCTGCCAGCGCTCGGCGCCCAGCTCCTGCTGGATAAAGGCCGGGAAATCGAGTTTTTGCGAATGGTTGAGCGAGGCCCGGTTGCGCGCCACCGCCAGCCACACCACGGCGATCGGCGTGGCGAATTCCGGGCCGTAGGCCTTGTTGTCGGCCAGGGAAAAACCGATGCGCGACTTGTAGCACGGGTGATAGCTGTGGGCGTCCATGAAGTGCTGCTCCAGGGCGTCCACGTCCAGCTCGTGGGCCGGCCCCGCGGCCTGGTAACCCTGGCTGCGGGCTTGCAGGTCCTTGAGCTGGGTCTGCTCCAGTTCCTGGATAAAGCGCCCCAGGTGCGGGCTGTCCTGGTAGTCGCCGAGCAGTTCGGCCAGGGCCTGGTGCAGGTCCGGCACGCTGCGCTGGCCGCGGCTGTCGAGGCGTTCCAGGCTGGCGGAATCGAGGCGGATCAAATCGAAGCTGGCGCTGAGCAGGCCGTTGCAGTGGTATTCCACCCGCTGCTGCTGGCCATCGACGCCGAGCACCACGAAACGCCGCAGGCCGCCTTCCAGCGGCTGGCTGTCGAACGGCAGCACGCCTTCATACAGCAGGGTCTGCAACAGCTGGCCGACCACCCGCTGCTGCACTTTTTCGTCGATACGCCCATCCACCGCGGCCAGCCAGGCGCCGGGGCCGGAGTGCTGGCTTGAGGTTTTCGAGATTGCAGTCGCCATGTTCATACCTTGTGCAAAGAAGGGTTAACGGTGTTCGAGGGCGCCGGGCACTGCCTCGGCGGTCTCGTCGGAAAGGGGGAAACGCCAGGCACAGGGCAGTGCCAGCAGGATCAGCAGGCCGGTGACTACGAACACTTCGCTGATGGCGCCTGACATGCCTGCCTGGGCCTGCGAACCACCGTCGACCAGACGGAACTCCAGCCACAGCGAGGCGATGACGATGGCCAGGGACGACACCAGGCGCCGCGAGATGTTGTTCATCGCCGCGCCCTGGGTGACCATCGGCTCGGGCAAGGCATTCAGCCCGGCGGTGGTCACCGGCATGTAGGACAGGCCCAGGCCGGCGCCGCGCAGCATCATCAGCACGAACACCAGGCCGATCGCCGCATCGGCCCGGAGCAGGCCCAGGGCCAGCGTCGACAGGCCGGTCAGCAGCAGGCCGATGGACACCACCAGCCGCGGCCCGTGGCGATCCAGGGCGCTGCCGCCCATGCGCCCGAACAGACTGGCGAACACCGCGGTGCACAGCAGCGCCAGGCCGGTCCAGATGGCGCTGTAGCCGAGCACCGTCTGCACCAGCAACGGCAGCAGCACCAGGCACTCGAACATGCCCACCGACTGCACCACGGCGATGATCACGCTCAGGCGATAACCGCGCAGGGCGAAGATCCGCAGGTTGAGCAACGGCGCCTCACGGCGCAGCTCCAGACGGACAAAGGCCACCAGGCACAGTACCGCTACCAGCAGCATCCCCAGGTTCAGTGGATCTACCAGCCCGGCGGCATGGCGCAGGCGGCTGATGGCGATCATCAGCAAGCCGATGCCCGAAGCGATCAGCAGGTAGCCGGCCAGGTCGAACGGCTTGCGCTCGGCCGGCTCGGAAGCCGGCAGTACCGCCAGGCCCATCAGCAGCGCGACGACACCGATCGGCACGTTCATCAAGAACAGCGAACGCCAGCTGAACCACTCCAGCAACAGGCTGCCGCACAGCGGGCCCACCGCCGGCGCGAGCATCACCGCCGCGCCCCACAGGCCGGTGACCCGGCCGCGTTCGTCCTTGGCGTACACCGAGAAGATGATCGCCAGGGACAGCGGGATCATCAGCCCGCTGGCGATCCCCTGCACCACCCGCGCGGCGATCACCAGGGCGATGGAATCGGCCAGGGCACCGAGCAGCGAACCGCCGATGAACAGCGCCACGCCCCACAGGTACAGGCGCCGGCGGCCCAGGCGCTGGCTGAGGAAACTGGTGAGCGGCATGGTCATGCCCATGCTGGTCATGAACGCCGCGACTATCCAGGTGGCCATCAGGGGGCCGATGGCGAAGGCTTCCATGAACGCCGGCAGCGCCGGGTTCAACGAGCTGTTGTTGAGGCTGACGGTCATGGTGCCGAGCAGCACGTTGACCACCACCCAACTGCGCGGTGCCTTGAAACTCACAGACCGGCCCCTTCGAGCAACTCGCCCTGGCGCAGGAAGTGCTGCGCCGGCCGTGGATGGCAGAGGAAATCGGCGTGGGAAATGTTGTAGCCATAGGCCCCGGCCATCGGCAGCACCAGCAGGTCGCCGACGCTGACGCCCTTGAGCGGCTGGGCCCGGCTCAGCACATCCTTGGGCGTGCACAGCTGGCCGACCACGGTCCAGGCCTGCTCCGCGGTGTGCGCCGGCTGCGGCGTGCGCGGCAGGTGAATCAGCGGGTGGTTATGGCTCTGCGCCGCGGGCAGGCGGAACTGGTGGGTGCCGCCACGGCACACCAGGAAGTGCTCGCCATGGCTGGTCTTGGTGTCCAGCACCTCGATCACGTAGTAACCGCAGAAGGCGCTGATAAAACGCCCGGGCTCGAAGCGCAGAATCGGCGCCTCGCTGCCCTGCTCCGCCAGCCGGAGTTCCAGGTAACGGCACAGGCGCTGCCAGTCGAATTGCTGGCCGCTGAGGTAATCGACGCCGATACCGCCGCCGACATTCAAGTGGGTCAGTTGCTCGGGGTGCGCCGCCAGGGCCTTCCACAGCGACCAGCGTTGCAGATAGAAATCCAGCAACTGCTCATGGCGCTCCACCGACTGCTGGTGGGACATGGCGTGCACATGGAACCCCTTGAGGCGCAGATGGCTGGCGCGGTCGACCCGCTGCACCGCCTCGGCCAGTTCCGCCTCGTCGATGCCGAACGGCGTGGCGGTGCCGGCCATGGCCAGCCGGCTCGACTGGTTCTGCGGCAACTGCGGGTTGATCCGGATGAATACCGACTGCACCCGCCCGGCTTCCGCGGCCAGGCATTGCAGGCGCTCGATCTCGTTGAGGCTTTCCAGGTGCACGGCTTCCACCTGATGGGCCAGGGCCGCGCGCAGGTCGGAATCGAGCTTGCCGGGGCCGGAAAACACATAGGGCTTGCGAGTCGGACAGGCCACCACCCGCTCGATCTCGCCGCCCGAGGAAATCTCGAAACCGCTGACCAGCGGGGCCAGCGCCGCCAGCACCGGTGCCTCGCTGTTGGCCTTGATCGCGTAATACAGCTCGACCCCGGCCGGCAACGCCGCCATCACCTGGCGCACATGGGCCTGCAGGGCGTCCAGATCGTAGATGAAGGCCGCCAGCGGGTCGGCACTGCCGGCCCGAGCCTGGTCGATGGCGCTCAGGACTGCCTGGGACAACTCAGCCATAACGGGCCTCCTCGCTCCACGGCGAACTCAGGTTGACGTAGCCGGCCTGGCGATCGGCCTTGGCGGCCAGGCGCACCTTGAGGTTGGTTTTGCAGGCGATCGGCTGGCCGGCGATCAGCGCGTCCAGCTCCGGCGCCGGGCGTACCAGCTCGTCGCGGATGCGCCGCAACTGCTGCTCGACCCGTTGCCACATCAGCGGCGCCAGGTGCGGGCGTTCCCAGCTCAGGGCCAGCACCGCTTCCGACAGGTTGTTGATCAGCAGGCAGTAGGTAATGCGGCTCCAGCCCTGCTCGCGGGAATACAGCAACGACTGGCGCACCCGCGGGTGCAGGCCGACCTCGATCTGCGCCATGCCCAGTTCGTCGGTGAGCTTGACCCCCTCGAAGTCCCGCAGCAGCAGCTGTTGCGGCTGGCCCTGGTCGTGGATCAGCACGCTGTTCTGCAGGTGCGGCTCCATCACCACGCCGTGGTTGAAGAACAGCGCCAGCACCGGCCGCAGCAGCAGCGCCTGATACTGGTCGAACCAGTCCATCAGCTGTTCGTCTGCCAGTTGGCTGGCGTTGAAGCCTTGCAGAAAGTCATGCACCAGCGGCCGCGAATGGATGTCGCGGGCAAACAGGGTGCCGGCCATCACGCTGCGCTCGGCGCCGGCGCGGCGGCAGAAGTTCTCCCGCAGGATCGCCCCGGTCTGTTCGCGGAACCAGTGGGCATCGGCCTCGCTGGCCTGCAGCGGCGCCCAGCTCATGGAGCCCGGCTCGGCCACCGCCGACAGCCCGCCGAGGGTTTCGGCCTGGGTCAGCTGCAGGCGCTGGAACAGCTGGTCGATGATCAGCGTGCTTTCCAGCTCGTACCAGGCGTTCTTGCGCACGCAATTGGTGATGCGCACGTTCAGCGAACCCTTGATGAAGAAATCGTGGTCCTCGATGTACCAGGTGCGCATCGACGCCGTCGGGCTGGCCACCGGCCCGGTGGCCCCATGGTCGACCACCTCGCCCAGCTCCAGCAGGCGCTGCACCCGGCGGTCCTGCATGAACAGCTCGGCCTGCACCGGGTGCATGCAGATCATCGCGTGCCCCGGGCGCGCCCGGCCCTGGTCGGCGAAACCAGCCATGACCTGCGCCTCGCTGAGGCCGCTGGCGGTCACCCGCAGGCCCTGGCACGGCACTTCGAACAGGTGCAGCGCGGTCTCGGCCTGGAATTCCGGAGCGTAGGTTTCCTGGGCCAGGTGCGCCGGCCACAGCCGCGCCTTGGGCGCCGGGTGGTTGGGATGGCCGAACCACAGGCCCTGCTCGCTGGCCAGGTAGCCACTGAGCGGCGCCGGGCCCTGGCCGTCCATGTTGTGGGCGACGATGGCGGCGGTCAGCAGCTGGCTTTGCAGCACCTGGTCCAGCAGCTCGTCGTTGCTGGCCCGGGTCATGTGTTCGCAGGCGCCGAGCAACTGCTCGACGAACTCGGCAAAGGCCAGGCAACGCCAGGTCTCGCCCTCGCGCCGGGCATACACGTCCGACAGGTAACGGTGGCTGCCCAGGTGGTCGCGGCGATCGACCATGACAAAGAACTGCTGCCGGTTGGGCAGGTCGATGGTCAGCGGGATGCCCTTCCATTCCAGGCCGTCGAGGTAACTGCCGGGCGCAATGCCCTGCATCTGCGTCGGCCAGCTGTAACTGAGGCAGTTTTCCGGCAAGGCGAACTCTTTGATCAGACAATTGAGCAAGGCGCGTGTGGTCGCCAGTTCACTGACCATCTTCGATAAAACATGCTTTGATAAAGCATCGCGATCTGAATAATTCATAGGTGCTCCACAGTAGCCCGTGCGGTCACTGGCTGCGCAATGTCGCGGCAAATGGTTAGTTGCTCTTCGGCCACACTGAAAAGCCGACAGATACCCGTCGAACGAAATTGTCCGCTTGCACTTTCAAGTAAAAACTTTTCATCTGACAGTTTTTCTGTCAGGAACTTAAAGTGTGAAAAACGACACACTTTTATCGAATCCGGTTAATCCCCGGAACCGCACTTCAAGAACGGGTCTGCAATAAAGCGTCCGCCACTGCGCGGGTAAAACGCTCGACAACTTGCTGGCACTGTTCGTCGTCGATAACCAGCGGCGGCAACAGGCGAATCACGTTGCCCCGGCGTCCGCCGCGCTCCAGCAGCAGGCCCTGTTTGAAGCAGTGCTGCTGGATGGCCACGGCCAGGCTCGGGTCCGAGGGGAAATGCCCATGGCGGTCGGCCGGCTGACGCTCGTCGACGATCTCGATGCCCAGCATCAGGCCGCGTCCGCGCACCTGGCCCAGGGCCGGATAGCCCTGCTGCAAGGCCGTCAATTGTTCCTTGAGCCACTGCCCGCGGCGCTCGGCCAGGGCCGCGATGTTCTGCTCGCGCAACACCTGCAGGGTCGCCAGGCCCGCGGCCATGGCCATCTGGTTGCCGCGGAAGGTGCCGGCGTGGTTGCCCGGCTCCCAGGCATCGAACTCGCGCTTGATGCCCAGCACCGCCATCGGCAGGCCGCCGCCCACCGCCTTGGACATGACGATCATGTCCGGCTCGATGCCGGCGTGCTCGAAGGCGAACATCTTGCCGGTGCGGGCAAAACCGGCCTGCACTTCATCGAGGATCAGCACAATGCCGTGCTTGCGGGTCACTTCGCGGATCGCTTGCAGCCAGCCGGCCGGCGCGCAGTTGACCCCGCCCTCGCCCTGCACCGCTTCGAGAATCACCGCCGCCGGCAAGGACACGCCGCTTTCCACGTCCTCGATGAACTGGGTGAAGTAATGGGTCAGCGCCTCGACCCCGGCCTCGCCGCCGATGCCCAGGGGGCAGCGGTATTCGTGGGGGTACGGCATGAACTGCACCCCCGGCATCAGGCCGGCGATGGCGTTCTTCGGCGCGGTGTTGCCGGTCAGCGCCAGGGCGCCGTGGGTCATGCCGTGGTAGGCCCCACAGAAACTGATGACGTTGTGCCGCCCGGTGTGGGTCTTGGCCAGTTTCAGCGCCGCTTCCACCGCGTCCGCCCCGGACGGCCCGCAGAATTGCAGGCAGTAGTCGCGCCCCTGACCCGGCAGCAGGCTGAGCAAGGTTTCGCAGAAGGCGTCCTTGACCACTGTGGTCAGGTCCAGGGTGTGCATCGGCATGCCCGAAGCCAGGAAGCTGTCGAGGCTGGCCATGATCGCCGGGTGGTTGTGCCCCAGGGCCAGGGTGCCGGCACCGGCCAGGCAGTCCAGGTAGGTCTTGCCTTCGACGTCGGTGACCCAGACCCCATGCGCCTTGGCGATGGCCAGCGGCAACTTGCGCGGATAACTGCGCACATTGGATTCGAACTTGCCTTGTCTGGCCAGATAGTCGGCATTGGTCTTTTGCAGAGGACTAGTGCGCAATATGCCATCATTCAACATCTGTTCACCCTCGTTAAATTCGATATGCAAATTATTATCATTAATAAAAAGGCGCAACTGCTTATTCAAACTTATTTGGAATATTTACATAAGACTTTCGGATATAAGTTAAATATCGCGCGCACGCCAAGAGCCAAGTTGATAAACCTGGAAAAAGTCATTAATGACGCCATGAGTTCGCCATGTTATTGCCATCTTTCTGACAACTTTATTAGTTGCCATTAAATGGCCAATACCTCATTCAAGAGGCGGGCAAGTTCATCATGTAATAACGGGCATACATCCTTCCTCGACCGGGGAACCGGTCATGGTCGATCAAAAGACAGTGCGCCCTTCCCTGTGGCGCCTGCCTGCATCGCTTTCTCAGAAACCCACAGTTGCCGAGAGCAACAGGGTCCGCGGCGTCGCCAGGGTCAAGCCCGGCTCGCTGTCGTCCGAGGCCCCGGCCGAGCTCCAGTAACGCTTGTCCAGCACGTTCTCGACATTGGCCCGCAAGGTGATGTCCTTGTCGTCGAGCTTGAATGCGTAGCGCGCGCCCAGGTCGAAACGCTCCCAGGAGTCGATTTCCTTGCTGTTGGCCTGGTCCAGGTACTGCGAGCTGGAATAGATGCCGCGCGCGGTCAGGGTCAGGCCCTGGACTTTCGGCACGTCCCATTCGGCGCCCAGGTTGACGTTGTACTTCGGCGTGGCCGGAGCGCGGTTGCCGTCAAAGGTGCCGTTGGTGGTGTCCTTCAGTTCGCTGTCGATGTACATCACCCCGCCCAGCAGGCGGAAGCCCTTGAGCGGCTCGCCGAACACGCTCAATTCCACACCGTCGTTCTGCCGCTTGCCGTTCGGGCCGAAGACCCGGGTGGTGGCGTTGGTTTCATAGGCCGGCTGCTTGATGCGGAACACCGCGGCGGTCAGGGCGAATGCCCCGGCGTCGTACTTGGCGCCGGCCTCGACCTGGCGGCTGATGAACGGCGGGAAGATTTCGTCTTCGTTGATCGAGGTCGACGGCGC
Organism: Pseudomonas sp. 22526; assembly: GCF_052044735.1. Taxonomy (NCBI): domain Bacteria; kingdom Pseudomonadati; phylum Pseudomonadota; class Gammaproteobacteria; order Pseudomonadales; family Pseudomonadaceae; genus Pseudomonas; species Pseudomonas sp. 22526. The sequence goes on from NZ_JBQENK010000001.1 coordinate 430,659, forward strand.
GATCTTGCCCTGGCTCAGGCCTTCCATGTAGTTGACGTACAGCGACAACTGGTCGGTGGCCTTGAACAACAGGCCACCCGAAGGCGAGACCTTTTCCTCGTCGTAGGCGGTGTCGCCTTTGACGCCGTCGCTCCAGTCGTCGACCTTGACCCGCTGCCAGCGCGCGCCGAGGGTCAGCAGCAGGCGGTCATCGAAGAAGCCCAGGGTGTCGGACAGCGCCACGCCGCTGAAGCGGTTCTCGGTGTAGACCTTGGGGTCGAAGCGCGTCGGTCGCGACGGGGTCGGCGTCGGCCGCGGGTTGTAGATGTTGCTGGGGGACGAGGCATAGCGCGCGCCGCCGTTTTCGAAATCCATGTAGAAGTAGCTGGCCGCCAGGTTGACCTCATGGCTCACCGGGCCGGTATGGAACCAGCTGCGCACGCCCGCCGTGGTGGTGCGCACGTTTTCGTCTCGGGTGAAGTCGCGGGGCTGGACGCTGAAGTCGCCGGCATCGTTGGTGACCGACACCGCATGACGCAGGAAGTCGTGGTTGCTTTTGCGCGCACCGACGCCGCCGTACAGCATGATCGAGTCGTTGACGTCATATTCGGCATTCACCGTGCCGAAGGTGTCCTTGGTCCGTGCCTTGCTCCAGGACTGCGCATAGTTGTGCCGCACATCGTCGGCGTCCGGCACCTTGGCGTTGGCGCCTATCTGCACCCGCTCCTGGGGCGCGTCGGTATCGCGCTCGGTGTGGCCGATATCCGTCGACAGGCGCAGGCGCTCGCCACGGAAGTCCAGGCCCAGCACCGCCATCTCACGGTCGACGCTCTGGTGATCCCACTTGGTGTCGCCGGACTGCTTGACCGCGTTCAGGCGCACGCCGAACTTGTTGTCCTCGCCGAACCGGCGGCCGACGTCCACCGCGCCGCCGACCTGGCTGTCGGAGGCGTAGCTACCGGTGAATTCAGTGATCGGCTTGTCGGTGGCGCGCTTGGGCACCACGTTGATCCCGCCGCCGACGCTGCCCCGCGGCGAGATGCCGTTGATCAGCTGGGTCGGGCCCTTGAGGATGTCCACCCGGTCGGCCATTTCCATGTCGATGGTGTAGGTCGGCAGCACGCCGTACAGGCCGTTGTAGGCGACATCGCTGTTGAACAGGCTGAAGCCGCGGATGGTGAACTGCTCGTAGCGCCCACCCGCCGGGTTGGTGGCGCGCACCGAGGGGTCGCTGGCGATCAGGTCGCCGAGGGTCCGCGCCTGCTGGTTCTTCACCACCTCGCTGGTGTAGGTGGTCATGCTGAACGGCGTTTCCATGAAGTCCTTCGAGCCCAGCAGGCCCTGGGAACCACGGCGCGCCACCTGGCCGCCGGCGAAGACGTCGCTGTCGGTCGCGCCGCTGGCGCCGAGAATCGAGGTCGGCGCCAGTTGCAGGCTGCTGCCTTCTGGCGCCGGGGTCAGGATATAAGCCTGCTCACCCACCGGTTGCAGTTGCAGGCCGGAACCTTGCAGCAAGCGGGCAAAGCCCTCTTCCACCCCATACTCGCCGGACAGGCCGCTGCTGTTGCGACCGCTGACCAATTGCGGGTCCACCGACAGGTTGACCCCCGCCAGGCCGGCGAAACGGGTCAGCGCGGCGCTCAGCGGGCCGGCCGGCACCTGGTAGCTGCGCCGCGCGGCGTCGGCCGCCCAGCTGGCCTGGATAAGCAACGGACTGGAACTCAGGGTCAGCATGAGGCCCAAATGCAACAACGGACGCAGGCCCGGCGAAACCGGGCGCAAACGGAAAGGCAATACTGCGGGCATGGGAGGAAGCTCTCGTTTTTTGTTCACTTACCTGGAATGACCGGCGAGGCGAAAAAAAGGGACAGGCTTCAGCCAATATTTTTTGGCGGGGTGTTTTTCGGCTGGTTTTTCTGCGGGATCAGAGTCACCCAGTAGCGGGTGCGCGAATGCACTTGCAGCGGCAGGCTGGCGGCCAGCAGCGAGAGCACGCGGTCGGTGTTGTCGAGGCGGAAGCTGCCGGTGACGCGCAGGGCTTCCAGTTCCGGCTCCCAGCGCAGCAGGCCCGGACGATAGCGACTCAGCTCGCGCAGGAAATCCCCCAGCGGCTGGTTCTGCGCCATCAGCACGCCGTCGCGCCAGCCCGGCAGCTGAGCGTCGAAGGCGTCGATCTGGCCGGCGCCCTCCGCCCGCAGCCGGACCCGCTGGCCTTCGCGCAACACCAGTTGCGGCCCGAACAAGGGTTGCAGCTGCACCGAGCCGCTGACCACCGACACCCGGCAATCGTGCTCGTTGAGGCGCACGCAGACTTCGCTGCGGCTGACGATGATGCGGCCATAACGCGCCTGGATGGTCAGCGGTGCGCTGCCAGGAACCTTGAGCGCCATTTCCCCGCGCACCAGGGTCACTTGCCGGGCGCCCAGGTCGACGTTGACCGCACTGGCGGTGTTCAACTGCAAGGAACTGCCGTCGGCCAGGGACAGTTTGCGGTGTTCGCCGGTGCTGGTCTGCAGGTCGGCGCGCCACACGTCCAGCGGCAACTCGCGCCCCAGCAGCCAGGCGGTCGGCACCAGCGCGGCGACGCCGAGGGCACGCTTGAGTACCGCGCGCCGCGACGGGTCGGGACGATCCAGGGTGGCCAGCGCCAGGGCCGACGGCAGCGCGGAGAAACGCTGGCGCAGCAGCTGCGCCTTCTGCCAGGCGCTTTCGTTCTGGCTGTTGCTGTTGCGCCAGTGCTGCAGGCGGGCGTGATCGTCGGCGTTGGCCGCGCCGGATTCCAGCAGCGCCAGCCACTGGGCCGCCGCGCGGGCCACTTCGCGGGTTTCGCTGGACGGCGCCGAGCGCATCACAGCTCCACCAGCAGGCAGTGTTCGTAGGCCTCGGCCATGTAGCGCTTGACGGTGCGCTCCGAGACGTCGAGGCGTTCGGCGATCTCGCGGTAGCCCAGCCCTTCCAGCTGGCTCCAGAGAAACGCCCGGCGCACCAGCGGCGGCAGGCCGTCGAGCAGTTCGTCGAGGGCTTGCAGGGTTTCCAGCAGCACCCAGCGCTGTTCCGGGGATGGCACGCTGTCTTCGGGCAGGCTGGCCAGCGCGTCCAGGTAGGCTTGCTCAAGTTTGCGCCGGGTATAGAAGTTGCTCAGCAGGCGCTTGCCCACGGTCACCAGGTAGGCCCGCGGCTCGCGCAGGTCGACCAGTTGCTGGGAGCTGGTCAGCACGCGCAGGAAGGTGTCCTGGCTCAGGTCCGCCGCATCCCAGGCGTTGCCCATGCGCTGGCGCAACCAACTCTCGAGCCAGCTTCGATGATCGCGGTACAGGGCATGTAGGCTTTGCTCCGGTGGCGTCGCTGCTTCAATCATGTCAAGAGCCCTGCGCGAAGGATTATTCAAATGAGACTGATTCTAATTAATATTCATGAGGCAAACCAAGTCCTTTCGTGTGATTCGGCTCTAGTTTTCGTCTGACGGGGAAAATCGGCGGGCGCCCTGGGACCATGGTCCCAAGGCTATGAAGCGCTCCAGGCGCAAGGCCTGGTCGGAGGCTGAAACGGTGCCCGGCCCCTTGCGGGCCGGGCACTATTGCGCGGTTACACGCCCATCAACGGGTCGCTGATGCTGTGGGCTCCGGTTTCCAGGCGCCCGGCCAGGCGCCGCAGCCAGCCGCCCTCGGCGCGCACAGTCAGGTCGTACCAGCCGCCGCTGGCCTGGCAGGCGAACATCTGGTGGATCTCGCTGCGCCCGGGCACGTCGAAACGCCATGGCCCCTGATGGGTGTAGGGGCAACGGTCGATGGTGATCGACACCGGCTCCTTGCTCGGGTTGCTCAGGGTCAGTTGCAGGTTGTTGCCGCGGCTGAACATCGACACCTCGGGCTGGCGCAGCAGCAGGTTGCCGTGGAAGCTGCGGTGGAAACCGTTAGGCCCCAGCAGCCACAGCTTGTAGTGCCCGGCGGTCTGCCAGCTGTCCTTGAGCTGCTTGCCCGCCTCCACCGTATAACGGCGGGGAATGTCCAGCAGGTGCAGGCGATCGTAGACATGGAACACCGCGCCCTGCTCGCCGGTGTTCTGCAGGCTCAGAGTCAGGCTCAACGCCTTGCGCTTGGCCTTGGCCTCGACATTCAGCCGATACGGCAAGGCCCGCGACGGCCGGGCCACGCGCTGCTGCTGCGGCAGTTGCTGGCGGCTGGGGTCCGGCAGCGGCACCTGGGCCAGTTGTTCCTGGCGCTGGCGCAGCAGGTCCGCGGCCTGGCGGGTGGTGGTGTGCAGCGGCGGGAGGATCTCGCTGTTGGGGTTGACGAAGTTGAAGGCCGAAGTCAGGTCGCCGCACACCGCGCGGCGCCAGGCGCTGATGTTCGGCTCACGCACGCCGAAGCGCTTCTCGAGAAATTGCAGGACCGAGGTGTGGTCGAACGCCTGGGAGTTGACCCAGCCGCCGCGGCTCCAGGGCGACAGCACCAGCATCGGCACCCGTGGGCCCGGGCCGTAGATGCCGCCGTCCGGACGCGGTTGCTGGGTGGTCCCCGGCGGCGCCGGGTGGGTGAACACCTCGCTGTCGAAATCCACCGTGGACTTGCCGGCGAAGCTGCCGTCCAGGCGCCTCGATGGTGCCGAGGGCGACGGCAGATGGTCGAAGAAACCGTCGTTCTCGTCGTAGTTGACCAGCAGCACGGTCTTGCTCCAGACCTCGGGATTGTCGGTCAGCGCCTTGAGGATTTCCTGGGTGAACCAGCCGCCCTGCACCGGGCTCGACGGCCCCGGGTGCTCGGAATAGGTGGCCGGGGCGACGATCCAGCTGACCTTGGGCAGCTTGCCCTGCTGCACATCGTTGCGAAACCCGGCGATCATGCCTTCCAGGTCGCTGCCGCTGCGGGCCGGCAAGGTGTTGCCATTGCCCTTGTACAGCGGCACCCGGGCATTCAGCGCGTCGCTGTAAGGCACGAAGGCGGTGAAGTCTTCCGGCGGCTGCGCCGGGTTGCCGGCCGCCACGCTGGCGCGGCGGTACTGGCGGAAACCGGCCAGCGGGTTGTCGCCGAAGTTGTCCGGCAGGTACTGGTAGATCTTCCAGCTGACGCCCCGCTCTTCCAGGCGCTCGGGGTAGGTTTTCCAGGTGTAGCCGACGTCCACCGCGCCCGGGCCGTCCCATTCGTTGACCACCGCCGCCACGTTGGCCCCGGTCGGGCCGTTGGTGCCGGTCCAGTGGAACAGGCGGTTGGGGTTGGTCCCGGCGTGCACCGAACAGTGGTAGGCATCGCACAGGGTGAAGGTGTTGGCCAGGGCGAACTGGAACGGCAGCTCCTGCTCGCGGTAGTAGCCCATGGAGGTGTTGGTCTTGAAGGTCGGCCAGGCGCTCATGCGCCCGCTGCCCCAGGCCGCGTGCTCGTCGATCCACGAATGCGGCGTGCCGTTGACCCGCTGCGCGTTGCCCCGCGAGCTGTCCAGGTGATACGGCAGCACCACTCGCCCGACGCCCTGCTGCTCCCACACCGAACGCTTGCCAGGCAGCGGGATGGTGAAGCGGTCGCTGAAACCGCGGACCCCGGGCAAGGTGCCGAAGTAATGGTCGAAGGAGCGGTTTTCCTGCATCAGGATCACCACGTGCTCGACGTCGCGGATGGTGCCGGTACGGTTGTTGGCGGGAATCGCCAGGGCCTGGCGGATGGAGTCTGGCAGTAAGGTAAAGGCCGATCCGATGGCGGCGGCCTGCATGAGCTTCCTGCGAGTGAGAGTAGGCATACGCGGTTGAATTCCTTGAAGTTACAGGGCGGGAAATAGCGACCCACGCAAAGTAGTGACCTCAAGTAACAAGCAAGTTACACGGCGGTTGCAGGCCGGGGTCAAGGCATTCATTGATACTGACAAAGCCGCATTAACTCTCTAAGCCGATGATTTTTAATCACATTTCTAAATAAAGAATATTTCGTGAACTTCATCCCGAGTTGCTCCTTGTATTCGGAAAAATGTGACGCTGTTCTGCTTTAATCCTATTTGCACAATGCCACTACTTCAGTTTGCAAGGAGCAATCATGGACTCGACCCAGCACTACGAGGGGGAAAGGAAGCGTATCGAGAACCGCCGCACCGCATTGGGTCTCAAATACCTTCCCGCGCCGGACGGCCAACCCCTCAAGACCTGGGGGCTGGCGTTGTCCGGCGGTGGCATCCGCAGCGCCACCTTTTGCCTGGGGGTGCTGCAGGCGATGGCCCGGGCCAATGCGCCGGAACAGGCCAACCCACGAAAGTCGAGAACCGCGCAAGACAACCTCACCACCACCCTGCTGCCGCGTTTCGACTACCTCTCCACGGTCAGCGGCGGCGGTTATATCGGCAGTTTCTTCTCCAGCCTGTTCATCCCCAATCGCCTGCGCCGCGAGCAAGCCCAGGAGCGCGCCGAAGCCTCGCACCTGGCGCCCGCCCAGCAAGCGGCCAGGACCGCCGCGATCAACGCCTACGAGGTCCTGCGCTACGAGCCGCCGGGACGGATCAGCACCGGCATCGACTATTCCAGCGAAAAAGACATCGGCAAGGGCCCCACCGCCTGGCTCCGGGAGAACGGCCGCTACCTGACCCCGACCGGCTCGGGGGACGCGCTCTATGCCCTGGCGATCGCCTGGCGCAACTGGCTGTCGCTGCACTTCGTCATCGGCATGCCGATCGTCCTGCTGCTGTCGTTGCTGATGCTGTTGCAGGTGACGTACCTGCCCAATCTGTTCCTGCTGCCCGGCGCGGTGTTTGTCCTCGGCCTGCTGCCCTGCTGCCTGGCCTACTGGCTGGTGCTGCCGAAAAACAGCCTGAGCAACCCGCCGGCCCTGAGCAACCTGGCGGTCGCGGCCTGCACGGTGATGACGCTGGTCTTCGTCGGTATCTGGGCGCTGCTGCATCAGTCGGACGACCGGCCGAACGTACGCTACCTGTTCTTCGGCTTCGCCCTCATCGCGCTGCTGGGCATTGTCTACACCTGGCTGCTGATCTGGCGCCTGAAGTACCGGACCCGCAAGGCCAACGACGAAGACGGAATCTTTACCGTGCGCAACTACCGGGTCGAGGTCACCCGGGTGCTGGCGCAGATCATCATGGCCCTCGGCGCGGTGCTGTTCGCCGCGTTCCTGGTGTCGCTGTCCGAAACCATCTACCTGCACCTGCAGACCCTGACCCAGGGCAGCATCGGCATTCTCCCGGTGCTGATCTGGCTGGTGCGCCGCCTGGCGCTGTCGCGGGACGAGAAGATCCTGCCGGACTGGCTGCGCCTGCTGCCCCTGGAGGTCATGAGCCTGCTGGGCGGCCTGCTGTTGCTGGCGGCGGTCTGCCTGGTGTGGATGCTGTTCGTGGTCTGGGTCACCGCCGATGGCAGCTTCAATCTGCTGGAAGACAAGCATGTGCTGCGGCTGGCCCTGCTGGCGGGCGTCGCGGCGGCCCTGACCTGGGTCAGCAGCCGCTTCGTCGGCTTCCTCAACACCTCGTCCTTGCAGTCCTACTACAGCGCCCGCCTGATCCGCGCCTACATGGGCGCCACCAACGGCAAGCGCTTCGACGGCACGCCCGAGCAACGACGCAAGCACATGAGCGTGGCCGAGCCGCTGAGCAACGACGACATCAGTGTCGAGCACTACTACGGCACGCCCAGCGCCGGCCCGCTACACCTGATCAACGTGACCATGAACCTCACGGTCGACCCCGCCGAACAACTGGTGCAGCGCGATCGCAAGGGCAAGCCGCTGTGCCTGGCACCGGGCAGCGTCAAGGGTGAAGGGACCTTCATCCTCGATGGCAAGGTCTACCCGCGCGACCTGGACAACGTCCCCGCTTCGGAAATCGCCTACCCGCTGACCATCGGCCAATGGATAGGCATCTCCGGCGCGGCCTTCACCACTGGCCTGGGGCGCGCCACCAGCCTCGGCATGTCGCTGCTGCTGGGCCTGGCCAACGTGCGCCTGGGCAACTGGTGGCCCAGCCGCTTTATCGACGCCAAACCGGAAAAGCCCCAACCATCCCTGGGCCTGAAACTGTCGCGCTGGCTGCCGACCCAGACCTACCTGTTCTACGAATTGACCGCGCACTTCCATGGCCATCGGCGCGCCTATCAGTACCTCTCCGACGGCGGCCACTTCGAGAACACGGCGGCCTACGAACTGCTGCGCCAGGAGCGCCAGGTCGAGCTGATCGTGATGTGCGACTGTGGCTGCGATCCCGATTACCAGTTCGACGACCTGAGCAATTTCATCCGCCTGGCGCGCATCGACCACGGCCTGGAAATCAGGGAAGACACGCAAATCACCGAGGACGAGGCGCTGGGCAGCGTGTTCGGGCGCATGGCGCATTTCAAGACCGCGCCGTCAGAGGCGGACCGTCGCTGCGCCCTGCTGCTCGACGTCTACTCCTGCCTGGAACCGGACACCCTGATCAGTCGCATCCTGGTGCTCAAGCCGCGGTTGATCGCCTCGGTATCGCCGGACGTCCAGAACTACGCCCTGACCAACAAGGCCTTCCCCAACCAGCCCACCGCCGACCAGTTCTTCGACGAAGCCCAGTTCGAAAGCTATCGCAAGCTCGGCCTGAGCGTCGGCCAGGAGGTCTTCGGCAATGGGCTCAACGGCAATACCGTCGCCCAGGCGCTGTGGCGCTACCTGCGCGAACAGCCTGCGGGAAATGAGCACGAGGACGAACAGCCCAAGCCGCCGCGGCCGAGCCGCAATGGCCACCGCCGCCCTTCGGCAGACAGGAATCCCCCCGCATAAGGCTGGAAATGGCGCTGGCCGTGCAGCTGCACGGACAGCACCGCCTCAACGCTGGCCGCGGCGCAGGGTCTCGCTCGGCAGCTCCTTGAACAGCGCCCGGTAGCTGCTGGAAAACCGCCCGAGGTGCCAGAACGACCAGCGCATGGCCACCTCGGCCACGGTGGTTTCGTCCGGGCCGCGGCTGAGCAGTTCGCGGTGCGCGCTGTTCAGCCGGCGCAGGCGCAGCCACTGGGTCGGCGCCATGCCGGCGAAGGCCCTGAACGCGCCTTGCAGCTGGCGCAGGGACACCCCGGCCACCTGCGACAACTCCAGCAGGTTGAGGCTGTCTTCCGGGCCGTCCGCCGCCCACTGGGCCACCCGCTGCATGATCGCCCGCTCCTCGGCGCGCCGGCGCAGGCCGCCGCCGTCCAGGCGCACACAGGCGTTGTCGAGGATAAACAGGCAGTCGTCGAGCAACTGCTGGGTCAGGGCTTCGCGGCTGGGTGGGTCGAGGGTCTGCGACAGGCGCGTCAGGGTGGTGCTGAGCCAGCGGCTGAACAGCGCGTTCTGCCTGCAATTGAGCGGCGCCAGGAACAGGCCGTCGAGACGCTGCGCATCGAGGCCATGGCCACGGACGAATTCCGGGCCGAACACCACGGCGATTTCCTGGTAGTTCTCCGGGGTGATCCAGATATTGCGACTCTCGCCGTTGAGCAGGTACAGGGCGTTGTCGCTGCCATCGAAACAGAACGCCAGGGAGCCCTCGGGCGCGCTGAAATTCTGCTCGACCCGGGTGTTCATGCACTCCTCGTAGATCTGCACCCCCTGCAGGTCCAGATAACGCACCTGCCCGGCGAAATGCCCGGGCGACATCTGCTGGTAATGCTGCACCCAACCCGGGGTGGCACGGATCTGATCGGCCACATCGAAGGTGTTGAAGGCCTGGACCTGGAGAGCTGTCGACGCTGTCATAAAGGGACCTTACGCACTCTTTTGGTGCGCTTTGGTGCTGCTTAAAGTGGATAGATGGAATCGCAAGGCTTGCTCAAGATAGTCGTCAACGCGCCACAGGGGAAGCGACCGGGCGCGTCACCGACAATCATTTACGAGGTCTTTATGAATGCCCCTTTCGATCAGCTTTCTGCCTGGCTGAAAGAACACAAGATTACCGAAGTGGAATGCGTGGTCAGCGACCTGACCGGCGTCGCCCGCGGCAAGATAGCGCCTACCAACAAGTTCCTGCATGAGCGAGGCATGCGCCTGCCGGAAAGTGTGCTGTTGCAAACGGTAACCGGGGACTTCGTCGACGACGATGTGTACTACGACCTGCTGGACCCGGCAGACATCGACATGATCTGCCGCCCCGACCCTTCGGGCATCTACCTGGTGCCCTGGGCCATCGAGCCGACCGCCATCGTCATCCACGACACCTTCGACAAGCAGGGCAACCCGATCGAGCTGTCGCCGCGCAACGTGCTGAAGAAGGTGCTCAAGCTCTACGCCGACAAGGGCTGGCAGCCGATCGTCGCGCCGGAGATGGAGTTCTACCTGACCCAGCGCTGCGAAGACCCGGACCTGCCATTGAAGGCGCCACTGGGCCGCTCCGGTCGGGCCGAGAGCGGCCGCCAGTCGTTCTCCATCGACGCCGCCAACGAATTCGATCCGCTGTTCGAGGATGTCTACGACTGGTGCGAAGCCCAGGGCCTGGACCTCGACACGCTGATCCACGAAGACGGCCCGGCGCAGATGGAAATCAACTTCCGCCACGGCGACGCCCTCGACCTGGCCGACCAGATCACCGTGTTCAAGCGCACCCTGCGCGAGGCCGCGCTCAAGCACGACGTCACCGCCACCTTCATGGCCAAGCCGGTGGCCGACGAGCCCGGCAGCGCCATGCACCTGCACCAGAGCGTGGTCGACAGCGCCACCGGCAGGCCGATCTTCGCCGACGCCGAGGGCCGCATGAGCGAGCTGTTCCGCCATCACATCGGCGGCCTGCAGAAGTACATCCCCCATCTGCTGCCGATGTTCGCGCCCAACGTCAATTCGTTCCGCCGCTTCCTGCCGGACACCTCGGCGCCGGTCAACGTCGAATGGGGCGAAGAGAACCGCACCGTCGGCCTGCGCGTGCCGACTTCCAGCCCGGAAGCCATGCGCGTGGAAAACCGCCTGCCCGGCGCCGATGCCAACCCTTACCTGGCCATCGCCGCCAGCCTGCTGTGCGGCTACCTGGGCATGGTCGAGGGCATCGAACCGAGCGCCGCGGTGGAAGGCCGTGCCTACGAGCGGCGCAACCTGCGCCTGCCGATCACCATCGAAGACGCCCTGACCCGCATGGAAGAGTGCCCGACCATCGAGCGTTACCTGGGCCGCAAGTTCGTGCGCGGCTATGTGGCGGTGAAACGCGCCGAACACGAAAACTTCAAGCGCGTGATCAGTTCCTGGGAGCGCGAGTTCCTGTTGCTCAGCGTCTGAGGCTGCGCGGCTTGGCGCGTTGCCGCGCGCACCCTTGTAGCCGCTGCCGAGCGCCAGCGAGGCTGCGATCGATGGCGCAGCCATCGCCAGACCATCCACGCGGTGTACCTGATGCAACGCGGTTGCCGGGTTTGCGACGGCTTCGCCGCCGATCGCAGCCTCGCGGGCTCGGCAGCGGCTACAGGGCTACAGGGCCGCAATTTGGCAAACACAATAAAAACCAAAAAAGGGGTATCGCTATGCGTCTATGGAAATCCGTGGTTCCGCTGGCCCTGACGCTGCTGTTCGGCGCCACGGCCCAGGCTGAATCGACAGTCAGCGTGTACAACTGGACCGACTATATCGGCGAGACCACCCTCGCCGACTTCCAGGCGAAAACCGGGACCAAGGTCATCTACGACGTCTTCGACTCCAACGAAACCCTGGAGGGCAAGCTGCTGGCCGGCCGTACCGGCTATGACGTGGTGGTGCCGTCCAACCACTTCCTGGCGCGGCAGGTCAAGGCCGGGGCCTTTCTCAAGCTGGACCGCGCGCAGTTGCCGAACTGGCGGAACCTCGATCCGAAACTGCTGACCCTGCTGGAACAGAACGACCCCGGCAACCAGTACTCGGTGCCTTACCTGTGGGGCACCAACGGCATCGGCTACAACCTCGATAAAGTCAAGCAGGTGCTGGGGGTCGATAAGATCGATTCCTGGGCGGTGTTCTTCGAGCCGGAGAACCTGAAGAAGCTCAGCCAGTGCGGCGTGTCGATGATGGACTCGCCGGACGAAGTGTTCCCGGCGGTGCTCAACTATATGGGCCTGGACCCGCGCAGCGAAAACCCCGAGGACTACAAGAAAGCCGAGGCCAAGCTGCTGGCGATCCGTCCCTACATCACCTACTTCCACTCCTCCAAGTACGTCTCGGACCTGGCCAACGGCAATATCTGCCTGGCCTTCGGTTACTCGGGCGACGTGTTCCAGGCCGCCAACCGCGCCAAGGAAGCCAAGAACGGGGTGAAGATCGCCTATTCGATTCCCAAGGAAGGCAGCAACCTGTGGTTCGACCTGCTGGCGATCCCGGCGGACGCCAGCAACCCCAAAGAGGCCCATGCCTTCATCAACGACCTGCTGGACCCGCAAGTGATCGCCAAGGTCAGCGCCAACGTCGGCTACGCCAATCCCAACCCGGCGTCCCGGCAGTTCATGGACCCCGATCTGGTGAACAACCCCGAGGTCTACCCACCCCAGGCGGTGCTCGACAAGCTGTATATCTCCAGCACCCAGAGCCCGCAGACCATGCGCCTGATGACTCGCGCCTGGAGCAAAGTGAAGTCCAACAAATGAACCAGCACAGCCACGCGCAACACACCCGTTCCTACTACGCCGCCTCGGCCAACGCACTGCCGGACTATCCGCCCCTGAGTGCCGATCTGAACGCCGATGTCTGCGTGATCGGCGGCGGTTTCACCGGGGTCAACACCGCCATCGAGCTGGCCCAGCGCGGCCTGTCGGTGATTCTCCTGGAAGCCCGGCGCATCGGCTGGGGCGCCAGCGGACGCAACGGCGGGCAACTGATCCGCGGCATCGGCCACGACGTCAGCGGCTTCGCCCGCTATGTCGGCACCGAAGGCGTGCGTTACCTGGAGCAGGCCGGCATCGACTCGGTGGCGCTGGTCGGCCAGCGCGTGCGCGAACACGGTATCGACTGCGACCTGCGCTGGGGCTTCTGCGAGCTGGCCAACACCCCAGCCCAGTTCGCCGCCTTCCAGGCCGAGCAGGAGCATCTGGCGGCGCTCGGCTACGTGCATGAAACCCGCCTGGTGGCTCCACAGGACATGGCCCAGGTGGTGGCCTCGTCGCTATATGCCGGGGGCCTGCTGGACATGGGCTCCGGGCACCTGCACCCGCTCAACCTGGTGCTCGGCGAAGCCGCCCTGGCCCAGTCGCTGGGGGTGCGGATCTTCGAGCAGAGCCCGGTGCTGGAACTGATCCACGGCGACCGCGTGCAGGTGCGTTGCGCCAGCGGCACGGTGCGCGCCGGCAGCCTGGTACTGGCCTGCAACGCCCACCTGGATGACTTGGAGCCACGGCTGAGCGGCAAGGTGCTGCCGGCGGGCAGCTACATCATCGCCACCGAGCCGCTGGCGCCGGCCCTGGCCGCCGAACTGATCCCGCTGAACCTGGCGCTGTGCGACCAGAAGGTCGGCCTCGACTACTACCGGCTCTCGGCGGACCGGCGTCTGCTGTTCGGCGGTGCCTGCCATTACTCCGGGCGCGACCCGGCGGATATCGGCGCCTATATGCGACCCAAGCTGCTCAAGGTGTTCCCGCAGCTGGCGGACGTGGGCATCGACTACCAATGGGGCGGCAAGATCGGCATCACCGCCAACCGCTTCCCCCAGGTCGGGCGCCTGCGCAAGTACCCCAACGTGTATTACGCCCAGGGCTATTCCGGGCATGGGGTCAACGTCAGCCACTGGACCGCGCGCCTGCTGGCCGAAGCCATCCACGCCGGCCACAGCCGGGGCCTGGATATCTTCAGCGCGGTGCCGCACATGACCTTCCCCGGCGGCCCGGCCCTGCGCGCGCCGCTGCTGGCGCTGGGCATGCTGTGGCATCGGTTGCGTGAGGTGTTGGGCTGAAACGTCGATTACGCGGGTGAATGGACTACCGCTATCGCGAGCAAGCTTCGCTCCTACAGAAGCGCGCCAGACGCGGAATGGTGATCCCCATGATTCTGTAGGAGCCAGCGGGCGGCGATCCGACTTGCCGGCGATGGCGGTATCGAGTGCGCCGCCGTCATCCCTGGCAGCTCGCTGCGATCATTGCCCCCCCAGGCTGGCCTGAAGCCTCGACCGATGCGAAGATGCGCGCCGCAAATCGGCTTGCTAAGGAATGGCATCATCAAAGCGCTCACTGCTCTCGTCCTGCTCGGCACACTCGCCCTCTCGGGCTGCGGCACCCTGATAGCCCGCAGTCAGTACAGCTCCTACGACCTCTACAAAGGCACCCAGGAGAATATCCAGCTGCTGACCATGCGCGGCGCCAGCGGCTACGAGGGCTACAACACGATGTTCTGCTGGATAACCATCGTCTGTCCGCTGGTGGCGGTGGTGAGCCTGCCGGTGGATGCGACGGTCGATACCCTGCTGCTGCCTTATGACGCCAAGGGTGTTTATTACTGAGGCCGCGGCCGGTCGACGACTGCGGGGGTGACTGCCCCACCGCTATCGCGAGCAAGCTTCGCTCCTACAGGTTCGTGAGGCCCATGACATCGGTGTCTGGCACAGGCCTTTGTAGGAGCCAGCGGGCGGCGATCCGACTTGCCGGCGATGGCGTCATCGAATGCGCCGCTGTCACCTCTGGCAAACCGACGTTGCTCAGCCCGCCACCACAGGCTCGGCCACCACCCCACGCAACCGGCACGGCTTCCCCAACCGGTCGAGCCGTGGCCGGCCGAACAGGTAGCCCTGGCCCCACTCGCCACCGCAGGCGGTGGCCAGGGCGCGGTCGGCTTCGCTCTCGATGCCTTCGATGATCACGCAGGGCGCCAGGGTCTTGCACAACTGCACCAGGTGTTTCAGGGTCTGCACGCTGTTGGGTTCGCTGCGGGCGCGTTGCAGGTAACCCTGGTCGATCTTGACCATGTCCGGGCGGGTCTGGCGGATGAATTCCAGGGTGCCGAGGCCGGCGCCGAAGTCGTCCACCGCCACCCGGCAACCCAGCTCGCGCAGGCACAGGACAAACTCGATGGCCGCCTCGGTGCTTGGCGGCGTGGCGCTTTCGGTGATTTCGATCACCAGCCGCGCGGCCACCGAAGGCGCGTCGCGCAACTGCGCGAGGGTGGCGGACCAGAACGGATCGATGATCGCGCTCTGCGCCGAGATATTGCAGCCCAGGCGCAGGTGCTCGTCCTCCAGCAGGCGCTCGATCACGCACCCCACTACGCTGCGGTCCAGCTCGCGCATCACCTGATGGCGCTCGAGCATGGCGAAGGGGTAGACGCCATTGCCCGGCTGCTCGACATGGCGCAGCAAGCCTTCCTGATACAGCACCCGGCTGGCGTCGGGCAGCCACACCACCGGCTGGAAGGCCAGCGCCAGTCGCCCCTGCGCCAGTTCCCGATAAAAGTCTTTGACGCTTTGCATGACAGATCCGTAGTCGAAGCGGCGACAGCGCGCCGGGTGGGCTTGGCCAGGATGCGTCGGCGCGCCCGACGAGATAATGGCTCATTGCCACTTATGATCCCCCCTGCCCGAGCGCCTCGAAAGTGTTCCCGGATACCTTTCGTTTGTCCTCGGAAACACCGCACCGCCCTTTCTCGACTGTGGCCCGGGGTTTATTGCGATCATGCGCCAGCGCCAATGACATCAATTAGCCACCAGTCCAGGAAGTACTATGCACAGAATGACCGGCACCAGTTTCCGGGTGCTTGCCGATGTCCTGACCGATGCCGGCGTCAAGGTCGAGGCCTTGCTCAAGCGCCACGGCAGCAGCCACCAGGAGGTCCATGAAAACCCCACGGGCGTCAGGCTGGAGCTGGTCTACGAGTTGCTGCAAGACGCCGTGCACCTCTGCGGCAACCCGGACCTCGGCCTGCTGGCGTACACCAAGGCCCACCCGGCCAACCTGGAAGTGCTCGGCTATGCGCTGATGTCCGGCGCCACCCTGGACACCGCGCTGCAACGCCTGGTGGATTATCACTCGCTGGTCAGCAACGGCTTTTACCTGTGCCTGGAGCGCAGCCCCCAGGCCGTCACCCTGATCGGCTTCGACATCGCCCTCGAACCCGGCCTGGTGCCCCGGGCCTTCATCGATGCCGGCGCCGCGCAGACCCTGGGCCTGGTGCACTGGCTGCTGCCCGGCCACAAGCCACAACCGCTGGCGGCAAGCTTCACTTACCCGCGACCGCCGGACACCCGCGCCCTGGAGCGTCTGCTGGGCCCCAACCTGCAGTTCGATGCGCCCTACAACAGCCTGAGCTTCAGCCCGCGGGATTGCGCGACCGCCCTGCCCAGCGCCGACCCGGCCCTGGATGTGCTGCACATGGAATACGCGCGGACCCGCCTCAAGCTGCTGCTCGACGGCTCGATGACCGCGCGGGTGCGGCGGGTTTTGTCCGAACGCCTGGCTCAGGGCGGGCCCAGCGACCTGCGGCATATCGCGCAGTTGGTGGGGGTCAGCAGCCGCAGCCTGCAACGGCGCCTGGGCAGCGAGGACATGCACTTCTCGGCCCTGCTCGACGAGGCGCGGCTGATGCTGGCCCACAGTTTCCTGCGCAACTCGGCACGCAGCGTCAAGTACATCGGCGCCCTGCTCGGCTTTCGCGACCAGAGCAGCTTTCACAAGGCCTGCCGCCGCTGGTTCGGCATGACCCCGGGGCGTTATCGCCAGGAAGGCTGAGCACCGGGCCCGGGAATAAATATCTCCTGTAGGAGCGAGCTTGCTCGCGATGGACTTANGTACGCGCAATCGTTAACGTTCATCGCGAGCAAGCTCGCTCCTACAGGGGGATGCGGGATTCAGCGATGGCTGGCCTGCAATTGCGGCTGCGCCTGGGGCATGGCCGAAGAGTGGTGATTGAGGATCTTCCACTGGCCGTCGATGCGCTCGTAGAGGAAGGTGTAGCGCGCCTGCACCTGGCGGGTCGCGCCGTTGGCCTCGTGCAGGGTGAAGGTGTAGACGCCGCTGTCCATGGCTGCGTCCGGGCCCAGGTGGCGGATTTCCCGGAAGTTGATCTGGCCCACCGGCTTGCCCGCGAGGAAATGCTCGAAGTAGTCCTGTATCTGCGCCGGGGTGGTGCGCACCTGGTTCGACACGGTCGGCTGGAGGATCGCGTCGGCGGCGTAAAGACTGGTTACGTTTTTTGCGCTGCCGGTTTGCAGGGCCGCGTTCCAGCGATCGAACAGGCCGGCGATCTCCCGGTCGCCCTGGCTCTGCGGCTGCGCGGCGACGGTGCGGTACACATAAGGCGTGGCGTCCAGGGCCTGAGCCAGGGGCGCGGTCAGGGCCAGCAACAGGGCAATGGCGGTGGTTTTCAGTTTCATCGGAAGGCTCCAGTGGGTTTCAATGCGCCCACTTTGCCCACCCGGCGCAGCCTCGCCATCGGCCAACCGGTGCCTGTGGCCTATGCCATTCGGCAGATAGGCCCACGGCCGGCAAGCGGGTCTAATGCCTGCTCGCGAGCGCACGCCCTTCACGCTGGAGCCTGATTTTCATGCAAAGCCCGACCCACGACCCCGGCAGCGCCCTGGCCATTCGCAGCCAGTATCGCCAGTCGCAAAGCCGCGCGGCGCGCCTGCGCCTGCTGGTGGACACCGGCCAGGAACTGACCCAGCTGCCGCCCGCAGCCATGCGCCAGCGCGCCCTGCAACGGGCCTGCGCCTTTATGGCGATGGACCATGGCCTGCTGCTGGAATGGCACGCCGGCCAGCCGCCCCATGCCAGCGCCCAACATGGCAGCAGCGAACGCCTGGCCGCCCTGCACCCCTTGGCCAGGTCTGCGACCCTGCACCCCGAATGGCTGCCGCAGAGCGATGCCGCCCTGCCCCAGGTGCTGCGCATTCCCCTGCCCGGCGCCGACGGCCAGGCCTTCGGCGCCCTGCTGCTGGCCAACAGCGTGGCCCTGGCCGCGCCCGACAGCGAGGACCTGGAATCCCTGCAACTACTGGCCACCCTGCTGGCGGCGCACTTGGAAAACCAGCGTTTGCTGGAGGCCCTGCAAGCCCGGGAAAGAACCATGTCGGAACTGGTGCACCGGCTGTTCAGCGCCCAGGAAGACGAGCGCAAGCGCGTGGCCTACGACCTGCACGACGGCCTGGCGCAAACCCTGGCCGGGCTGCATCAGCGCCTGCAGGGTTTTGCCGGGCGCTGCCCGACCTTGCCGCAGGAGCTGCACAACGAACTGCAGACCATCCTGACCTTGGCCCAGGGCTGTGTCGGCGAGGGCCGGCAACTGATCGGAGGCCTGCGCCCCAACGTGCTGGACGACTTTGGCCTGTACAAGGCCATCGACAAGGAAGCCGACCGCCTGCGCGACGCCGGTATCGAAGTGCACTGGCAGCAACAGTCCGGCGCGCGCCTGCCGGGTGCCAGCGAGATCGCCCTGTTCCGCATCGCCCAGGAAGGCATCAACAACATCCTCAAGCACGCCCGGGCCAGCCGTGCCGAGCTGAGCCTGCAACTGGCGGACGGCCAGGCCTGGCTGGCGCTGGCAGACAACGGTATTGGCTTCGCCCTGGACACCCCGCTGTCCAGCTGCGGCGGCCAGCACCTGGGCCTGGCGGCGATGCAGGAACGCGCCAGCCTGCTGGGCGGCGAGCTGTCCTGGCACAGCGCCCCCGGCAATGGCACCCGCCTGCAAGCCCGGGTGCCGCTGCCCACTGCTGGAGAACACCCATGAGCCCTGCCCTGCGCCTGGTGCTGGCGGACGACCATGAAGTCACCCGCACCGGTTTTGTCGCCCTGCTCGCCGGCCACCCGGAATTCGAAGTGGTGGGCCAGGCCCGCGATGGCCAGGAAGCCCTCGACCTGTGCGAGCGCCTGCAACCGGACATCGCCATTCTCGACATCCGCATGCCACTGCTCAACGGCCTGGGCGCGGCGCGCCTGCTGCAACAGCGGCAACCGGCGATCAAGGTGGTGATCTTCACCATGGACGACAGCCCCGACCACCTGGAAGCGGCGATTGCCGCCGGCGCGGTCGGCTACCTGCTCAAGGACGCCAGCCGCAGCGAAGTGCTTGGTGCCCTGCAGCGGGTGGCCCAGGGCGAGGAAGCCCTCAACAGCACGGTCAGCGCCCGGCTGCTGCGGCGCATGGCCGAACGCAACGCCGGCGGCAGCGGCGGCGCCCAGGTTGTCGCCCTGACCGCCCGCGAACGCCAGGTGCTGGGGCTGGTGGCCGGCGGCTTCAGCAACCGCGAGATCGGCGAAAAGCTCGGCATCACCACCGGCACCGCCAAGGCCCATGTGGAACGGGTGATCGGCAAGCTCGGCGCGGCGGACCGCACCCAGGCCGCGGTGCGCGGCATCGCCCTGGGGCTGGTGGCGCAGCCCGCGGGAGAATGGCCATGAGGCTCCTGGCCAGCCGGCACTGGCTCGACCTGCCCCTGCGCGGCAAGGCGCTGGTAGTGATTTCCCTGCCGCTGGTGATCCTGCTGCTGTCGCTGGTGCTGATCTACATCACCGAACGCCAGACCGCCCGCGCCGAGGAAGACGTGCGCCGGGTGCTGCTGGTGCAGGGCGATATCCAGACCGTGCACACCCTGCTCGCCGAAGCGGCGGCCAGCGTGCGCGGCTACCTGCTGACCCGCCGCGAGGACTTCCTGCCCAGCTACGAACGCGCCCAGCCGCTGATCCAGGCCGCGCTGCAACGGCTGGACAGCAACATTCGCGACGCGCGCATGCGCGACCACCTCAAGGCCATCACCCCGCTGATCGGCAACAAGCTCGACGGCCTGGTGGCCCTGCGCAACGGCCGGCCCGACGACAGCGCCAGCATCACCGCGATCCTGATCGAGAACAAACAGGTGCTGGACGTGCTGCGCGAGCAGATCAGCGCCATGCGCATTCGCGAAGACGGCTTGCTCGCCGAGCGCAGCGCCGCGGCCTCGGCGACCCGCATGCGCCTGCTGCTGGCCACGCTGCTGGCGGCGCTCTGCGGCTTGTTCGGGGCCATTGTCGCGGTGCTGTTCCTGTCCAAGGGCATAGTCGCCCGAGTGCAGCAGGTGCAAGGCAATGCCCAGCGCCTGGCCCTCGGCCAACCGTTGCGGCCGCAAGCCCCGGAACAGGACGAGATCGGCCAGCTCGGCACCCGCCTGGTGGAGGCCGGGCAACTGCTGGCCGAACGCGAACGGGCCCTGCGCGACAACGAAGAACGCCTGCGACTGATCATCGACGGGGTCAAGGACTACGGGATCTTCGCCCTCGACACCCAGGGCCGGGTCACCACCTGGAACGCCGGCGCCGAGCGGATCAAGGGCTACAGCGAACAGGAAATCCTCGGCCGGCACTTCTCGCTGTTCTACCTGGCGGAAGAATGCCCGGCGCACCCGGACATGGCCCTGCGCGAGGCCACCCGCCACGGCCATTACATGGAAGAAGCCTGGCGCTGCCGCAAGGACGGCAGCCGCTTCTGGGCCAGCGTGGTGATCACCGCGCAGTACGATGCCAGCGGCGCGTTGCGCGGATTTTCCAAGATCACTCGCGATATCACCGACCGCCGCGCCGCGGAAATCGCCCTGCGCACCGCCCGCGAAGAAGCCGAAAGCGCCAGCCGGGCCAAGAGCGAGTTCCTCTCGCGCATGAGCCACGAACTGCGCACCCCGCTCAACGCCATCCTCGGTTTCGCCCAGTTGCTGGACATGGACTCGCCCAGCGGCCAGCGGCCCCAGGTCGGCCATATCCTGCGCGCCGGCCAGCATCTGCTGACCCTGATCAACGAGGTGCTGGACATCGCCCGCATCGAGGCCGGCCACCTGTCGCTGAATGTCGAGCCGATCGCCCTGGCCTCGGTGCTGCACGAGGCCCTGACCCTGGTCTCGCCGATGGCCACCGACGCCGGCGTCCAGCTGGCCGCCCTGCCCGTGCTGAGCGAGCACAACGGGGTGATCGCCGACCGCCAGCGGCTGATCCAGGTGCTGCTCAACCTGCTGTCCAATGCCATCAAGTACAACCGGCCCCAGGGCCAGGTGCGGATCGCGGTCAAGGTCCTGGGCACGCGGGTCGAGGTGGCGGTCAGCGACACCGGCGCCGGCATTCCCCTGGAGCGCCTGGACCAGTTGTTCCGGCCCTTCGAGCGCCTGGGCGCCGACCCGCGGGTGGAAGGCACCGGCCTGGGCCTGGCCCTGAGCAAGAGCCTGCTGGAGATGATGGACGGCAGCCTGCGGGTGCACAGCACCCCGGGCCAGGGTTGCAGCTTTACCTTGCAACTGCCCTTTGTGCAGGTGGCCACGGCCGGTGCGCGCCTGCCCCTGGAACAGCAGGCCTTGGAGCAGCAGGTGCTGGAGCAACCGGTGTCGGTCCTGCCGGCCCGGGTCGAGGCCGTGGAATACCGTGGCCAGGTGCTGTGCATCGAGGACAACCTATCGAGCCTGGCGCTGATCGAAACCCTGCTGCAACGCCGCCCGGGCATTCGCCTGCTGTCGAGCATGCAGGGCCAGATGGGCCTGGACCTGGCGCGCCAGCATGCACCGCAACTGATCCTGCTGGACGTCAGCCTGCCCGACCTTGCAGGCCTGGAGGTGCTGCGCCGGCTGCGGGAATCGCCGATCACCGCCAGCACCCCGGTGCTGATGATCACCGCCGATGCCAGCGCCCTGACCCACCGCGCCCTGCTGCAGGCCGGGGCCACGGCGATCCTGACCAAACCCATTCATATCCCGGCGTTTCTCGCCCACCTTGAGCAACATCTACCGGAGCCCGCATGAACCACGATTTGCGCATCCTGATCATCGACGACCAACGCCCCAACCTCGACCTGATGGAGCAGCTGCTGGCCCGCGAAGGCCTGCACAACGTACTGAGCAGCACCCAGCCGCTGCGCACCCTGGACCTGTTCAACAGCTTCGAGCCGGACCTGGTGATCCTCGACCTGCACATGCCCGAGTTCGACGGCTTCGCCGTGCTCGAACAGCTCAACCGGCGGATCCCGGCCAACGATTACCTGCCGATCCTGGTGCTGACCGCCGACGCCACCCGCGACACCCGCCTGCGCGCCCTGGCCCTGGGTGCCCGCGACTTCATCAGCAAGCCGCTGGACGCCCTGGAAACCCTGCTGCGGATCTGGAACCTGCTGGAAACCCGCGCCCTGTACAAAGCCCTGCGCCAGCAGGTGCCGGCAGAGCAGATCGAGCTGCTGCGCCGGCATCGGCAGTGAATGGACTGGCGACCCTAGAGGTTGTACTCATCCAGCCTCGGCGAGTCGCCAACTTGCTCGATCAACTCGGAATCGATGTCCGGCAGGTTTTGCGGCTGGTAGCTCAGCTGGCTGCCCCACGACTGGTCGCTGTTCAGCGGCCCATTTTGCCGAGCGGCCACTGAGGCATGGACCCGGATTTTTTGTCCGTTTTCAGGGGTGGGAATCACCCGAGGCCGGGCTTTGCCGAACGGCGGCATCGAACCGTACTCACGGGTTCGCTTGTGGGTCTTCGGGTTCCAGACCAGACGTGGCACCCACTCGGCGATCAGCCAGTTGCGGGTCAGGGAATTGTGGGCCTGGGCCAGCGGATCCTGTAGCACAGAGGGTGGATAGAGTTCCGCGCGACAGGCTTCGGCATCGATGCTCAACCCGGCCTCCAGGCACTCGCCGATCATCCAGCGCAAGGCAATCAGCGCCAGTTGCGACTCGCCGGCCGGGTAACCGCCGCCCACATCGGCATGCACGCCAGCGAACCAGACCTGTTTCAGGTTCACCCCTTCGCCCTCTGTCCAGAGGTTCTGGCGGAAAAAGCTGCGGCGTTCGTCCAGGGACACCGCATGGCGGATGATCTTCACGTCCTTGTTCTTCCGGGTGTAGGGAACGATCAGCGGGTCATACACCCAGCCCACCGAACTCACGGTGTCGAACAGCCCGAGAAAGTGAATGCTCACCGGCCGGGCAAAGCTGCCCTTGAACGCCTCCATCAAATCGAAGTCCGGTTTTTTGTCCGCGCTCATGCGCCACCAGGTGTAACTCATGGCCCGTTGGCGATTCGGCTTGGAATTATCAGCGGATCGCTGGCGAGTGGTCAGCAGCGACCAGGCAAAGTCCATCAGTTGGACCTGATGGGCGGGCAACAGGCCGATGGTATACAGCAGCGCCGCCAACACCCGCACCGCGTAGGAGCCGCGGGAGAAGCCGAAGAGGAAGATCTGGTCGCCGTCCCTGTAGTTCTCCATCAGGAAGCGGTAGGCATTGAGTACGTTGCGCTTGAGGCCCCAGCCGAACATCAGCCCGGCGATGCGCGACGGCACCTTCTGCCATTCGAACAGGGTTTCGCTGAGCCCGAAGGTGCCCACCCCCTGGTCGTAATAGGCCAGCAGCGTTTCGCTGTCCTTGGGCAGCGAGCGAAACAGCCGGACCACGTTGGTCGGTTCGTCGCTGAAACGGTTGTTGGTGCCATCGATGCAGACAATCAGCTGGCGCGCCTTGATCCTTGTGTTCTCCACGACCTGGTTACCCCATGGCAGTCAAGTGAGGTTCCCGCGCGGCAATCGGCCAGGCGAGGACCGGTGTCACCCTACGTCCGTGTCATGACAACTGCTGCGGTAAAGCGTGAAGGGCTATCCAAGGCATAGCAGCATTAATGGCACCCGGCCATAAAAATCCCTCCACCAGAAGGGAGCGCTCGCTGACGGGCCGTGCCTGGAGGCTAGAACCTGCCGCCCAACGGATACTCGATCGCCAGCCGCAGCTGGTCGGCATCCAGTTCGGCCTGGGCTTTGTTACCGCGATGCACCGCATGGCGCAGGGTGACGGCGAGGTTTTTCGCCGGGCCGGACTGCACCACGTACTTGGCTTGCAGGTCGCGCTCCCAGTGCTTACCGCCTTCGCCATAGCCCAGCCAGGCGTAGCCGCCGCGCGGGTCCATATGGCTGCCGTCGATGCCACTGCCGCGCACATACAGGGCGCTGAAGCTCAGGCCGGGTATGTTGTAGCCGGCCATATTGAGGTCGTAGCGGGCCTGCCAGGAGGCTTCTTGCGGGGCGTTGAAGTCCGACAGGGCCACGGCGTTGCTCAGCAGGATCGCGCCGCGGGTGACGTAGTCGTAAGGCGTGTCGCCATCGACCTTCTGGTAGCCCAGGCCAAAGCTGTGGGCACCGCTCCTGTAGGTCGACATCAGGCTCCAGGTGGTGTTATCGATACGCCCCGACAGGGCCTTGCCGGTGTCCTGGGTGCGGTACAGGTTGAAATCGAACCTCAGGTCCTGGTCCTGGCTCAGCGGCAGGTTGTAGAGCGCGCCGAGGTACTGCTGGCGCCAGCTGTCTTGGTACAGCGCACTGAACAGGCTGGCGTTGAGGCCCTTGATCGACGTATTGCGCACGCCGATCAGGTCGAAGCTGTCGCCCTGCTTGCCATTGGAATAATTGACCACGAAACCCTGGTCGTGGCTGCTGGCGTTACGGTCGGTGCTTTCGTTGAAGTGGCCGCCGTACAGGCTGGTGTCGCTCAGCTCGCGGCTGGTGAGGAACCAGCCGGTGGCGGTCTCGGGCAGCAGGCGGCTGTCGGAGGAACCGAACACCGGGGTCTTCACTCGCTGTTCGCCGTAGCGCAGCTCGGTGGAGGAAAAACGCAGCTTGGCCACCGCGCCGCCGCGGCTGAACTGGTCCTTGGGATGGCCATCGTTGTCCACCCCCAGCAGCCGCGCCTTGCCGGCCCGGCCACCGCCGCTGTCGAGTTTCCAGCCGGAATAGACATGGGCGTCCAGGCCGAAGCCGAGGGTGCCCTGGGTGAAGCCGGAGCTGTAGTCGGCCATCAGGCCATAGGCCCACTCCTCCGCCAGGTCGCTGCGTTCGGCGCGGGGTTTGTAGGCGTTGCGCGCGCCGTTGCTCAAGGAACCGTGCCGATAGTCGCGACGGTCGTAGAGGCTGCGGTTGAACAGGTTCCACTGGCTGTCTTCGATAAAGCCCTTGACATGGTCCTGCTCCGCGGCCAGCGCGAGCAGGCTCTGGCCCCCCAATGCCAACAGCAGGGTGTGTCGGGTCAAGCGCTTCACTGTCGAACTCCCGGAAATCGATAAATGGCGGGCGATGTCCGGCAGTGCGCCGCTGTACGGGCGCACCACCGGGACCCCACTCAGAGGTATTTGAGGATCGCGATATCGCGGCGACGCTGCTTGAGGCCGGCGAACCAGCGCGTCGGGAAGAACAGCAGCACGCCGAGGATCAGGCTCCACAGCCAGACCCCGGACAGGTTGTCGAAGCCGTAGTAAGTGCCCTGGTTGGTGCCCCAGATGGCCACCGCCACCAGGTACAGGGCCTTGAGCACGTACAGGTGCAGCAGGTAGAAGAACATCGGCGCGCCGCCGTAGATCGCCAGTTGCGCGGTCGACCAGCGTTCCTGGACCTTCTCGAAGTACGCCAGGAGGATCAGCCCCAGGCCCAGGGTCGGCATCAGGAACATCAACGACGGCGGGTACTTCTTGGCGCTCATGAAGCTCATGAAGGTGCGCAGCCCATCGCCGGTCTGGACCCAGGGCTTCTCGCCGTAGACGTTCAGGTAGCGAATGAACACGAAGGCCAGCAGCAGGCCGACGCCAACCTTGAGCAGCCGCGAAATGCGCGCCGCCGGCTGCACGTCCTTGCCGAACCACGGGCCTATGGCCCAGCCCAGCAGGATCACGCCGATCCACGGCAGCACCGGGTAGGTGGTGCGGGCCCGGGTGAACTCGGTGAGGTCGATGAACACCCGCTGGTGCAGGATCGACCAGGGCACGAAGAACGGCGACTCGGGGCCCAGCACCACGTCATCCAGCAGGTTGTGCCCGGCGACTATGGCCACCCCCAGCACGATCAGCCAGCCGCGCTTGAAATGCAGCAAGCCGGCCAGCACGATCATGCAGATGCCGATGCACCAGATCACCTGCAGCCACAGGGTCTTGGGCGGGAACTCGGCGTTCCAGGCAAAACACACGAAGGTCAGTTCGAGGAACACCAGGAACAGGCCGCGCTTGAGCAGGAACACCGAGGTTTCGCTCAGCGTGTGTTTCTGGCTGTAGAGCCAGGCCGACAGGCCGGTGAGGAAAATGAACACCGGCGCGCAGATCTCGCTGAGCAGGCGGGTGAAAAACAGCTCCGGGCTCACGCTCAGGGCGTCGATCGGGTCGCTGACCTGGCGATGCAGGAGGAAGGTCTCGCGCACGTGGTCCACCAGCATGCACAGCATGACAAAACCGCGCAGGGCATCGATCGCCAGCATCCGTGTGTTGGCCTTGGCCACGGCCAGCGCAGGGGACACGACGCCCGCCTGCCCTGCCAATCCAGTAGAAAGACTCATATCGCTCCCTTGTGTGGAAGGTCGTTTGATCGGGGCAGGACGGTCGCGGCGGAACGCGGGCTCAGGATGCTTATTCGCGGTACAGGGGCTGGCCCTGTGGGGGTGTTTGCCATGCTCATTGGCATTGTCGTGTGCTCCTTTGGACTCTCATTCAACGAATCGCCTCCCCAGGCTCTGATGGCGTTGCAATTGCTCGGGGAAACGCCGCGCGCCTGCCTCTGGCGGGCATTGCTGCGCGGTGCGTGGGTTGTCTGATGGGGGCTGCCATGCACAGGGCTTTACCTTGTGTGCACGCAACCCGCTGTCGATCGAAGCTTCGTGGGCCGTTATCGCCCGGGCCCGGCAAACGGCCGGCCCAGACGCAAGCGCGCCCTTTTGAGGCGCGCGCGGGAGTGAACAATCAGACGACAAAATGTTATCAGATAACATTTCATATTGAGAGTGGAACGAAGCGCTGCGAAACAATTTACCCCGCGGCCTGCGGTCTTTCGGGATCGGCGAGCGGATTGCGCCCTTTCCGAAACGACAACGGCGCCCAAGGGCGCCGTTGTCATGCTGGGCGAAAACCGCCCTGCGACTCAATCATCATCGTCGTCATCGTCACGGTCGCGACGATAGCGCCCGTCCCTGTCCCGGCGGTCGTAGCGACGGTCGTAACGGTCGTCGTCGCGATCCCAGTCGCGGTCGTAACCGCGGTCATAACGACTGTGGTCGCGCCAGCGGTCATGGTCGCGATCGTAGCGCCGGCCGTCGTCCCAATGGGGGTAGCAGCCCCCCAGCAGCAGCGTGGAGCAAAGGGTCAGGGTGAGTGTCGCGAGTCGCTTCATGGGAGTGTCCTAGAACCTGGGTCAGAACGATTTTTGGCAAAGCTGCCCGGCAACGCAGCGGGCCCTGAGCGAACCGGCGGCGCCGGCACCTGCAACCACCCATGTGACTGTAAAACCAGAGATTTATTCGAACCTGGCATGACACTGGCGGACCGACGGTCATGTCTTGGCCAATGCGAACGGTCACGCCTGCTCAATGGGAATTCCTGTCCCACAGCCAGTTCCACAGCCCCGGCAACCGCACCGGCTGCTCGCTGCTGGCGACGGTACGGGCCATGACCGCCCGTTGCAACGCCGCGGTATCGCCGTAGAACGGTTTGGGCGCGGTCTTGAGGCCAGTGGCCCGGGCGCTGTCGAGCAGGATCTGCAAGTATTCCTGGGTATGCCGGGCGGTGTAGCGATTGAGGTCGTGGAAGGTCACCACCACCGGAATCGCTCCGTCCACCGTCGGCAACTGGCCCAGAGCAATGCGTTCGCGCACCTCCGACAGCTGGCGCAGCATATTGGCCCGGCGCCGTGGGCTGGCGTTGAAACCCCAGACCTTGCCGTCGTTGGCGCTGAGGTCGGTCAGCAACACATGCAGGCCATGCCGCTGGTAGGCGGCGAAGGTGCGCTTGTCGTAGTTCCAGAATGGCGGGCGCACCAGGCTCGGCGACACGCCAGTGATCAGCGCGATATCGGCGCTGCCGTCGCTCAGGGACTGCTCCAGTTCCGGCGGGTCGAGCGAGCGATGGTTGGTATGCCTCGGCGTGGCGGTATGAAAGCCCAGCACATGGCCCTCGGCATGCTCGCGGGCCATCAGCCGCCGCCCTATGTCGCTGCCACCGGCCCGCGAGGCGCGGGTCTGGACGAAGAACACCGCCTTGATCGCCGGTTGCAGCGGGTTGTCGAGCAGGTCGTCGAGCACCCGTTCGGTCGGGTTATAAATGCTGGAAGCGCTGGGGCCGTCGTCGAAGGTCAGCAGAAAGCGGATCGGCGCCTGGGCACTCAGGCGTTGCTCGGTCTGCGCGGTCATTTCGATGGGGGCGCCTATGCAACCGGCCAGGCCAGCGGCCAGCAGCAATGTGCAGAGAAGCTTGAAGCCTCGTTTCATGTTTTGCCCTGTGTCGGACCGTTGCGGTCGTCACCTCAATGGCAAAATTCCCTCGCCCATGGATCCCTCGCCCGGCCTGCACGCAGCGCCGGGCACAGCTTGGAGGGGCAACACAGGTTTTGGTTCCGAGGCCCCCGGTTTCAGGCCGCCGAGAGGTTCATGCCGCAGCGCCTTCGCACGGCCGCTGCCAGGCACGCTGCAACAACTCGATCACCTCCTCGTCCGAGGTCTGGGCAAAGTCCGCATAGCCGTTGCCGATCGACACGAACCACAGCGGGGTGATCGGGCAGATCAGCTCGTCGACCTCGAAACTCAGGGTATCCACGGTTTCCTGCGGCGCCAGGGGCACCGCCACCACTATCCGCGCCGGGTGCTGCAGGCGCGTTGCCTGGACCGCGGCGTGCATCGAGGCGCCGGTGGCCAGCCCGTCGTCCACCAGGATCACTGTCTGGCCGCGCAGGTCGGGCGCGGCCCGCTCGCCGCGGTAGACCCGATCGCGGCGCTGCAATTCCTGGGTTTCCCGCTGGGTTACCGCTTGCAACTCGGCGTCACCGATGTAATGGCTGCTCAGGACGTCCTGATTGAGGATGCGGATGCCGCCGCTGGCGATGGCGCCCATTGCCAGCTCTTCGTGACCGGGCACGCCGAGCTTGCGCACCAGCATCAGGTCCAGCCGCACCTCCAAGGCCCGGGCGATTTCCCAGGCCACCGGCACCCCGCCCCGGGGCAACGCCAGCACTATCACCTCGGGCCGGCGACTGTATTTCTGCAACGGCGCGACCAGCCCTTGCCCGGCGGCCTGACGGTTGCGCAGGGTCATCTGCAATGACGGATATTCGCTCATGTCTCACCTCCCAAGGCGGCCCGGCTACAGCGCCAGCAGGCTGCAGGGCACCTGATACAGCGCGTGCTCGGTGGTGCTGCCCACCAGTTTCTCCAGGCCCTCGCGATGCACCCGGCCCATGACCAGCACGTCGGCCTGGTTCTCGGTGACGAAATTGGCCAGCACCGTGACCGGCTGCCCGAGGATGAAATGCCGCCGTTCCTCGGGCACGCCATAACGCTCGGCCAGTTCCAGAAAGGCTTTTTCCAGGGTGACCCGCAGTTCCCGGGTCAGGTCCGCCAGCACCAGGCCACCGCCCCCGGCATCGCCCAGGTAGACCGACGACACGTCATAGGCGTGCAGCAGGTGCAGCTCGGCATCGCATTGCAGCGCCAGGCTGTTGGCTTCGTGGATGATCCGGTCGTTGAGCCCGTTGTGCTGGTACTCCGGCCGCGACGGGTCGACCGCCGCCACTACCATTTGCGGCAAGGTATGGCCGTGGCGGCCCATCAGGTACAGCGGCACCGGGCACTGGCGCAGCAGGTGCCAGTCCATGGGCGTAAGAAAGGCGCGTTTCAGCGCCGGTTCGTGCTGCACGTCCTTGATCAGCAGGTCGGGCTGGATTTCCGCGACGTGCTGCAGGATTTCCTCCAGCAGGTCGTCGGCCCAGGTCACCTCGCCGTTGACCGTGACGCCATGGCCCCGCAACCGATGCACCTCCTCCTGCAACCAGTGCTGATGTTCCAGGCGATAACGTTCGCGCGCCTCATTGCGCACGTTGTGCTCGAACAGGGAAAGAATCGACGCCGGTTTCAGCAAGGCCGCGATATGCAGGGTCGCGCCGCTGGCCTTGGCCAGGGCCGCTGCACGCGGGATCGCGGGGGATTGGCGCATTGCCGGGTCGATGACCAGCAACAAGCGTTGGTACTGGCTCATGGCGCACCTCCAGATAGGCTGGACGCCCACGCCGGCCACCGGCGCCTGCTTTTCCATACGCCGGTGCGTCAACGCCGGATCGAACGCCAGCATGACTTCAGACTTCCCACTGACAATGCGCCCGTCGCGGCGTTACGGCAAGTGCGTCCAGCGTCGGTGCAGACCACGGGCCAGGCTGTCCAGGACAAAGCCCAGGGCACCGATCAGCAGCACCATGGCCATCAGTTCCGAATAGGCCAGGCGGTCGCGGGTATCGAGGATGAAATAGCCCAGGCCGGCGCTGACGCCGAGCATTTCGCAGGGCACCAGGACAATCCACAAAATGCCGATGGCCAGGCGCACGCCGGTCAGCACATGGCCCAGCACCCCGGGCAGGATCACCTTGCGCAGGGTTTCCCAGCGGGTGGCGCTGAGGCTGCGGCTCAGTTGCAGCCAGCGCGGGTCGAGCTGGCGCACCCCGGCCGCGGTGTTGAGCAGGATCGGCCAGATCGCGGCGAAGGCCAGCAGGAAGTAGATCGGCTGGTCCCCTACCCCCATCAGCATCACCACCACCGGCATCCACGACAGCGGCGAGATCATCCGCAGGAACTGGAACGCCGGGGTGGTGGCCGCCTCCAGGTGGCGGTAGCTGCCGATCAGCAGGCCCAGGGGCACGCCGACCAGCAAGGCCAGGGCCAGGCCGACCAGGATGCGCTTGAGGCTGACCAGCACATGCTCATACAGCTCGGCACGGCCCAGCAGCTCCAGCAGGCTGGCCAGGGTCGCCGCCGGCGAAAAGCGCGCCGCCAGCCCGTCGGCGCTGCCGAACAGGCGCACGCCCAGCCACCACAACAGCAGCAGGCACAGCAGCCCCGCCACGCCCAGGAGCCAAGGCCGGCTCGATGCGGATCGCTTGGCCATCAGAGGCTGAACTCCTCGCTGCGTTCAAAGCTGTCGGGCAAGCCGAACGCCTTTAGCCCGCCGACCGCGGCGATAGCGTTGCGCACAAAGCGCTCGTCCACCAGGTCGCGGGCGGTGTGCTGCGGGTCGAGGCTGGCCAGGAAGCCTTTGTCGCCTTCGATCAGGGTGTCCTTGAGGCGCTTGACCAGTTCCTCGGTGTAGCTGGGGAACGGGTACGGCTGAAAGTCGATGCGCTGCTCGTCCCACTGCGCGTGCTGGATCGCGCCGTCGGCCAGGTACTGCTGGCGCTCGCTGGCACTCGGCGCCAGGACCCGGCTCAGCACCTGGGGCGCGTGCGGGGTGTAGCGGTTGGCGCCGTCCCGGGACAGCAGTTTGGCCGCCTCGGCGCGGTTGTCGCGGGTCCACAGCTGCGCCTTGACGATGGCGTTGACCACCTTCTGCGACCATTCGGGGCGGTTATTTAAATCCTGCTCGTGCATGAACACCACGCAGCAGGCGTGGTTGCGCCAGATATCCCCGGTAAAGCGCTGCACCCGGCCGACCTTGAGCTCCTCGGCCAGGGCATTGAAGGGCTCGGCGACTATGTAGCCGGCGATGCGCTTGCTGGCCAGGGCCGGCGGCATGTCCGACGGCGGCAGCACCAGCAGGTTGACCTCGTTGGCCGCCAGCGGGCTGCTGGCCGGCCGGCTGACCAGGGTCAGGCCGTTGTCGCGCAACAGCTGCTGCACCACCACGTTATGGATCGAATACCAGAACGGAATCGCCAGCGCCTGCCCGCCCAGTTGCCGGACCTCGGTGATGCCTGGCGCCACGGTCAGACCGGAGCCGCCGACGTGGTTCCAGGCCACCACCTTGGCCGGCACCTTGCTGCCGTAGCGGGCCCAGACGGTCATTGGCGACAGCAGGTGGATCACATTGACCTGCCCGGAAATAAAGGCCTCGATCACCTGCGCCCAACTGCGCAACAGCACCGGGCGCTCGGAGCGGATGCCCTCGGCCTCGAACAGGCCGTTGTTATGGGCCACCAGCAGTGGCGTGGCGTCGGTGATCGGCAGGTAGCCGATGCGCACCGGCGCGTCCGGCTCTGCGGCGGCGCGGGCCTGCAGGCTGTTGAGCAACGGCAAGGCGCCGCCAGCGGTGAGCAAGGCACTGAGTTTGAGGAAGTCGCGACGGCTATGGGTGAAGTCATCCAGGCACATGGTGTATCTCCGACAATTCGGGCAAGGGGTTGAACCCAGCCTTCAACACCGCTTCCTGTAGGAGCGAAGCTTGCTCGCGATAAAAACGTCAGTGCGGCGCAGGGCTCCAGACACCCCGTCAACGTTGAGATTTTTCGCGGGCAAGCCTCGCTCCTACACAGGCTGCGGTAAGGCTTGGGGCTGTGGAGCGCGGCTCGCCCGCCGAAGGGTTTTGAGAATCTCGATCCGCAGGGCGCCCAGTTCTTCCACCAGCTCGGCGCGCGGCTGAGGCAGGTCGATGCGCCATTCGCCGAGGGTCCGCGCCGGGCTGTTACCCAGTAGCAGGATCCGCTCGGAAAGCAGCAGGGCTTCGTCGATGTCGTGGGTGATCAACAGCGCCGCGGTGCGGTGCTCGGCAATCACCTTGAGCAGCAGTTGCTGCATGTCGGCGCGGGTCACTTCGTCCAGCGCGCCGAAGGGTTCGTCGAGCAACAGCACCTGCGGCTGGCGCGCCAGGCAACGGGCCAACGCGGTACGTTGCGCCATGCCGCCGGACAGCTGCGCCGGGTAATGCCCGCGGGCATGCTGCAAGCCGACCTCGGCGATCGCCTGGTCGATCCGCACCTGGCGTTGCCGGGCGCTCAGCGCCGGCTGGCGGGCGAAGTCGAGGCCGAAGGCGACGTTGTGTTCCAGATTCAGCCAGGGCAGCAGGCTGGGGTCCTGGAAAGCCACGGCCACCCTCGGATGCGGCCCGTCCAGGGCCTGGCCCAGCAGGCTGACGCTGCCGCCCTGGGGCACCTGCAAGCCGGCCAGGACCCGCAACAGGCTGGACTTGCCGACGCCGCTGGGGCCAAGAATCGACACCACCTCCCCTGGCTGCAAGCGCAGGTCGAAACCTTCCAGCACCGCCTGCCAGCCGTGTTCACCGGGATAGCCAAGGCTGATCTGCCGGGCTTCGAGCAGAGCCGCGCTCATGCCACCGCGTCCCGGGCCTGACGCCGCAACTCGGCGCGCAATTGCACCAGGCTCGGGGTGACGATCGGCACGAAGGCCGACTCGCGCCAGCGCCGGGCAAAGCCGCTGCCATGCTCGCTCAGGTAGGCCTTGCCGCCGCTGGCCTGCAACTCCAGCTGCACGGCGTTGGCGGCGGCTTCGGCCAGGGCGATGCGCAGGCGGAACAGCGCCGCTGGCTGGCTCAGGAAACGTCCGTCCAACAGGCCACGCTTGAGCTGGTCGACACTCTCTTCCAACTGCTGGCGCTGCTCCTCGAAAGGCTCGCGCAGAATCGAACGACCGCTGTGCAGATGGCTTTGCACTTCATCCAGCGCGCGCCGCGCCAGGCCGATGGCCATGCCGCATTGCAGGCCGAGAAACGCCGGGCGCACCGCCGGCAGAAAGGCCTTGGCGTCCTCGTGCAGCAACCAGTCGTGGCCGACCTCGACCTGTTGCAGTTCCAGCGCCGCGGTATTGCTCGACTGCAAGCCCATCAGTTGCAAGTCCTCGGAGCGTTGCAGGCCAGCCAGGGCCGCGGGGATCGCCAGGATAAAGGGTGCGCCGCCCTGCTCGTGCTCGATGGCCGCGGCCACCACAAAACCGCTCTTGCGCAGATTGGTGACCCAGTGCAGGCGCCCGTTCAGACGCCAGCCGCCGGCTTGTGGCAACGCGCGGACCTGCAGGGCCTCGATGCCCGAGAGGAACTTCATGGCGTTCGACAGCCCGGTGGCCCCCGCCAGTTCGCCGCTGAGCAGGTCCGGCAGCAGACGCTCGCGCAAGGCCGCGTTGGGGCTTTGCAGCAGGTATTCGATAAAGGCCCGCTGGCCCCAGAACACAAAGGCCGCCGCCAGGGAATGGCTGGCCACCGCGGCCACCGCTTCCACGGCCGCGCCCAGGTCGCCGTCGCTGCCGCCCTGCCCGGCCGGAATACCGATGCGCAGCACCTGCGCCTCGGCCAGTCGCGCCAGCACCTGCTGTGGGTCGCAGTGGCCCAGATCCAGGGCCTGGGCCTCGGCGTCCAGCCATTGACTCAATGCGGGGTCGAGCATGTGGTTTTCTCCTTTTCTACGCGGCATCGGCCACAGGGCCCTGCCTTGAATCCAGCCGCTGCATCACTGCTGCGGCGCTTGCCAGCGGTATTTGGCCAGTTCCGGGTTGAGCGGCGTGCGGGCGAACACATTGGCGAAGTTGCACAGGGTCGCCAGGCTCACCCCAAGAATCACTTCCAGGGCATTGCCTTCGCTGTAGCCGGCGGCCTTGAACGCCGCGAATGTCGGCTCGCTGACGTTGCCGCGGGTGGCGATCACCTCGGCGGCGAAGGCGGCCAGCGCCTGCAGTTTTGCCTCCGGCAAAGGGGCCTGTTCACGTAACGCGCTGATCACCTCGTCCGGCAGCTTGGCCTTGTTCTGCGCCACCGCGCTGTGCCCGGCCACGCAGAAATCGCAACCATGGGTGGTGGCGGCCACCAACTGCACCACTTCCCGTTCGGCCAGGCTCAGCTCGGCCTTGCCATTGAGCTCCGATACCCTAATGTAGGTCTCCAGCGCCGCCGGGGCATTGGCCAGGATCCCCAGCAGGTTGGGGATGAAGCCCGAGTTGTTCTGGGCGTTCTGCAAAAACGGCCGGGCCGCTTCGGGAGCGCTTTGCAGAGTGTGTAGAGTGATGCGCGACATGCGGTGGACTCCTGTTGTGTAGGTGTCCGGCCAGTCTGTTGGTTATAAGAATTCCGATCCATATTCTAAAGTAGCGATTACTTGCTCCTGAGTGTTTCCATTAGATGATTTCGTCCAGCCCACTGGTTGATTGGTTATTAGAAAGCCTCGAACTCGACGCCAGCCTGTTCCATGTCGGCCGCTACTGCGGCGGCTGGCACGCCAGCACCCACGGCCTGGCCCGGGCCAGCTTCCACCTGATAGTGCAGGGGCATTGCTGGCTGCATGTCGAAGGCCAGGAGCAGGCCCAGCGCCTGGATGCCGGGGACGCGGTGTTCCTGTTGCGCGACCTGGACTATCGCC
Source organism: Pseudomonas sp. 22526 (assembly GCF_052044735.1). NCBI lineage: Bacteria > Pseudomonadati > Pseudomonadota > Gammaproteobacteria > Pseudomonadales > Pseudomonadaceae > Pseudomonas > Pseudomonas sp. 22526. Next base: position 465,544 of record NZ_JBQENK010000001.1, read on the forward strand.
TGTCCAGCGCCGAACAGCATGGCGCCGCTCTTGATCTGCCACGCATGGCCATGCAGGCGCTGGATGTCAGCGCCGAGGATGGCGTAGGTCTGGTCTGCGGCTTCTTCCACTTCAGGTCCGGGCTGTCGTCGCTGATCATCGACGGCCTGCCGGACTGGATAGTGCTGCGCGCTGGCGACCCGTCCCTGAGCGCGGCCCGGGCCCTGTTCGAGCTGATCCTGGAAGAATGCCAGCGCACGCCCGCGCCCTCCTCGGCGCTGCTGGAACGCCTGAGCCACCTGCTGTTCCTCTATGTGTTGCGCCAGCAAGTGGCCGACAACCAGGGCCTCGGCGGGCTGGTGGCGCTGGCCCGCCATCCGGCCTTCGCCGCGCTGCTGGAGCAGTTGATCGAGCACCCCGAACAACCCTGGCCCCTGGAAAGCATGGCGGCCTGCACCGGGCTGTCGCGCTCGGCCTTCTTCAAGCGCTTCAACGAACTGGCCGGGCAATCCCCGGGCCAGGTCCTGCTGGCGCTGCGCATGCGCCATGCCTGCCAGTTGCTCAAGGCCAACCATACCGTGGAACAGGTCGGTGCGGCGGTGGGTTATCAATCGGTCGCGGCCTTTACCCGGGCCTTCGCCAAGGCCGTGGGGGTGCAGCCGGGAGCCTATCGCCGCCAGCACGAAGGGCGCTGAAGGCGCTACGATCGCGCTCCATGGTGACCTAGGCCAGTTGCTGGCGCAGACGACGAAGCTCGGCACTCTCACCGCGCTGCTTGCCAGTACCCGGAGAAGCACCGTCACCTTGCTGTTCGTACTGGCACTTCCATTTGCCCAACAGGCTTTCAGCGATGCCCAGCGCCTCGGCTATAGGACGAAGTGGTGTACCGGCGAGTACCTGATCTACCGCCTCGCGGTTGAAGGATTCGGGAAAACGTCTGGCCTGGGTCATGACCACTCCTTGCGGTGGACATTATCCACCTTGAGTCAGTGTCCACCCGGCCCGGGACAGCCCCCCTGGCTCTTGAAGTTACCGAGGTCGGCCATTAACGGAAGCGTTTCTTACTCCCACTGCATTCTGCCTGCGTGGTCCTCGCGCACAACTGGTCACGGTCAATATCAGCAACAACTTTGCGCTTACTGGACTCGCACAGATTGCGACGTCCACGAGCTCGCAGAGCCAACGCATTGGTACTGGCAAGGTTCCAAAACCTCGAACTAGCGTCCTCACCGTCGGACCAGCTCCTCCGGCAAGTTCACCAGGCGTGAGGCCTGAAATCACTCTTTTGGGTCTCCCATTCATTGCTCTCAGCACGATGTCCATCTGTGTCCCTGAGCGGGTTGCCTATGGGGTAACGACTTCGTCTAGCGCTCGAGCGGAGACCTATCGAACGCCATGGTGAGTGAGCCCGGCAGGACGACATCCGAGTTGCTGTGACTTCTATGGAGAGGACTATGGACGGTCGTACTTTACAGTGCTGCATGGGTCAAAACAGTTCAGAATGGAGCGTAATTCAGAGAGGCTATTCAGGATTATCCTCACGAGAAGTATCAGCTGCATTGAGGATGATCAACGATGAATTCTCTCGAGAGTTGTTCTGCTACGTTTGGTGGCCGGATAGCGCATCCCACAACAAACGAGATATAGAGCGAATGTTGTTGCGGCAAGTTCTGGACCAATGCAAGGTACGTGCAATTCAGGCTTTAACTACCCAGCTGACTCATGACATAGCGGAACTCGAGCTGACCGCGTTTAAGCATCGCTCGCAAAGCCCGGCAAGTAGCCTTACTTCCTATCGAAGCGCAATGGAAGTGGCTAAAGAACAACGATGGCCCTCTCCCAGCTCCGTCTATCAACGCCTTACTCGTGGCGTGTTGGGCGAATTGAGTACCGCGGTGATTTGCTCGATATGTCGGGGAGCCGGGTATCAGCTTGTTCATGGACGTTCCGGGCCCTGTCAAAAGTGCCAGGGCAGTGGTCGTCGCCCTTGTTCAGATTTGGCTCGCGCTCATACCCTGGGGATTACTTGGCATGCCTATGCCAAGGCGTGGAAAGCCCCGTTCGAATGGGCATTGAAATTATGTGAGCAGGCAATCCAGTTGGCCAGTGATGTCCTGTGCCGCAATCTTGGCATCGCAGGTAAACTGCCCAAAGCGGCGGAAGTCTTGAGCTAATGCTCGGGCACTGAATCCTGCACTCTGCCACATCGAGTCGCCCCATCGCTGGTTCTCGTTCTACAGCTCCTTGAACCGAGCAATCAGCGACGACTCAATCCCGGTGAGTCTGTTACACCACTTGTTGAATGCCGCTGAACTGACTCGGTGTCTGTAGCAGTGTTCTGGTGCTGGCGTTTGGGCCTCGCCCTCCCCCCCTTGAGCACCACGGTGATTCAGCGACCGATAATACAGGGCTCTGCAAGTCAGACGACAAGAAAGTCCCCCTACCGAGTCCGCTGTTTGGCGTGGATCCACCATCCGAGCCAAAGGCTTTCCCAACTTGATCGCCACGTCGACATCCCGGCGCACTGTTTTGCAGTGTTGGCGCCGACGTCGATGTCTGCGGTTCAGGATACGAGAGCAGTGGAAACGTCGTTGGTACTAGCGAGGTTCCAAACGCTCGAACTAGCCTCCTGATCGTCGAACCAAATCCTCTGGCGAGCTCATTACCGCCCCGCGGTATGCCGTCATCCACTGGCTCCAGGTGCAGGGGAAAGGCGGCTGAAAGTCGATAGCAACGGAGCTGATGTTACAGCTGGCTATCTGCATGACACCACACCGAGAGGTTCGCAGTGCAACGTCTCAATTGCGAGGAGAGAAACGGACCATGAACGCTCCCATCGAAACACTGCCGGCGACCAACGACCAATGGCAATTGAAGGTCCTCCCCTTTATGACTCGAGCCATTGCTGTGATGGGGCTTCTGTTCTTTCTGAGCAGCTTTATCCAGATACACCTGATGCGCGTCGAGCTGCAAACTGCCCCTGAAGTCGAGGAAGCATCGGCGTCCTTTGACGACTTAGAAAGCACAGCCAAGGCCGAGCTGATGCGATGGAATGCCCTGGTGACTCTCGAGCGTGAAACGCTTCGAGCAAGAGAGCAGGCCACCAACGCGGTGATTCTGCGCCAAGCCTCGTTGCTGAACCTCGGCTTCTTGACCGGAATGGTGCTGTGTCTGGTCGGTGCGGTCTTCGTGCTGGGTCGATTACAAGAGCCAGCCACCTCCCTCAGCGGAGAAACACCGCAATTGAAGGTAGCGCTGAACACGTCCTCTCCCGGCATCGTTCTGGTTGTGCTTGGAGCAGGACTGATCTGCGCCACGCTCTTCCATCACTATCAGTTCAACCTGCCCGACAAGACCGTGTACCTGCCGCCGGCCCAGTACACGCTGTCAATACCCTCAGGGACTCCACAGACGTCAGCCACCCTTCATCTGCCAGTTGCCACTGCGCCGAGCGACTCCACCGGCAACGGCACGAGTTCACCTGCACCATTACCTTAGAGGAAACGAGCATGAGTCTAATTATCTCAGATCAGGCATGGACCGCATCGGCACAAAATCTTGGTGTAGAAGTCGCATGCTTGCAGGCCGTCGCCAGCGTTGAGTCGGCTGGCAGTGGCTTCCTTCCATCGCCGTCCAATGAACCGAAGGTGCTCTTCGAGGGGCACATCTTTCACCGACTTACGAACGGGCGCTTCGATGCCACTGCTCCCGACCTGAGTTATCCGCACTGGGACAAGTCCAAGTATGCCGGTTCGCTGGAAGGAGAATGGGCCAGACTTAATGCCGCTATGGCCCTGGACCACGACGCGGCATTGAAGTCCGCCAGTTGGGGGACGTTCCAGCTAATGGGCTTCAACTATCCCACATGCGGCTTTTCGACAGTGCGCGACTTCGCCGAAGCACATCGTGCGGGAGCAGATGAACAGCTGGCGGCATTCGTGCAGTTCATCGATCGACCTCCGTTCCGTGACGCGTTGAGGACGAAGGACTGGGCCGTTTTTGCAGCTGCCTACAACGGACCCGATTACGCAAAGAATCAATACGACATACGGCTGGCCACTGCTTATTCGCAACACTGCGGATAGTCCCGGTGCAACGACCTGAAAACCTCTACATCTCGGCGATAAACGTGTATGGCTCTCCGGCATTTAGGTGTCGGCAATATGACGGCCACGGACGGGCGACGCAAAGTCCATTGGCTTTCGCGAAAACAAGGAGAAATATCATGGCATTTGGTATCACGGCGACAGTCACTGTGGCGGAAATGGTGGCCGCAGACCTGGGTTTCGTATTTATTGATGGTGGGGAAACTGCGGCAGTGACAGCAGGGAAAATTAGTTTTGGCATAGTGAAATCCGAAGGCACGGATGCCGCTAAAACATGGGGTATTGGCCCAGCACTGGAGGGCCTAGAGTTGGCTAACGCGATAACGGATGCCCCGTCAGCCGTCAACTACAACAACGTGAGTTATGTTTTCACCCAGAGCGGGGGAATACTCCAGTATTCTACTTGCAGTGGGAGCGGCTGGTCCGCAAGCACGACGTTGGTTCAGTCTGGCCTCTGCCTCACCGATACGCCAGAACCCACCAAATTCACCCCAGAGTTCGGGCCCTCCGCAGTCGTGTTCAACGATCTGTTGTATGTCTTCTACCAGGGCACGCCTCTCGGGAGCACCACCACCGGGCTCTATTACAGTGTGTTCAATGGAACAACCTGGTCTGACGCCATTCAGGTTGATAATGTGGGTATTTCCTGTTCGCCGTGCGCCGTCGTGTTCAACTACCAGCTCTACGTGTTCCACCAGGGCGGGGGTAATAATGGACAACTGTGGTACAGCGTGTTCAATGGCACCAGTTGGGCGGCCGACAAGCAGGTAGCGGGCGTTGGTATGTCTGTTTCGCCGGCCGCCGCGGTGTACAACGGCGAGCTGTATGTCCTGTACCAGGGCAGTGGTAACGATGGGCAACTGTGGTACAGCACGTATAACGGAAACTGGAGCAGCTCCAATAACACCGACAGCAGCGGGGGCATTAGTGCCGAGCCATGCGCCATCGTGTACGACGGTGAACTGCTTGTGCTCCATCAGGGCTCCGGAAACTCTCGGAATATCTATGTCAACGCTTTCAATGGCAGCAGCTGGGCCGGCGACACCCAAATGGCCCCGATAAGGCTCTCAAACTCCCCCGCCCCCGTCATTTTCAACGATGAACTGTATTGCTTCTGGCAAGGCCCAGGATCAAATGGACAACTGCAGTATAGTGGAAGTGATGGCAGCAACTGGATGCCAACTACGACGCTGAGCGGCGCCCAAATGTCGTGCAGCCCGAGCGCCACGGAATTCAACAATCAGCTGTATTGCATGTATCAGGGCTCGTGGCAAAGTGGCTACCTTTACCAAAGTGTTGGCACTGTCCAGTCGACTTGGTCTTCGCCAAGCACCGCAAGCCCGATTAGCCTGTCCGCGTCACCTTCTGTGGTCGCCGTCTCCGACACGCTGCTTTACTCCTTCTTCCAGCAGGAGGGGCAGCTCTGCTATACCACCTGTACCACCACCACCAATGCGTGGACATCGTCCTACCTTGTCGGGTGGTGGTCATCGGCCACCCAGCTCAACACCATCGGCCTCATGTACACCCCCTCGGCCGTCATGTTCACACCGAGCGGGGCCACCTCGGCCCAGCTCTACATCTTTTACCAGACCGCCGATAACACCGTCTCCGGGCAGCTTTGGTATGTGATCTTCGATACCGCCACGGGAACCTGTTCGTCCCCGATTCAGGTAGCCAACGTTAGCCTGTCGTACTCACCTTCGGCAGTTGTTTTCAATAACCAGCTCTACGTCTTTTACCAAGGCGGCGCGGGTGGGCAGGGCAATAGCGGGCTGTACTATGACTGTCTGTCGACTGCTGGAGCCTGGTCCGGCAATACCCAAGTTCCCGGTGTGGGTATCTCGTTCGCGCCGGCGTCCGTCGCATACAACAACCAACTCTACGTTTTCCACCAAGGCGAAGGAAGCGGACAACCCGATAGTTATCTGTTCTATGACTGCCTGTCGAGCGCTGGAACCTGGTCTGGAGATACCCAGGTCCCCGGCGTTGGTATCTCCTACTCACCGGCAGCTGTCGTGTACAACAACCAACTCTATGTCTTCCACCAGGGCGAAGGAGGTGGACAGCCCGGCTATGACCTTTTCTACGACTGCCTGTCGAGCTCTGGAAGCTGGTCCGGGGACACTCAGGTGCCAAACCTGAATATCACCTACTCACCTGCGGTCGCTGTGAGCAACAACAAACTCTACGCCCTTCACCAGGGGGGCAACGCTAATGGGCAGTTCTGGTTCGACACGTTTAACGGCACCACTTGGACCGGTGACATCCAGGTGAATCCGCAGGTACTGTCGGCATCGCCGTGTGCGGTGAACTTCGGCAATGTGATCTACAGCTTCTACAATCAAGGTGGTCAATTGTGGTGTAACGGCAACGCCGGTGGGGCGGCCGTCTGGTTGCCTGAGACCCAGATCCCCGGTGTCACGCTCTCCGGGACGCCGTCCGCGGTCGTGTTTAATAACGAGATCTACGTTTTCTACCAGGGGGCCAGCAATAACGGGCAGCTCTGCTATGTGACCTACAATCCGAGCACGAGCAGTTGGGCCTCGCCAGTTTGGATAAACTCTGCGGGCGAAGTACTGATGGAAAACTCGCCGTCCGCAGTGGTTTTCAACAATGAACTGTATGTTTTCTATCAGGGTGTTGGCGCAAGTTGGTGCTACAACACCTCCGGTAACGGGTCGACGTGGGAAGGACAGGTCAAACCGTCCATTGGTGGAGGGGAGGCTTCACCGTCTGCCGTCGTGTACAACGATCAGCTCTATCTCTTCTACCAGGGCGGTGATGACTGGGGGGTGTATTACAATATATTCGATGGTAGCAGTTGGACTCCTAACGCTCCTATACCAGGCTATCCCGTCATCTCCGCTTCGCCATCAGCCGCGGTCTATGGGGGTGAGCTTTATGTCTTTTACCAGACCTCGAACAATAGTGGCGGGCTCTGCTACTCCGTGCTCAACGGAAGCACTTGGGGTTCTATCGCTCAGGTGACCGGTGTCTCCATGTCCGGATCGCCAGCGGCGGTCCTGCTCAACAACTACGCCCTCTGGGTGCTGTATGAGGGGGCCGGCAATAACGGCGAGCTGTGCTACGTAGCCTACAACGGCCAACTCAGCTGGAGCACGCAACACCAGGTGGTCCCCGCCGTCTCCTCAACCTATTACTCCGGTCAGAATGCCATTCTGTCGTGGTGTCCGAATCTGTTGGTCTCGGACAAGCTCCTCTATGTATTCATGCCCGCATCGAAAGAGGCAGATGTCCCCTACTACCTATGGTCTGCCGACGGAAGCAGTTGGAGCACCCTGTACAAGGTCCCCGGTACGGGCATTTGGGATTCCCCATCGACCGTCGTGTTTAACAATACGATCTACCTCTTCCACACGGGCACCAGTGGCACCTCATCTGGCACCGACAGTCAGCTTTGGTGCAACAGCGCGCCCTGCAACCCTGCCGGCCCACTGACCTGGTCCGGCGACAAGCAACTTGTGAACGGGGCCACAGGGCAAGCTATGGGGCTGATGGCTAACCAGTCGCCTTCTGCGGTGGTGTTTAACAGCAACATCTATTGCTTCTTCGCGTCACCGAACCATACGCTCAGCTATGTCATATTTAATGGCAGCAGCTACAGCCCAAGCGTTCATTATATTATTCCCAGTTCGGGCTCAAACGAGATAGCGAGTTCGAGTCCGGCGGCGATCGTTTACAACAACCAGCTTTACGTCTTCTTCCAGGGCGTTGGTAGCAATAGCCAGCCGGATGGGCAACTTCTGTACGTCACCTCCTCTAACGGATCTAACTGGTCTGGTGTTCAACAAGCTGGGTACCTGCAAGCGGCGACCGGACTCTCCGTTTGGAATATCCTGTCGACTCAGGTTCAGTCCTTGGTCCCTCCAGTGATGACGAACATCTGGGGCCAAGGCCCCATTGATGATGCGGATATTTTTGGACCAAACCTGTTTCCAGCGCCTTGATGAAACGGAACTCCTCGATAGATGGAGAATGCATCTATCGAGGAGTTTTTCATGACCGACAAACGCAGAACATTCGACGACAGCTTCAAGCTGGAAGTCATGAGGATGATCAAGGACAAGGGCCTGGGCGTTTCACAGGTTTGTCGTGACCTTGATATTGGTGATACGGCCGTTCGGTGCTGGGGACAACAGTACGAAGCCGAGCAGTTAGGGCTGGTCGGGGATGGGTAAGCCGTTGACCTCTGAGCAGCAGCGTATCCGGCAGTTGGAGCAGGAAAACCGTCAGTTCAAGATGGATAACTATGTACTCAAGAACTACCTCCCCGGCGCTTCGCAACCTATTGGACTAGGCTCTGTACGAAAAGTAATGTCGCAAACACCACATGGCACAGGCCAATGAGACCATCGCGGCAAACTTTTCGCGAGCTTGTCGAAGCGCGTAACGATACGGCGGTTCTCCTTCAGCCATCCGAACATGCGCTCGATAATATTGCGCTGCCGGTATTTGGGCCGATCAAACAACCTGGGCAAACCCGGTCGAGGCTTTCGCTTCATGCTTCGCAACGGGATCACTGGCTGCATCCGATAACGATCGCAGTAACGGCGCAAGGCCTCTGCGTCATAACCCTTGTCAGCCAGTAGCCATCGACAGCGTTTGCAGGGACGGCCGCGCAGGCTTGAAATGTAAGCCTCATCCAGCAGCGGCTGGGCATACGCGATATCGCTGACCTGCCCGCCTGAAAGTAGGAAGTGCTAAGGCACGCCATTGGCATCGCACAGCATGTGAATCTTGGTCATCAGGCCGCCCCGACTGCGTCACTTCTGCAGAAGCGCTCTCAAGAACCAAAATGAATTAATAAATAAATAATCAGTATTTATGGTTATAAAAATAACCACGTACTCTCAGCTCATCCCGCCCATTGGTCACGACAGTGAAGTGCCTTATGAAACCGACTGACAACCTTATCGACTTCGCCCAGTTCCGCAAACGCAAGCAGGCCCAGCAGCTGGCCCGGGCGATGTGGGAGATGTATGCGCGCAATGCCGGTTACCAGGCGTTCCAGTGGGTTCAGGCGGCCCGGCCGACCAGGACATACAACGCGTGAGCGCCCAGGAACCCTCGCGCTTTCTGGCGAGCGCCGACGAACCCAGCCTTGACTTGACCCACCTGGAAACTCAGGAAGAAGACCCCATCAGCCAACGGGTCGCGCAGAACCTGCAACGCCTGCGCAGCAAGCGTCATCTGTCCCTGGATGCCCTGGCCCGCCAGTGCGGGGTCAGCCGGGCGATGCTGGCGCAGATCGAATCCGGGCGCAGCGTGCCGTCGATCAAGGTGCTGTGCAAGATCGCCAAGGGCCTGAAGGTGTCGGTCGCGGCCTTTCTCGAACACCGCGCCTTCGAAGGCGTGGCGGTACTGCCGTCGAGCCAGAGCAAACGCCTGGTCAGCGCCAGCGGCGCCTTTGTCAGCCGTGCCCTGTTCCCCTTCGACGTGGCGCGCCAGTCGGAATTCTACGAACTGCGCCTGAGCCCGCTCGGCGAAGACCAGTCCGAAGGACACGGACCGGGGGTCCAGGAAAACCTGGTGGTGTCCCAGGGCGTGCTGGAAATCAGCGTCAATGAAGAACGCTACCTGCTCTCCACCGGCGACTCGATCCTGTTCTACGCCGACCAGCCGCACCGCTACCGCAACCCGGCCGACAGCGAAGCGGTGGCCTACCTGGTGGTGACCTATCCGGAGCGCCTGGACTGATGCCAGCCGCAATATAAAACCCCAATGAAAAAGCCCGGCGGGATTATCCCGGCCGGGCTTTTTTGTGCCGCTGCTAGAAGTCAGCAGGTGCAGCACATCATCGGCATGCCGTTGCAGCTCATCATCATCGGCATGCCGCAGTCGTTCATCATCTTCATCATCAGGGCGCAGCAGCTTTTCATCATGTCCATGTTCATGCCGGCCATCGGCATGATCTTGCACATCATGCAGTCGGCTTCGAGGGTGCATTCCATCACGCACTTCATCGACGGCATCGGCATGCCCATCATCGGCATTGGCATCATGGCGCCCATCATCGGCATGGCCATGCTCGCCTGGGACATGCACATCATGCTCATGTTGGCGCAGTGCATCATCATCGGCATGCCGCAGTTCATCATCATCTGCATCATTTGCGCGCTGTTCTTGAACATGGCCATGTCCATACCCGCGGCCGGCATCATCTTGCACAGCATGCCGTCGTCCATCATTTCGCAGCTCATGGTCGCCATCATCATCGGCATGCCCATCATCGGCATCATCGGCATGTTGGCGTTCATCGGCATTTGCATCTGCATGGCATTCATCATGGTGAGACTCCCTAAGCGATTCGATAGTTGGACGAAGCTGATGGGGCGGATTCTAGGGAGTGGCGAACGCCGCACAAGATGCCGATCGAACAGCAACAGCGACTGCCGGGGCAGCTTCAGCGCAGCCGCTCATGCGGGATTTTCCGCTTTAGCAGCAGGATGGATTTCATGACGTACAAGCTCATGACAAGAGCATGTTTTCCGCTGCGATGGATATGCGCGAATCAGCGCATTCAATAACCCAAAGAAATAATCATTCTAAGGAGGCCCGACTTTTCTCGGGAAAGGCGGCTTGCCACCCTCGCCCGAGCCCTGTGGCGGGGTTCGGCGAGGGTCGCAGGCGCGGTGCGGGGCATGACGCGGGGTCGGGACCAAAGGTCTCAGAGCTTGGCGATCGACACTTCGGTGGATTTGACGAAGGCGATGACCTCGCTGCCGACCTTCAATTCCAGGTCGCGCACCGAGCGCGTGGTGATCACCGAAGTGACGATGCCCGAGGCGGTCTGCACATCGATTTCCGAGACCACCTGGCCTTCATGGATCTCCTTGATGATGCCCTTGAACTGGTTGCGAACGTTGATTGCCTTGATGGTCATGGTGGGCCTTCCTGTCTGGGGTGGGCACTGGCGCATCGCCGTGCAGGGCTCTAAGGTGCTCTGTGCCTTTTGATATTAAAAGGAATAAATAGTAGTTATTTTATTCCTTAAATGAATATAAAAGATTCCCTCCCTCTTTTCGTTACCTTGACCGACACCCTTGCCTTTGCTTCTCTGGGTCCTTGCTAACCCTTTCAGGAGATTGTCATGCGAACACTCGAGCTGGCGGGCGTGCCCGTCCCGGTGATTGGCCAGGGAACCTGGCGCATGGGCGAGGAGCGCCACCAGCGCAACGCCGAGATTGCCGCACTGCAGGCCGGTATCGAACGAGGCATGAGCCTGATCGACACCGCCGAGATGTACGCCGAGGGCGGCGCGGAGGAAGTGGTCGGCGCCGCCATCACCGGCCAGCGCGACCGGGTGTTCCTGGTCAGCAAGGTGTACCCGCACAACGCCAGCCGCAAAGGCATTCCCCAAGCCTGCGACCGCAGCCTGCGCCGCCTGGGCACCGACTACATCGATCTGTACCTGCTGCACTGGCGTGGGCAGTACCCCCTGGAGGAAACCGTGGAGGCCTTCGAGCGCCTGCGCGAAGACGGCAAGATCGGCCGCTGGGGCGTGTCCAATTTCGACCTCGATGACCTCGAGGAGCTGGCGAGCCCGGCCTGCGCCACCAACCAGGTGCTGTACAACATCGAAGAACGCGGCATCGAATTCGACCTGCTGCCCGCCGCGCAACAGCAGCCTTTGCCGCTCATGGCTTACTGCCCTATCGCCCAGGCCGGCAAGCTGCTGCGTCACCCCACGCTACAGCAGGTCGCCGAACGCCATGGCGTGACCACCGCCCAGATTTCCCTGGCCTGGGTCCTGCGCCAGGACGGCGTGATCGCCATTCCCAAGGCGGTGCACCCCGAACATGTCCGGCTGAACGCCGAGGCGGCCGAGTTGCGCCTGAACGACGAAGACCTGGCGGCCATCGACCAGGCCTTCTCTGCGCCACTGCACAAGCAACGACTGGCGATGGTCTGAGCCTGCTGTCGCGAGCCGCACCACAGCAAAAAAACCTGGCGCCCATGCCAGGTTTTTTTTCGCCCTGAACAGGGCTGGAGGCGGCGAAATACCAGCGACTTTAAGGATCGTCCTATCCCGGATTTTTGAGGCTTTATTTAGAGTGGGTCTATGAGATTAAAGACCTACCTTCATCAGATCAGTCCTCTATTTTCCAGTCCAGAAGCCGCCAGCAGGTTACTGCGTCTTTTCGCGCTCATTCTTTTGGTCGGCATCCTCGGTGCCGTCTACAACTTCCTCAACTCCACCCTCAGCAACGACATTTCCCGGCGCCGCGGCTACATGAGCAGCGCCATCGCCGAAGCACAGACCTTTTTCACCAGCCGCGAGGCCTTGCTGGAAAGCCTCAGCCTGTCCGCGGTGCGCCGCTCCAAGCAGGCCCAGGCCCTGGTGTACCTGCCCTCCAGCGAAGAACTGCACCTGCAACTGGGCGACGTCGATGACCCCTGGAGCATCTGGCTGAGCCAGCGCATGCGCGAATACTTCAAGGCCAAGCAGGTCAACCTGCTCTATGTAAGCTCCGGCCCCGAGGCCCGGGTCATGCGCCTCTACAGCAGCAACCCGACCTCCCCCAACCTGCCCAGGACCATCCTCTCCAAGCTGGAGGCGCTCAACCATGGGGAGCGTCCGGACACCAACGAGCTGTGGCTCACCGACCAGTCCACCCAGACTTCGCAGCTGTACATTTTCACCCGGCTCGACGAGCGCTCCGATGACTCCGGCTGGCTGGGCCTGGAAATGGATGGACGGGAAGTGCTCAAGGCCCTCAGCGACCAGAGCGCCGGCGAGTTCATGATGTTCAACTCCGAAGGCGCGCTGCTGTTCACCAACACCCCGGCCGGGCGCCTGGGCCAGGCCCTGCAGCAACTGCAAGGCAGCAACTTCTTCGGGTTTGTCGGCAGTGGCTGGTGGCCCGATCACCTGGTGATCCGCAAGCAACTGATGACCTCGGACTGGCAACTGGTCTATTCCTTCAGCCTGCGGGCCCTGCTGAGCGCGCTCTGGCCCCAGCTGGCCGGCGCCCTGGTGTTCTGCCTGTTCAGCATCAGCCTGATCTGCCTGCTGACCCGGCGCATCGAGCACCGCTTCATCACCCCCGCGCTGAGCCGTATCCAGGCCCTGGTCGAGAGCGAGCTGTTCAGCCGCGACGTGATCCAGACCGCGCCCGTGGCCCTGTGCGTGCTGCGCCGTACCGATGGCCAGGTGGTCCTGGAAAACACCCTGGCGCAGCAGTGGCTGGGCGACGGCATCGAACGGGAAATACTCTGCGCCGGCTGGATCCAGCAAGCCTTCAAGAGCCACGAACCGAACCGCTTCGACTACTTCGAGACCACCGACGGGCGCCACCTTTACCTGAGCTCCGCGCCTACCCGCTACAAGGGCGAGGACGTGTTGTTCTGCGCCTTCAGCGACATCAGCGCGCGCAAGCAGGTGGAAGCCGCGCTGGAAGAAGCCCGGCAGATGGCCGACGCGGCCAACGAAGCCAAGACCCTGTTCCTCGCCACCATGAGCCATGAAATACGCACGCCGCTGTATGGCGTGCTGGGGACCCTGGAGCTGCTCGCCCGCACCCGGCTGGATACCCAGCAGCGCGACTACCTGCGCGCTATCGAATACTCCTCCTCGACCCTGTTGCAGTTGATCTGCGATGTGCTGGACGTGTCGAAGATCGAAGCCGGGCAACTGGCCCTGGAGCTGAATGAGTTCTCGCCACTGGACCTGGTCCACGAGCTGATCCAGGGCTATTCCGCGGCAGCGTCGAACAAGGGCCTGCTGCTCTACTCCTGCGTGGACCCGAAAATCCCCGAGCGACTGATCGGCGACGTCACCCGCATCCGGCAGATCCTCAGCAACCTGCTGAACAACGCGGTGAAGTTCACCGACCTGGGGCGCATCGTGCTGCGGGTCAACCTGCTGAGCCGCGACGGCGAGCGCTCCAGCATCCTGTGGCAGGTCTCCGACACCGGCAAAGGCATTGCCCTGGATCATCAGCCGTTGATCTTCGAACCCTTCTATCAAACCGGCGGCAACGCCAACGTGGTGGCGGGCACCGGCCTGGGCCTGCCGATCTGCCAGCGCCTCACCCAATTGATGAACGGCAGCCTGCGCATGGTCAGCGAACTGGGGCTGGGCAGCAGCTTCTCCCTCACCCTGCCCCTGGAAGCGGCGATCGATGGACCGGTCGCTCTGCCTGCCACGCAGCTGCTGCCGGAAACCATCTATGTGATGTCCAGCGTGCGGGAACTGGCGGAATCCATCGGCGGCTGGCTGCGCCAGTGGGGCGCGCGGGTGCAACTCTGTCATCCCTCGAAGATCGCCCCGACCAGCGACTGCCTGCTGGTCGAGGTTCACCCCGGCGAACTGGAACAACGCCTGCAACCCGACTGGCCGGGTCCGCTGATCCTCGCCACCGGCACCGGCAATAACGAACCCCAGGTTCGTACCGGGTGCTGGCACGTGAACCTGAACCACCTGCGCTCCATTCATCAGGCGGTCAGCCAGGCCCAGGGGCTGTGGGTGGCCAAGGCCGAGAACCACAACGAACACTGGACGTTGAAACAACTGGACCTGAACGTGCTGGTGGCCGAAGACAACGTCATCAACCAGCTGATCCTCAGGGATCAGCTGGAAGAGCTGGGCTGCAGCGTGGAGCTTGCGTCAAACGGCGAGGAAGCCCTGTCGATGTGGAATCCCGAGCGGTTCGATCTGGTCCTCACCGACGTCAACATGCCCGTGATGAATGGCTATGAACTGGCCAAGGAGCTGCGACGCCGTGGCTGCACGGCCCCGATCATCGGCGCCACGGCCAATGCGATGCGTGGAGAAGAAGAACAATGTCTGGCGGCCGGAATGAACCATTGCCTGGTCAAACCTTTTGCATTACGCGCCCTGTTCAATTACCTAGCGCCCTATGAAAGAGCGAAGAATGAAGCCTTGTAGCATATTGATCGTTGAAGACCATCCCTTCCAGCACATGTACCTGCAGCATCTGTTCGGTGAGCTGGGCCCCTATTACCTGGAAGGCGCACGGGATGGCGAAGAGGCGCTGGAACGCTTGAAATGGCGCAAGTTCGACCTGGTGCTCACCGACCTGCTGATGCCGGGAATGGATGGCGTGCAGTTCATCCAGAGGCTGGCGGCCCTGCACTCCAAGCCGGCGCTGGCGATCATGAGCTCGGCTTCGCGGCGCATGCTGATGAGCGCCAGCCTGGTTGCCAAGAACCTCGGGGTGAAAGTCATCGGCCTGATTTCGAAACCGGTGAACCTTGCCGCCCTGCAGACCCTGACCACCCAATTGAGCATTTCGCAACCGAGTTCGCCGCGCCCCTTGCCGGCCTCCATGCTCAGTCGGGCCGCGCTGGCCCAGGCCATCCAGGAAGAGCAGTTCGAGGCCTGGTTCCAACCCAAGAAGTCGCTGTTCAACGGCCGCATCGTCGCCGCCGAAGCCCTGGTCCGCTGGATGCACCCGACCCAAGGCATGCAGCTGCCCGACACTTTCCTGCCCGCCCTCAAGTCCTTCGATCTCGAGGAGGACCTGCTGTGGCTGGTCCTGCGCCAGGCAATCCAGGCCCAGGCACGCTGGCGCCAGCAGGACTACGACATTCCGGTGTCGATCAATCTGCCGACCCACCTGCTCAACAGCCACGACCTGGCGGACCGCCTGTACGACTTTGTGATGGAGCATCAGGGCGTACCGGGGCAGATCTGTTTCGAACTCATGGAATGTTCGGTGCCCCAGGACATCAGTAACTTCTATGCCGGTGCCTGTCGTTTGCGCATCAAGGGCTTCGGCCTGTCCCAGGACGACTTCGGCAAGGGCTACAGCTCGTACATGAACCTGGTTTCGACCCCGTTCACCGAACTGAAGATCGATCGCGCCCTGGTCCAGGGCTGCCACGCCAGCGAAGAACTGACCAAGGCCCTGACCAGCATCATTGCCCTGGGTCGCCAGTTGGGCCTGACCGTGGTGGCCGAAGGCGTGGAAAGCGCCGAAGAGCTGGCGCTGTTGCGCAAGATCGACTGTAGCCAGGTCCAGGGTTTCCTGATCTCGCGCGCGGTCCCCTCAGAACAGTTTCAACAGTTGCTGGTGAACGACGGTCCAGCCGCCAGTTACTGAACCGAGGACATCCACCCCTTCAGGATTACATGCCCCACATCACTGACAAGTCGTTGTTTAAAGGTAAAATCCTCAAGGCTTCGACTTTTTCATGCTTTTTTGGATACCAGTGATGAACCACCAGGACACGCTTCTCGAGAATCTGAAGCGATACTCGACTCGCCTGAACAAGGGATTGTTGATTTTTCTCGGCTTGACCCTGCTGTTGATCGCCATCAGTTACTGGTCGTCGCACAAACTGCTCGAAGAACAACACGACAGGTTCAAGGCGCACTTTGCGCGGATGATGGAAGACATCCGCGAACATCAAGACTTCCTCCGCGGCGTCGCCGTGCAAGGCACCCAGGTTCCCCTCCACGCCAACGACTCGGGTTCGTACCTGAAAAGCGCCTTGCCCGAAGAGGGGCCGCACAACTACCTGGGCCAGGAGTTTGCCTTCTCCACGCCCTTCAGCCTGTCGGTCAATCACCAGAGGCTCGAGCCTGACACCTTGGCCAGGCTATCCGAGCTGGGAACGCACCTGACCGACTATTACAGCGCTTTCTGGTCCACGTCCCATTACCAGTCACCGCCGTTTTTTCTATTCGACGCCGAGGACAACTTCAATATCGGCATTCCAGCAGCCGGGCATTCACGAGACCCGCTCTGGAAAAACGACACCCCCAACAAGGCACTCGTCCTGCAAACACTCAAGCTTCTGCTGGCGAAAGATTCAGCGAGGGCCGATGGCGCGGTCGATTGGCAACCCCTTGCCCCACAGCAAGACAATGAGGCCCCCGTCCGGCTGCTGGCCTATGTCAGCGCCCACCTCGGGCCGCAATGGTCAGGCGTACAGGGCGCCGGCAACCAGGTCGGCATTGCCTCGCTGTTCAGCATGGACCTGGTCAATGACATCAAGCGACTCATGCCATGGTCGACCTATGACCATGTCACCCTGGTCGCCCCCTCCGGAAAGGTCCTGAGCGGCTCGCTGCAACCGGGCGTCGCGCTGCATGACGGGCTGAACATCACCGGCGACGGCATGGTCTTCAAAGTGACAAGCGGTTCCGCCGAGCCCTGGACCGCCCTCTACACCGTCGGTTTCAAGAGCTATTTCAACTACACACTGTGGCCCTTGCCAGTCCTGCTGGCCCTGTTGATCGGCGGCATTGGCTGTGGCTGGCTGGTCAGTCGGCGGTATCAGTCGCGGATCGTCAAACCGGTCTATGAGGCTTATCAACGCACCGCCGAAAGCGAGGCCTTCAGCCGGGCCGTGATCGATAGCGCGCCCACTGGCCTGTGCGTGGTGCGCCGCTCGGACTTCAAGGTCCTGCTGGAAAACCAGAAAGCCCAGCAGTGGCAAGGCAGCACCAAACTGCGGACGGCCCTGGAGAGCCGGCAGGATCTGTCCGTCGCCGGTGAAACCCGCCTGGACATCGACGGCACTCACCTGCAGGTAGGCTTCGTGCCCACCCGTTACCAGGGCGAGGATGCCTTGCTCTGTGCCTTCCACGACGTGACCAGCCACATCGAGGGCGCGGCCATGCTGGAGCAGGCCCGACGCTCCGCCGCTGCGGCGAGCGAAGCCAAGACCCTGTTCCTCGCCACCATGAGCCACGAAATACGCACCCCGCTCTACGGCGTACTGGGCACCCTGGAACTGCTCGGGCTGACGCGCCTGGATGCCCGGCAGCGCGAGCACCTGCAAACCATCCAGCGCTCGTCCAGCACCCTGTTCCAATTGATCAGCGATGTCCTGGACATTTCCAAGATCGAATCCGGGCAGATGGCGATCGAGTCCCAGGAGTTCTGCCCGTTGCAGATGATCGAGGACGCCCTGCACGCCTACAGCGTCTTCGCCGAAAACAAAGGCTTGCTGCTGTACGCCTGTGTCGATGCGACATTGCCCGACCAACTGCTGGGCGACCCGGTGCGGATCCGGCAGATCCTCAACAACCTGCTCAGCAATGCCATCAAGTTCACCGACACCGGGCGTGTCGTGCTGCGGGTCAGGGCCCTGGAGTGCGTGGATGGCCAGGCCAGCCTGGAATGGCAGGTCACCGACTCCGGCATCGGCATTTCGCCGGCGCAACAGGAACGCCTGTTCGACACCTTCTACCAGGTACGCGACGCTTCCAGCGAGGCCGGTGCCGGGCTCGGCCTGGCGATCTGCCGCTGGTTGACGGAAATGATGGACGGCCAGATGCGCGTGGTCAGCGAGCCCGGCCTGGGCAGCAGTTTCTCGCTGCGGCTGGGGCTGAAAGTCATGCCGGGCGCGCTGGAAGACTGCGCGGACATCCTGCCGACCACCCAGGCGGTGTATGTGCGGGCTCCCGCCGTGGAACTGACGCAGAGCACCTGTGACTGGCTGAATCGTCTCGGCGTGGTCGCCAAGCCATTGCCGGCCTTTGTCGAGGAGTCGCGCCAGGCCAGCCTGCTGGTGGATGTTCTACCCTCCGACAGCCTGCCCGCCTGGGCCGGCCCCCGAATCCTGTGCGTCAGCGGCGAGCACCCTCCCGCCCAGCCACTGCAAGCTTGCGCCGTGGATGTGCATGATGTGCGGGCCATTGCCAGGGCCGTCTCCCTGACCCTGCACGGAAAAACCATCGCCCCCGCCACTCCCGAATGCGATCTGAGCAGCAAGCTCGGCCTGCATATCCTGGTGGCCGAGGACAACGCGATCAATCAGGCGATCATCAAGGAACAACTCGAAACCCTGGGCTGCAGGGTGACGGCCGCCTCCAATGGCGAAGAAGCCTTGCAGCTCTGGCAGCCGCAGGTGTTCGACCTGGTGCTGACCGATGTGAACATGCCGCTGATCAACGGCTATGAATTGACCCGTGCCCTGCGTGAGCGTGACCGGGAGATTCCGATCGTCGGGGTCACGGCCAATGCCATGCGCGAAGAAGGCGCCCGCTGCATGGCCGTCGGCATGAGTGCCTGGCTGGTCAAACCCTTGAGCCTGCAGACCCTGTACCAATACCTGTCGAATCTCTGCGCCAATGCGCCTGCCCAGGAACCGCAACCGATGATCGATGCAACGCCTCCTGCCACAACCGGCGACACAATGATCGAGCTGTCCCCGAAAATGCGTGAGCTGTTCATCAGCACCATGCGCCAGGATGTCCAGAGTGTGACGGACGCCCTCGACGCCCAAGATGCCAAGCGGCTCGCCGAGCGGCTGCACAGCGCCGCCGGGGCGCTGGGTGCCGTGCAGTTGAGCGGGCTGGCGAAAAACTGCGCCGAACTGGAGTCGCGGATACTGCAAGGCGCGATGACTTCTTCCGTGACCCTGGAGGTGAAAAGCCTGATACAAAACTTGACGGATATTCTTAATGCACTTGAATGAGACGCGACAAGATTTGATGAACGCAATCCTTTACTCTTTCTCCCTACCAACCGGCGTATTACGAGTGGCTAGTCATGGAAAAATTTAAAGTAGTCATCGCCGACGATCATCCGATTGTTCTGCTCGGCGTTCGCGAGTTGATGGAGCGGGAAAGCGACTTTGAAATAGTCGGTGAAGCCACCAGTTCACAGGGCTTGATCGAGATCCTCGAACAACAGCCGGTCGATATCGTCATCACCGACTACAACATGCCCGGGGACTCTCCCTACGGCGACGGCCTCAAGCTGGTCGAGTACCTCAAGCGCCACTTCCCGCGCCTGCAGATACTGATCCTGACCATGATCTCCAACCAGTTGATCCTCACGCGCCTGCATGAGCTGGGGGTGGTCGGGGTGATCCAGAAAAGCCAGCTGCACAATGAAATCCAAGTGGCGCTCAAGACCATCGTCGAGAGAGGCTCCTATCAGAGTCTGGAACCTGCGCCGAGCTCGGTCATCGAATCCAGCGCGAGCATCGACGACCGGATTTCCATGCTCTCGCCCAAGGAGTTTGAAATCTTGCGGCTGTTCGTTTCCGGCAAGAGCGTCAGTGACATTGCCCGCAGCCAGAACCGCAGTTCGAAGACCATCAGCGCGCAGAAAATCTCCGCCATGCGCAAGCTGGAAGTCGAGAGCGACCAGGACCTGCTGACGTACTGCATCGGTCGCAACATCTTCAACTGACCCCCCTCTTATCCAGCGAAGACAGAAGGCCCGAACGACGATGACCTGCGACGACCAGTTCGACCTGCAACAGCTTCAAGGTGCCTGGGAACAGGTGGAGTACGAGGACAACGGGGTCAGCAACCCACCTGACGAACATGGCGCCCCAGGAGCTCTTACCCTGATCCAGGGGCAAGGGTTCCGCGTCGTGACGCTTGAGGGCGAGTTGTTGCTCGCGGGTAGTTTTACCCTCGATACCCGGACCACGCCGAAGTCCATTACCTGGGTCGATTCCATGGGCGCCGACACCGGCAAGCACTTGCCGGCCAGCTATCGACTGGACGGCGATGACTTCGTTTTCATCGCCGCGGACGAGGGCCAGCCCAGGCCCACCGAGTTCCGCACCGGGCCAGGTGAAACCCTGCGCCGGTTCGTCCGCGTTTCACAGGCTGGAGCAGACCTCGGCAGCCGCTGAGGTTCGCGCATTGGCCGGCATGCCCGTCAGGCCCTGGCCCGAACTATTTCCCGCCCCGCCAGCTCGCCGATCGCCAGCAAGGTCTCGCAATCCGCGCCATCCTGGGCCTGTACCGACATGCCTTGAATGATCGCCCCAATATAGCGGGCCAGCGCCGCGGCCTGGGTATCGGCGCGCAGTTGCCCACTGGCGATGCCCTGCTCGATATGCGCTTCGAAGGCCTTGAGGGTGTTGGCCCGCAAGGTGCTGACAAACTCACGAATCCCATCGTTTTCCACCGCGCAGGTCAGGGTCGCGGTGGAGATCATGCAGCCCCGTGGCCGATCCGGCAGGCTGTATTCATGGGCCGCCTCGCGCAGCAGGCGGAGGAAGCCATCCACCACATCCGCCTCCTCGCGCAGTGCCCGCTCGGCAAAGGCCCCGGTGCTGCGCTGGTAGTGCGCCAGCGCCTGCTGGTAAAGCTCGGCCTTGGACCTGAACGCGGCATACAGGCTTTGCACCGTGATGCCCATGGCCGCCGACAACTCCGGCATCGAGGCGCCTTCATAACCCAGGCGCCAGAACACCTCGGCCGCAAGGGTCAGGACCTGGTCGCGATCGAAGGCAATCGGCCGTCCGCGACGACGCACCACGGCAGCAGGGTTATTTATCATAATGATCACTATTGAAATTAGAACGAATGCCGGTTAATCATAACGGACACTGTGATTATAGAGGCTGCCCCCATGGATCTACCCAATAAAGGCCTGGTTGCTCTTGCAGCCACCCTAGGCGCTTCGCTGGCCAGCGCCGCCACGTCGGACGAGGAACTCGGCAAACGCATGGACACCGCCATCGGACGGGCCATCGACCAACAGCGGATCGTCGGCACCGTGGTGGTAGTGATGCGCGATGGCCAGGTGGTCTACCAGCGCGCGGCCGGTTTCGCTGACCGGGAAACCGCCCGACCCATGACCGGCGACACCATCCTGCGCCTGTCCTCGGTCACCAAGCCCATGGTGTCCGCGGTCGCCATGCGCCTGGTGGAACAGGGCAAGCTGTCCCTGGACGACAGGGTCAGCCAATGGCTGCCGGACTTCCAGCCAAAACTGGCCGATGGCACCCAACCGCCGATCACCCTCAAGCAGCTACTGACCCACACCGCCGGCCTGAGCTACGGTTTTCTCGAGACCGAGCACGGGGCGTATCGCACGGCGGGGGTTTCGGATGGCCTGGCCGAACCGGGCATGAGCCTGGAAGACAACCTCGAACGCATTGCCAGCGTGCCCTTGAGTTATCCGCCGGGCACGCAGTGGTGCTACTCCCTGGCCCTCGACGTGCTCGGCGCCGTGCTGGAAAAAGCCAGCGGCAAAAGCCTGCCGGCCCTGACCGAAGAACTGGTGACCGGGCCGCTGGAAATGCACGACACCGGGTTCTCGGTCAAGGACCCTGCCCGTCTTGGCGCCGCTTACCGCGATGACCATCCACGGCCGAGCCGGATGCAGGACGAGACGGCGATCAGGGTCGACGAAAGCACCACCCTGTTCTCCCTCCAGCGGATTTTCGACCCGCGCTCCTATCCCTCCGGTGGCGCCGGCATGGCCGGTACCGCCATCGATGTGGCGCGTTTTCTCGACACCTTGCGCCAGGGTGGCGGCCCAGTGCTTTCAGCCCCTAGCGTGCAGGCGATGATGACCGACCAGGTCGGCGCCCAGGCCCAGACCCAGGGGCCGGGCTGGGGCTTCGGTTACGGCTGGGCGGTGCTGGACGACCCGGCCCTGGCCGGCACCCCACAATCCAGGGGCACCCTGCAATGGGGCGGCGTCTACGGCCACAGCTGGTTTGTCGACCCCCAGGCCAGGCTGACGGTGGTGGCACTGACCAACACCGCCTTCGAGGGCATGTCGGGGGCCTTCACCCGGGACATCCGCGACGCCGCCTACCCGGCGCCCTGAAGCACCTCGCCGCCCGGGGCGTCGAGCGACCACCAGCCCGGCAGCAATTGCCGGACCCGGGGCTCGGCGAAGCGGTCGTCGATCAGCATCACCACGCCGCGGTCCTGCTGGCTGCGAATCACCCGGCCCGCGGCCTGCACCACCTTCTGCAGGCCGGGGTACAGGTAGGTGTAGTCGTAGCCGGCGCCGAAAATCGCCGCCATGCGCTGTTTCAACTGCTCGTTCACCGGGTTCAGCTGGGCCAGGCCGAGGGTGGCGATAAAGGCGCCGATCAGCCGCGAGCCCGGCAGGTCGATGCCCTCGCCGAACGCCCCGCCCAGCACGGCAAAACCCACCCCCTGGCCATCGGCGTCGAAGCGTTCGAGAAACGCCTGGCGTTGCCCCTCATCCATCCCGCGGGACTGTTGCCATAACGGGATATCCGGGTGCTGCTCAGCCAGCAGGCTGGCCACCTGCTGCAGGTAATCGAAGCTGCTGAAGAACGCCAGGTAGTTGCCGGGGCGCTGGCGGAACTGGCTGGCGATCAGCTCGACGATGGGCGCCAGGGACGCCTGGCGATGGGCGAAACGGGTGGAGATCCGGCTGACGATGTGCACGTCCAACTGCGCGGCACTGAACGGCGACTCCACATCCACCCACACCGTGCTCTCCGGCAGCCCCAGCAGGTCGCGGTAGTAATGCCAGGGGTTGAGCGTCGCCGAGAACAACACCGTAGTGCGCGCCGCGCTCAGTCGCGGCGCCAGGAATCCCGCCGGCACCACATTGCGCAGGCACAGTTCGGACAGGCTGCGGCGGGCATTGAGTTCGCGCTTGCTGATATCGAACAGGAACTGCCCGTCGAACAGTTCGGCCACCCGGGCGAATTGCAGGGCATCGAAATAGAAGCCCTGCAGCCGGCTGTCCAGCCCTTGCGGGTGGTCGTTGAGGTAATCGCCGATCGCCGAGATGCATAGCGACAGCGCCTTGAGCAAGGGGGTCGGTGCCTGGTCATAGGCCTGGTACGGTCGCAGCTGCTCCTTGTGCAAGGCATTCCACTCCCGGTTGAGTCGTTGCAGCGGTTTTTTCAGCGGCTCCGGGGCTAGCTGGCGCACGTTGTGCAACTGGTACTGGTCGAGGCTGGCGCTGTACATCGAGCGCCCGCGTTCTACCAGGTTATGGGCTTCGTCCACCAGGGCGGCGACCTTCCATTGGTTGGCCTGCGCCAGGCCGAACAGCAAGGCGCTGAAATCGAAATAGTAGTTGTAGTCCGCCACCAGCAGATCGCTCCAGCGGGCCATTTCCTGGCTCAGGTAATACGGGCACAGCCCATGTGCCAGGGCGATCTCGCGCACTGCCTGCTGATCCAAAAGGGATACCTGGCTCGCCGCCTGCCGCGCCGCCGGCAGACGGTCATAGAACCCCTTGGCCAACGGGCAGGACTCGCCATGGCAGGCCAGCTCCGGGTGCTCACAGGCCTTGTCCCGGGCCACCAGCTCCAGTACCCGCAACGGCAGCCCGGGGCTGCGCTCGAACAAGACCCCGGCGGCGTCCAGCGCCAGTTTGCGTCCCGGAGTCTTGGCGGTGAGGAAGAACAGCTTGTCCAGCTGCTGCCCCGGCATCGCCTTGAGCATGGGGAATACCGTGCCCAGGGTCTTGCCGATCCCGGTCGGCGCCTGGGCCATCAGGCAACGCCCGGTGCTCACCGCCTTGTACACCGACTCGGCCAGACTGCGCTGCCCCGGACGGAAGTCGGGATGGGGGAAACCCAGCGTCGTCATGGCCTGGTCGCGGGCATGCCGGTGGGCCAGTTCCTGCTCGGCCCATTGCAGGAACAGGCTGCATTGGCGGTTGAAGAACTGCTCCAGGGCCTCGGCCTCATGCTCTTCCACCAGCGAAGTCTCGCGCTCGCTGAGGATGTCGAAATACACCAGCGCCAGGCGGATGCTGCTCAACTGCAACTGCTGGCACAGCAGCCAGCCATAGATCTTCGCCTGGGCCCAATGCAGCTGGCGATGGTTGGCCGGCATGCGTTGCAGATCGCCGCGGTAGGTCTTGACCTCCTCCAGCAGGTTGGCGTCCGGGTCGTAGCCGTCCGCCCTGCCCTTGACGGTCAACGCGCCGAAGCAGCCTTCGAGGGACACCTCGCTCCGGTAGTTCGCGCTGCGCCGCGCCGCCACCGTGCGGTGGCCCTGGATGCCTTCCAGCGCAGTGGGCGACGGGGTGAAGCGCAGGTCGAGATCGCCGACCTTGGCGGTGAATTCGCACAGCGCCCGTACCGCGATGCGGTAGTTCACCCGTCCTGCTCCGCCCATTGCACGTAGCAGACCGCCACCGGCATCTGGTGCTGCCGGCAGAACTCCAGCCAGCGCAGCTGGTTGTCCTGCAGGCGGTCGCCAGGGCCCTTGACCTCGATCATCCGGTAGGTTTTCTGCTGCGGCCAGAACTGGATCAGGTCCGGCATGCCGGCGCGGTTGGCCTTGATGTCTTGCAGCAGGCGATCGAACCAGTGCTTGAGGTGCTCGGCCGGCAGGCAGGCCAACGCCTGCTCCAGCAGTTCTTCGCTGAGGGCGCCCCAGAACACGAATGGCGATTGCACGCCCCACTTGTCGAGGTAGCGCTGGCGGATGCTCTGCGCATAACGCCCGTCATCCAGCTCCGCCAGGCAGGCCTGGAACAGCTCGGCGCGCCGGCTGTGGAAGTCCTCGCTCAACAGGTCGGCCGGCCCGCGCTGGAACGGGTGGAAAAACGCCCCGGGCAGCGGCGCGAAGATCGCCGGCCAGCAGAGCAGCCCGAACAGCGAATTGATCAGGCTGTTCTCCACGTAGTGCACCGGCGCCTGCTCTTCGTGGAGATGGGCCTGCACATGGAATTCCACCGACAGCTCCGGATCGGCCCGCGGCAGGCTGAGGTCCAGGCGCAGCATCGGCTGGCTGCCGCCACGTGGCGTGGCCGGGCCACCGAGCTTGCGCCGCAACCTGGGCAGCAGCCGCAGCAGTTGTTGTTGCTCGGCCGCGTTGTGCGGGGCCAGCGCCGCCGCCTCGGCCAGGGCCAACGCCTGCGGGTAATCGCCGCTGCGCTCGAAGACGCGGATCAGCCGCGCTCTCGCCCCGGGGTCGGCGCAGGCCTGGTAGATGGCGGCCGCCAGCGGCCATTCGGCTAGCCGCTCGCAGTGCTGCCCCAGCAGGAACAGCAGCTTGGCCCGGCGCCGCTGCAGCCAGGGATTGTCGCTGGCGAACGCCTGGATGCTGGCCAGCACCTCGTCCAGCGCCTCACCGCTTTCGAAGCGCTGCCGACAGTCCTCCAGGTAGACGAAACCCTCGACGTCGGCGCGGCTGCGCAGCGCCCGGGCGTCGTCGCGGAACTCGACCTTCTCGTAGGTGAAGATGCCCAGGTCGGCCAGGACGAACTCCGACCAGTCCTGATACAGGTTGCCGAAGAACATCAGGCGCAAGCGATCGCACAGCGCCATGATGGTCAGGCTGCACACCCCGTCTTCCAGCCCCGGGCACCATTGGCCCAGGCTCCGCGGTTCGTCGAACAGCGGCGCCAGCGCCGCCAGCCAGTCGGACTTGCGGGCCTTGGGCTGCTCGATCGCCGCGCGAAAGCCGTGGAGGATTTCCGCCTTCTGCAACAGGTTGAACAGCTCTTCCAGGGTCAGCGGCGCCTGTTCGTCGACCCAGCCCAGGCGCACCAGCGGCGCGACGGCCGCGCGGGTATCACCGATTTCTTCATAGACCAGCCGGGACATGCGAAAATGACAGCCTTTGCGCATGATCATGCGCACCAGCAGGGCCTGGGATGGCTGGGCCAGGGCCGCGAAGTCGCCGATGAAGCTATGCTCTTCAGGTGACAGCACATCGGCGTAGCGCAGTTCGAGCCAGGCCAGCACCTGCTGGAAGTTGTGCAGGTAGTAAAGAGGGTTTTCCAGAGGGTTGGAAGTCACAGGACAGGCGCGCCGCAAAGAGGTTGATACTGGTTATGCATACAGATAACAGCTGCCAGCCTGCCCTGGCAAACACTATTGGATAAGTGGCGTTACAGGTTTTTTTACGGGGCCGCAGAACTTTCTTGCGGTTAATCACACCAAGGGCGGATAGCCATATAGTCGCGAGCCGCCAGTCGTGGGTGGACTCACAAAGATTGATGAAGAGAGGTTTGTCTATGAACGTCAAATACCTGGGCCTGCCGTTGGCCGTTGCAGCCTTCCTGGCACTGGGCGGCTGCGCCTCGCCGACCGTGGTGACGCTGCAGAACGGCACGCAATACCTGACCAAGGACATGCCTAACGCCAAGACCGATGACGGGTTCTACGAATTCGAAGACATCGCCGGCAAGAAAATCCGCATCAAGGCGGCCGATGTCGCCACCGTCCGCCAAGAGGACTGACCGGTCGAACCTGGTCGCCCTCAGGGCGACCAGGGTGCCGAACTCTGCCCCGGCACGCTGTTATCGCAGGAAATGTAGTGCTGTTCCCCACGTTTCTGCAGCTCGCTGCGCACCCGCCGACACCGCTCGAATTCCCGGGCCTCCGCATTATCGATGCTGATATTGCCGGTGGTTTCAGGCTTTTTACCCTCCCCCAAGGTCACGTTCGCCCAAGGCCGTTCCGCGTCGATATGAAAGCGGCTGCTCGGTTCGGGCTCCACCTCTTTGCTGGTGGCCGGCGCAGCGGCCGGTAGCACGCCGTAGCGCTTCAGGATCGATTGCTGAGGCAAGTCCTCGGCCATAACGCTGCCTGCTATCAGGACCAGCGCCAGACCGATGCCATACCTCTGGTTATCACTCACCTTGTGTTTCTCCTGCTGTTCACTGTTGCCGTTGAATGAGCATCGGCCGCTGCCTGGGCAGCAGTCGCCTGCCTTGATAACGCGCCAGCCCCCGCGGACTTTAATCGCCCTGGAGCGCACGCGCGCCATCGCCCCGCCTGGCGACAGGCCGATGTTTTATCGAGCTCCGTGCACAGAGGGTAGGTATTGGAGTGGTTTTTCGACTGACGGGTCACTCTTCGGCTGAATACCGCTGACCTTTGCGAAAAATGCTGTCGAGGGACGCAGAAAGGAAAACCCGTGACCGCGCGAGGCAAAATCGCCACCTCGCGCGGCCAGGCTTCAGGCGATGGTGATGCTCGCGCCGTTGAGGCTGTCCAGGCTCACGCCCACCAGGGTCACCGAGTCGCTGCCGAAGGTCAGCAGGGTATCGTTGCCCACCGTGCTGGCATGGGCGCGGAAGTCGTCGTTGGCGACCACGCCTTCGACGCCGAGGAACACCAGTTTGTCGCTGCTCTGGTAGCCCAGCACGCGGTCCTGGCCGAAGTCGCCGCTGAACAGGAAGGTATTGCTGCCCCCGCCCGCCTCCAGCAGGTCGTTGCCCGCGCCACCGACCAACACATCGTTGCCCTTGCCGCCGATCAGGTGGTCATCGCCGTCCAGGCCGAACAGCCAGTCGCCGCTGGCGTGGGCGGTCAGGGTATTGGCCGCGGTATCGCCCTTCACCGAAGAGGCGTACTGGGTCAGGCTGCTCCCCGCCTGCAGGCCCTTGTCGGTGACGCTGTGGGTCACGTCGTCCTTGAACAGGCCCCAGAGGAACCCCGGCTCCTTGCTGGTGATCGCACCGATATCGCGGGTAATGCTGATGCCGCCATTGGCATCGCGCACATACAGGGTGCCGGCGCCGTCGTTGGCGAAGCTGAAGTTCTTCACCGACTGTTGCAAGTCCAGGGTGTTGTTGCCCTGCCCGCCCAGCAGGATGTTATAGCCGCCGGCGTCGCGGAAGGTGTCGTTGCCGGCGCGGCCTTCCAGGTAGTCGTTGCCCTTGCCGCCCTGGATCAGGTCGTTGCTGTCGGTGCCGATAATGAAAGTGCTGCCCTTGTGGGTTTCGGCATTGCGGTTGAGGTCCTGGACCCAGGTGGTGGCCCGTGCCGGATCCGACAGGTTGGCGACTATGATGGTCGAGTCCTTGCTCGTCAGGTCGTAGAACTTCGACTCGAGGATCCGCGTCATGCCGTCGCCGTAACCGGTGGGCAGGTGCGACAGCCAGGTCGGAATATTCAGGATGGAGAACGGCAACAGGTTCCAGGCCGCCGAGGCGTAATGGTCATTGAAGCTGACGATGTTGTTGGTCGCCGACTCCTGCGCCGTGTCGTGCACGCCGAGGGTCGCCAGGTTGAACGAGGAACCATCGAGGGCGCGGAACACCGGGTCGTTTTCGTAGCCGATATTCAGCACCTTGTCCCCCGCGCTCTGGGTCGGCGAGGCGTAGGCCACATAACTGGAGTCCTTGTAGAACCCCGACCAGTGATCGCCGCTCAGGTCCGCCAGGCTGTTGACCGCCAGGCCGCCCAGGCTGTGGCCGCTGACCAGGATGTCCTTGCCCGTCAGGCCGTTGGCCTGGGCGAAGGCCGCGACATCGGCGAGCAGCTTGCCGAAGGCTTCGCCAGCGTAGTTTTTCGCGTAGTCCTTTGGCCCGAGCGCCGCCATCAGATCGTTGATCGCATCGCCGATGGAATCGCTGATCAGCACCTCGCGCGGCCCGCTGGTGCCGCGAAAGGCAATGCCGATGGAGGTCAGGTGGCCCTGGTCGTCGTACTTGCCGAGGACTTCGGCCTGGGCCGTGGTGTAGCCGGCCTTTTCCCCGTAGTAGGTGCCCCTGAAGTCGGTCTTGCCGTCGTAGCCCAGCTGGGAAGCGCCGATCGGCGTCCAGCCGGCCTTTTGCACCGCCTCCAGTGCGGCTTTCTCCGAGTCGGGGTTCCACGGCAGTCCGGGAGTCACCCCTTGCGAATCGCTGCTGCCGATCAGCGCCGTGACCAGGGTCGCCGGTAGGCCGAGGCCGAAACCGTACTGCTGATAACCGGCGGAAAAGCCGTTGTCGAGGTTGTGGTAGGAATACAGCGTGATCGCCAGCGCATCGGAAAACAGCGCCTTTGAGTCTTCTGTGCCGAGGTTTTTGTAGTCATACACACCCATGGTATTGCCTCTCTTTGTTGTTGAACCTTATTCGAGATAGCTCACGCGGACGGAGCGCCTTCCGCTGGCGCCCCGCCCTTAGTGCAATGCCTGCTTCTGTTTTTTATCTAGGCGAAGACGATCCCCCCTGCGGAAAGGCTGTCCGGCGCGACCCCGACCAGCGTCACGGCGTAGTCGCCGACGCTGAGCAAGGTGTCCTGGCCGCTCTGCGACAGGTGCTGCGTGTAGTCGTAGCCCTGCCCCGCGCCCGCCACGCCCATGAACACCAGCTTGTCGCTGCCCTGGTAGCCATGGATCGCATCGAAGCCGAAGGCGCCGCTGAACAGGAAGGTGTTGGCCCCGCCGCCGCTGGAGTACATGACATCGTTGCCGGCGCCGCCGACAAAGGTCACGTCGTTCTTGTCACTGCGCAGCACGTCGTCGCCCCCATGCCCGAACAGCCAGTCGCCATCGACGCTGGCCACCAGCGCATTGCCATAGGCATCGCCATTGAGCGAGTGGTTGTAGTGGGTCAGCTGGTTGCCGGCCAGCAGGCCCTGGTCGGTCACGCTGTGGGTCACCTCCTTGCTGAACAGGCCCCAGGCGAAACCCGGCTCCTTGCTCACCAGCGCGCCGATGTCGCGAGTCATGCTGATGCCGCCATAGGCATCGCGCACATACAGGCTGCCGTCGCCGTCGTTGACCACGCTGAACTTGCCGAGCGACTGCTGCAGGTCGAAGACGTTATGCCCCTTGCCGCCCAGCAGGATGTTGTAGCCGCCGTCGTCGCGGAAAGTGTCGTTGCCGTCGCGGCCCTCGATGAAGTCGTTGCCGCGCCCGCCCTTGAGCAGATCGTTACTGTCAGTACCGAAGATAAAGGTACTGCCCTTGTGCGGCTCGGCGTTGCGGTTGAGGTCCTCGACCCAGGTCGTGCCTCGGCTGCCCTCGGACAAGGTGGAGACGATCAGGGTCGAGTCCTTGCTGGTCAGGTCGTAGAACTTGGATTCCACCACCCGGTTCAAGCCATCGGCATAACCCGCGGAACCGTGGGCCTTCCACGACAGCGGGTTGAGGATGCTCTGCGGCAGCAGGTTCTCCAGGGTCGAGGCGTAGTGCTCGTTGAAGTTGACGATGTTGTTGGTCGCCGACGCCTGGACCTTGTCATGGCTGCCCAGGGACGAGGCGTTGAAGGTGGTGCCGTCGAGCACCCTGAACACCGGGTCGTTTTCGTAGCCGATGTTCAGCACCTTGTCCCCCGGGCTCTGGGTCGGCGAGGCGAACGCCACATAGCGGGCGTCGGCGTAGAAACCGCCCCAGTGCTCGCCGCTCAGCTCGGCCAGGCTGTTGACCCCCAGGCCGCCCAGGCTGTGGCCGCTGACCAGCACATCCTGGCCGCTCAGGCCCTGGGCCTTGGCGAACTCGGCGACGCTGGCGAACAGCTTGTCGAAGGCATTCTTGCTGTAGTTCGTCGCGTAGCCCACCGGCCCGACCGCCGCCAGCAGGTTGTTCTTGATGTCGCCCAGGGTATCGCTGAAGCCCAGCCCGCCAGTGCCGCGAAAGGCGATGCCGACCGACAGCAGCTTGCCGGCCTCGTCGTAACGCCCCAGCACTTCCACTTCGGCGCTGGTAAAGCCTGGTTGCTCACCGAAGAAGGTGCCCTGGGGCCCGACCTTGCCCTGGTAGCCCAGCCGCTCGGCACCAATCGCCGTCCAGCCCGACGCCAGCGGCTGCCCGGTGGGCGTGTAGGCATAGAGGGTCAACGCCAGGGCATCGCTGTACAACGCTTTGCCCGCCTCGCCCTTGAAATTCCGGTAATCGAATACACCCATGTTGTGTCTCACTCTTATGGTCATTGGCCCGCAGGCCTCAGAACTGCCAGTCCAGGGTCAGGCCGACCCCGTGACTCTTGTCCCGAGAACCCAGCAGGCCGTTGTAGTCCAGGTTTACCCGGGTATCGCGCCCCAGCAACAGGCCGGCGCGCGCCCCGACCACAGCAGCGTTACGATCCAGCGCAACGCTCTGTATGTTGAACGAACCACCATTGGCAAAAGCCAGGTGCTGGTCCGAACTGGTGTCGCTCAGGTTGTGCTGCCAGCCGAGGGTACCGGCCAGTTCCAGCTGGCGGGCATCGGACAGGGCGAAGCGTTTGCTGGCCCGCAGGCCGAGGGTCGAGAGCACCGCGTCGCGGTTGTCATCGCCACTGCGCAGAGCGGTGGCCCCGCCTTTTTCGCGGAAGCTGTCGCTGCCCACATGCACGTAGGCCAGGTTGACGAAGGGCTCCAGGGCCACGCCTGGCAGTGTCACTTGCCACGCCGCTTCGGTGAACAGCTGGGCGGTCTGGGCGTCACGCTTGACCTTCTGCCGATCCGAGAACTGGCCGTATTGCAGGTCGCGCTTCACATCGATGCGATGCCAGCTGTAGGAACCGCCGACGCTCAGGCGCAGGGCATCCAGCTGGTGACCCAGGTAGGCCCCCAGGTGATAGCTGTCCACCGAGGCCGAGGAATGGGTGCCATCGCCCATGCTCAGGGAGCTGTCACTGTAACCGGTGAACAGGCCGAGACGGGTGTCCTCGGCGACCAGGCCATCGACACCGATCAGCAGACCGCCGATCGAACTGGTGTAGTCGGCATGGTCATAACCGCCGTCGGATTTGCCCCAGGCCCCCAGCGCCTTGAACCATAGGTTGTTGTCGCTGGCCGAGGGTGCCGATGAATCGAGCAGGCCGTCCTGACGCAGACGGTCGCCCACCGCATCGCGCAGCTGGCGGCTGTCGTTGATCAGCAGCGTGCCGATGGCCGGATGAATCTCCCCGGTCAGTTGCTGCAAGGCTTGTTGCGCACTGGCGGCGTTCTCCGACAGCAACAGGCTTTCGTACACCGGATTGCCCGCCCCCAGTTGCTCGGCGGCGGCACCCACGGAGCGTTGGTTCGGGGTCAGGCCGACATCGCTGAAGGCGGTTGCGTTACGCACCACCTGCAACTGCACGCCGCCGGCGGTGTAATCGAGGTTGCCGCCGAGGAACAGGTAGTTCGGCGCGATCGAAGCGAAACGACCGTCGATGCCACCGGCCGCCTGCAGGATGTTGTATTGCCGGCCCAGCAGGCTGCGCGCCTCGCTGGCACTGAGCAGGGTCGGGCTATTCTCCAGGGCCAGGGTCACGTTGGCCCCTTCGACGGTGGCCTTGCCGCCAGCGACTATCTGGTCGCTGCTGGTCGGCGACAGCTCCACCGCGTAGGTCGAACCTGGCTGCAGGGTCACGTCGCCGGCCACCTGCAAGGTGCCGATGGAGTTGCCCGGCGCCACGGTACCGCCGCGGTTGGCGGTCAGGGCGGCGATGCTGCCGTTGCCGCCGAGAATGCCGCTGTCATTGACCGTCACCGCGGACGCCAGCGAACCATTGATGGCCAGGCGTCCCTGATTGACCAGGGTCGGGCCGCTGTAGCTGTTGTTGCCGGTGAGCACCAGGGTACCGATGCCCTGCTTGGTCAGGCCGCCGTGTCCGGAAATGTCGTTACTCCAGACATCCAGGCCGCAAGACAGGCCGTTGCACAGGCGCTGGGTGGGTTTGCCGGCATCCACCACGGCGCCGATGCCAGGCAGGTCGACGACGAACTGGCCGGAGCCGTAGGCGCCTTCGACACGGAACTCCTGGGGAATGTCCGCTTCGGTGACGAACATGCCCGGGCCGTCGATGCCCTTTTGCAGGTTGATCATGCCCCAGCCGTACAGCGCGTCGATGCCCGGATCGCCCATGTCGGTGGCGGTGGTTCTCAGCACCGTGGCGATCTGCGAAGCGCTCATGTAGGGAAAGCGCTCCATCAGCACCGCCGCCGCGCCCGCCACGTGGGGCGCGGCCATGGAGGTACCGCTCTTGTTGGCGTAGCCGATGGTCATGTCGTCCAGGTTGGTGCCGCCGATCACCGCACTGTAGATCCGCGTACCCGGCGCCGAGACGCAGAAGCTCGCGGTGTAGCCGCAGCGCGAGGAGAAGGTGCTGAGGGTGTAGGAATTGGGGCTGGCGGTGTCCGGGTTCTTCTGCAGGGCCGCTACCGTCATCCAGTTCGGCGCGATCTCCGGCACGAAATAGGCCAGGCCGGCGATGGCATCCGGGTTGTTCAGGTTGTAGTCGTTACCCGCGGCGAAGATGGTCAGCACGCCACCGCGAGCTGCGTCGATCGCCCCGCTGTAGGCGCCACCCTGGCGGGTGCCCAGCAGCGGCTGGATCTGGTCGAACTGCAACTGGGCGTCCTGCACGGTGAAGTGCGGAAAGGCCGGGTCGCGACCGCCCTGGTCGAAGCGGTCGGTGATGCCGATGCCCCAGCTGTTGTTGATGATCCGCGCGCCACTGTTCACCAGGGCGTCCCAGCCAGCCCGGTAGACCGCGCCGTCGTTGCCGAGAATGATCCCGTCCTCGGGGCCCGGGTCGCCATTCTCGGCAGTGATGATCTGCGCGTCGAAGGCCACGCCATGCATAGGCCCGCCGTCGCGGCTGCCGGCGGCGATGCCGCCGACGTGGGTGCCGTGGGAGCCGAGCTTGCCGTCGGAACCCACCGAGGGCGTGCCGTCATAACGGAAGGCATCGCCGGCTTTGACCGGAATGTAGGGGTCGGTGTATTCGCGGATGCCGCTGGTGACCAGGGTGATCACCTTGTCGCTGCCGCTGAATTCCGGGTGCTGGGCATACACCGGCTGATCGAAGATCCCCAGTTTGACGCCCTTGCCGGTATAACCGGCGGCATAGGCCTGCTCGGCATGGATCGCCCCCAGGCCCCACTCGGCATTGAACTCGGCACTGCGCCAACTGCCGGGATCGCCCGGCTGGCCGCTTTCCACATAAGGCGCGGCCTGGGCGCTACCCGCCGCGGCCAGGCCACAGATCAAAGCGCCACAGGAGGCGCGCACCAGGCTATTGGCTGCCGGAGCAGCCCCCGTAAAGCTGTATTTCATCGGTACCTTCCTTAGTTGCCTTGCTGGAAATAGTTGCCTTGCTAGAAACACCACGTCAGACCCGACGCGGGTGGTTTTACCGAACAGCCGGCCCGCCAACGGCGACCCCTGCTGTGCCGATAGCTGCTGCCGTGCCGACGCGACCTTGCGTCAGCACGGCGCTGTCACAAGCCGGGTCAGAACTGCCAGTTCAGGCTCAGCCCTGCCCCGTGGATCTTCTCGCGACTGGCCAGTTGGCCGTTGTAGTCCAGGCTCAGGCGCAGGTCGCGGCTCAGCGCCAGGCTGGCATGGGCACCGACCAGCGCGGCATTGCGCGGCAGCGAGGTGCTTTCGACGCTGAACGGCGTGCCGCCGGAAGCAAAGGCCAGGTGCTCTTCGGCCCGGGTGTTGCTCAGGTTGTGCTGCCAGCCCAGGGAGCCGGAAAGGTCCAGGCGGGTTTGCCCGGACAGCTCGAGGCTTTTCAGGGCGCGCAGGCCGAGGGTGCTGAGTGCGGCTTCGCGGCTGTCGCTGCCGCCTTTCAACGCGGCGGCATCGCCCTTCTCGCTGAAGCTGTCGCGGTGCAGGTGCACGTAAGCCAGGTTGGCGAAGGGTTCCAGGGCCAGCGCCGGCAGGTCCAGGCGATAAGCTGCCTCGCCGAAGACCTGGCTGGTGCGGGCGTCGACCTTGGCTTTCTGCTTGCCGCTGACTTCGACGAACTGCAGGTCGCGCTTGACGTCGGCGCGGTGCCAGCTGTGGGCCGCGCCCGCGCTCAGGCGCCAGGCGCCCAACTCGTGGCCGAGGTAGGTGCCCAGGTGATAGCTGTCCACCGAGGCCTTGGAATGGGTGCCGCCGCCCATGCTCAGGGAGCTGTCGCTGTAGCCGGCGAAGGCGCCCAGGCGCGTGCTGTCGCTGAGCGCGCCGTCGGCCCCCAGCAGCAACCCGCCGATGGACGTGTTGTAGGACTCGGTGTCGTGGTCGCCGTCGTTCTTGCCCCAGGCGCCCAATACCTTGAGCCACAGGTTGCCCTCGCTTTGCACCACCGCGCCCGGAACCTGCAGGCGCTCGCCGACCGCATCGCGCAGCTGACGGCTGTCGTTGAGCAGCATCGAGCCCAGCGCCGGATAGATTTCCCCGGACAGCTGCTGGAACGCCTGTTGCGCCGCGCCGGCACTCGGCGAGCGCAGCAGGCTTTCATACACCGGGTTACCGGCCCCCAGCTGTTCGGCGGCGGCCGCCACCGACCGCTGGTTCGGGGTCAGGCCGACACTGGCGAACGAGGTGTCGTTACGCCCGATGCTCAGCTGTACGCCGCTGGCGGAATAATCGAGGCTGCCGCCGAGGAACAGGTAGTTGGGTTCCACCGAGCCGAAGCGGCCGTCGATCCCGTTCGCCGCCTGGAGGATCTGGTACTGGCTGCCGATCAGGCTTTGGGTCTGTTCGAGGCTGAGCAGTTGCGGGCTGTTTTCCAGGGCCAGGGTGACCCCGGCGCCGTTGAGGGTGGCCTTGCCGCCGGCAACGATGCGGTCGCTGCTGGTGGGCGACAGTTCCACGGCATAGGTCGAGCCCGGCTGGAAGGTCACGTCCCCCGCCACCTGCAAGGTGCCGATGGAATTGCCCGGAGCCACGGTGGCGCCGCTGTTGGCCAGCAGCGAGCCGATGCGGCCGGAACCGCCGAGGGTGCCGCCGTCATTGACCGTGACGCTGGAGGCCAGCGAGCCATTGACTGTCAGCAAGCCGCCATTGACTGTGGTCGCCCCGCGATAGCTGTTGTTGCCGCTGAGCACCAGCCAGCCGGCGCCGGACTTGATCAGGCTGCCTTCGTACAGCCGTTGCGCCGCGGCCGCGTCGCGGGCCATGCCGACGGCGTAGTCGGTCTTGTCCTGCTGGCTGGCGCCGGCGCCCAGGCCGTTCTCCCAGCCCTTGTCCTTCAGGGTCTGTTGCCAGGCCGCGTGCTCGGCGGCGTCTTCGCCCTGGCGTTGCAGCAGCGCCTTGTCCGAGATGTCGTTGCTCCAGACATCGCCCTGCCCGGCGCCCAGGTTGGCGTCGAACGCCCCCAGCAACTGCCCGGGGCCGCGCATTGCCCGCTCCAGGTTGGGCACGCCCCAGCCGACCAGGCGGGTGGGCGCCTCGGTGATCGAACCGTCCAGCTGGGTGGCGGTGGTCAGCAGCACCTCCAGGGCCTGCTGGTTGTTCAGGTAGGGATAACGCTCCATCACCAGGGCCAGCGCGCCCGTGGCATGGGGCGCGGCCATCGAGGTGCCGGATTTGGTGGCGTAACCGCCGCCGGGCACGGTGCTGGAAATCAGCCGCCCGGGCGCGGCCACGCACCAGTACTTGGCGACGCCGCACTGGTTGTAGCGCTGCTGGTTATTGGCATCCAGGCCGGACACCGCCAGCCAGTGCCCTTCCAGCTCCGGCTGGAAGTACGGCAGCGCCGCGCGCACGCTGGCATTGGCGTAACCGCTGTTGCCGGCGCTGAACACGTTGATCACGCCCTGGCGCGATACCTCGGCCGCCGCGTCCAGCCAGGTGACCTGGCCATAGTGCTGGGCATAGGCCGCGTGCAGGTCGCCCAGGGTCTGGTAGCTGATACCCGGCGGCTGGCTGCCCCAGCTGTTGTTGATGGCACGCACCCCGGCATCCGCCAGGGCACCGTACACCGCCTTGAAATACTGCGGGTCCGGGGTCGGGCCGAACAGGAAGCTGTCGTTCTTGTTGGTGTTGCCCACGTAGACCTGGGCATTGAAGGCCACGCCGTGCATGCCAACGCCGTCGCGGGCCGCGCCCATGGTGCCGGTGACATGGGTGCCATGGCTGTCGTTGTTGCCGTTGAGCACCCCGGAGACGCTGAACGGCGTGCCGTCGACGTAGGTGCCGCTGGCGGTGACCCCGTGGAAGCGCTCGGGCGATGCTTCGCCATGGCTGGCGTCGAAACCCGAGTCGAGGGCGCCGATCTTCACCCCGCTGCCGGTGATGCCGGCGGCATAGGCGGAACTGGCGCGCATGCGTTCCAGGCCCCAGTCCTGGGTGTATTCGGCCGATTGCCAGCTGGCCGGCAGCCCCAACTGGCCGGTTTCCTGGTACTGCGCCTGGACCATGCCGGGCAGTGCCGCGGCCAATAAGATCGAGCGTGCGAGCAACGAGCGGCGACTCAGCGCCTTGAGCTGATAAAAACGTCTATCCATGTGATGACTTCTCGTTTTTTGTTTTTGTCGAAAATGTCAGGTCGGGCCGCCCGCGGCCGCCTTTTTGTCAGTTCATGAGCCGGGCCTGAAGGCTTCGTCGACCCGGGCCAGGTCATCTTCACGCAGGGTGCCTGCGTAGTAGTGCAACTTGGTCCAGGCCATCAGGTAGTCGTAACGGGCCTGCGCCAGGTCGCGGCGTGTGGTGTACAGCTGTTGCTCGGCGTTCAGCGCGTCGAGGTTGACCCGTTCGCCGCCGAGGATGCTCTGCTTGGTCGAGATCACCAGCGCCTCGGCCGAGGTCAGCGCCTTCTGATAAGCCCGCAGCTTGCTGACCCCGGACAGGCAGGCGCTGAACTGGCGCCGCAGCTCGATCAGGGTGGTGCGGGTCTGCGAGTCCAGCTCGTACTCGGCCTGCTCCATGGTCCGGCTGGCCTGGCGGGTGGCCGCCGAGACGCCGCCACCGGCGTACAGCGGCATGCTGATTTCGATGCCGATGGTGTTGGTGTCGTAGCGCTGGTTGTAGGTGTTGCCGCTTTCCGACTCGACCCGGCGCGAGGTGGCATAGGCACTGAGCCGCGGCAGGTGGCCGGCGCGGTTGCGCTCGATCTCGTAACGCGCCGCTTCCACGGCGTGGCGCTGGGAGGCCAGGTTCGGGTTGTTGCTGATCGCCAGCTCATGCCAGGCGTCGTAGTTGGCCGGCGACAGGGTGAAGGACTCGAAACGATCGCGCAGCGGGTCGAGGTCGCGGATGTCCACGGTCGGCACGCCGATCAACGCGCCCAGCTCGCGCAGCGCCGCGTCCTGCTCGTCGCGGGCCTCGATCTCCTCGGCGGTGGCCAGCTCGTAGCGCGATTCCGCTTCGAGAATGTCGGTGCGGGTGCCCTCGCCCTGGCGAAACATGTGCTCGTTCTGCTGGAACTGCTGCTCGAAGGCCTTCTTCTTGGCCTGGGCGATCTCGATCTGATCCTGAGCGAACAGCGCCTGGGTGTAGAAGGTCAGCACCCGCACCAGCAGCTCCTGGCTCTTGCCGCGAAAGTTCTCGTCGGCGAACAGCGCCTGGGCCACGCCCTTGCGGTAGGAGGCATAGGCCTCGTAGTCGATCAGCGGCTGTTGCAGGGTGAAGGTGGAGCCGTAGCTGTCGTAGTTGCGGTCATCGTGGCTGGTGCCGCCGCGACCGTCGGGCACGGTGGCCTGGGAGTTGTTGCGGCCCTTGTTGTAGCTGTAGTTGAGTTTCGGCAGCAGCCCGGCGCGGCCGATGATGCGGTTCTCCAGGCCCGCATCGCGCTCCTTGATCGCCCCGAGGAACACCGGGTCGTTGCGCAGGGCCTGTTCGTAGACCTGGAACGGCCCCATGGCCTGGGCGTTGGTGCATACCAGCAAAGCGACTGTGGCTCCGAAGATGGAAAGCTGACTCATGCGACGGAACATCCTTATTCCTCGGTCAATGCGGAACCCGCCCGGTCGAGCAGGGGTTTGAACAGATAGTTGAGCAGCGAGCGCTCGCCGGTGCGGACGAACATCTCCGCCGGCATGCCCGGCTTGATCACCAGGCCGTTGAGCTTTTCCATGGCCTGGTCGCTGACGCTGCTGCGCAGCACGTAATAAGGCACGCCGGTCTTTTCATCGACCATCTGGTCGGCGGAGATCAGGCTGACCTCGCCGGACACCCGCGGCGTGCGGCTCTGGTTGAAGGCGGTGAAGAGAATGTCCACCGGCAAGTGGCTGCCGACCTTGTCGATCAGGTTCACCGGCAGGTGCCCTTCCACTTCCAGGCGTTCGCCCTGGGGCACGATCTCCAGCAGGTTCTCCCCGGGGCGGACCACGGCGCCTTCGGTGTGCACCCCGAGGTTGACCGCAATGCCGTCGGCCGGCGCGAGGATCTCGCTGTGCTGCAGGTCGAAACCGGCCGAGGTCAGCTGTTGCTCCAGGGTCAGGCTTTTCAGCTGGGCGTCGGCCAGCTGGCTGCGCACTTCCTTCTGGTACTCCTCGCTGTGCTGCTGCAACTTGAGCCGCGACTCGAGAATGCCCTGCTCCACCCGCCCGCTTTCGCCGGTGTTCTGCGCCTGTTCCTGCTGCACCTGGGACAGCTGGCGCTGGTACTCCATCAGGCGGTTGCGCGGGATGTAGCCGTTGTCCGCCAGGGGCTGCAGGTTGGCCAGTTGCTGGCGCAGGGACTCGGCCTGGTTGTTGAGGTCGGTGCGCGCCCGGCGCATCCCGGCCAGTTGCGCGGTGGCGCCTTCGATACTGGCGCGGATCCCCGCCTGCTCGCGGGCGAAGGCTTCGCGCCGGCTGCTGAACAGTTGCCGCTGGCCTTCCAGCACCAGGGCCAGGCGTGGGTCTGGATCGGCACTCAGGGCCTCGGGAAAGTTCACCTGCTTGAGGTTGTCGCGCTCGCTCTGCCAGCGCGCCAGGCTGGCCCAGGCCATGCGGTACTGCGCTTGCAGCGACTGCACATCGGCCTCGACCTGGGTCTGGTCCAGGCGGAACAGCGGCTGGCCCTGCTTCACCGCCTCGCCTTCACGCACCAGGATCCGGCTGACCACCCCGCCGCTCATGGATTGCACGGCCTTGCGCTTGCCCGAGACCACCACCGTGCCTTGCACCGGGATGCCCTGGTCCAGCGGCGCCAGGGCCGCCCAGAGAAAAAAGCTGCCGGCGCCGGCCAGCGCCAGCACCCAACCCATACGCGCAAAAAACCGCGCATCGCGCTCGGGACGCTCCGGCGCGTAACCTTGTTCGATCATCATTTCGCTGTCCTTGCTCATGCGCCTGGGTTCCGTGTCGGGGCCTGATACTGGCGGCTCATGCTCAAGCCGCCCGGGGCCGTCGGGGCCGAGGTTTTTTCCCGCTGCTGCTGTTCCTGGGGCTGAGCCTGGTTTTGGGTTTGCGCCTGAGCCTGGGCACCGCTGGACAGCGCCTTGAGCACTTCCTGGCTCGGGCCGAAGGCCTGCAGGCGCCCTTCGTTCAACACCAGCAGCTTGTCGGCCTGGGCCAGCGCCGAGGATCTGTGGGTCACCAGGATCACGCTGGTGCCCTGGGCCTTCATCTGCGCGATGGCGGACGCCAGGGCGCTTTCGCCCACGGTATCGAGGTTGGAGTTCGGTTCGTCGAGCACCACCAGGCGCGGCTGGCCATACAGCGCCCGGGCCAGGGCCACACGCTGCTTCTGGCCGCCAGACAGGCCGCTGCCGTCATCGCCCAGCAAGGTGTCGTAGCCCTGGGGCAGGCGCAGGATCAGCTCGTGCACGCCGGCCTGTTGCGCGGCCTGCACCACCTTCTGCGGGTCGGCCTCCTGAAAGCGCGCGATGTTCTCGGCGATGCTCCCGGAAAACAGCTCGATGTCCTGGGGCAGATAACCGATGTAAGGCCCCAGCTCGTTGCGGTTCCAGCGATGGATATCGGCGCCGTCCAGGCGCACCGTGCCGGCCAGGGTCGGCCATACGCCCACCAGTACCCGCGCCAGTGTCGACTTGCCGGAGCCGGAAGCGCCGAGCACCCCCAGCACCTCCCCCGCCCCGAGGTTGAAACTGACCTGCTGCAAGGTCGCCATGCGCTTGCCCGGCGGGCCGGCGCTGACCTGCTCGAAGCTCACCTGGCCCTTGGGCGCGGGCAGCGACATGGCGGTGTCGCTCGGCGGGAATTCCTGCAATAGCGAGTCCAGGCGCTGGTAGGCCAGCTTGGCCGAACTCCACTGCTTCCACACGGCGATCAACTGGTCGATCGGGCTCAGCACCCGGCCCATCAGGATCGAGCCGGCGATCATCATCCCGGCGGTCATGTCGCCCTTGATCACCAGCAAGGCCCCCAGGCCCAGCACCAGCGATTGCAGGCACAGGCGCAGGGTCTTGCTCAGCGAGCTGATGACCGCGCCGGTGTCGCTGGCCTGGTTCTGCTGGCCAAGAAAACGCGAGTGCACCTCGAACCAGCGCTTGCGCAGCGCGCCGAGCATGCCCATGGCCTGGATGGTCTCGGCGTTGTGCAGATGGCTGGTGGCCAGTTGCGTGGACTTCTGCGAATAACCGCTGGCCTCGCCCAAAGGCTTCTTGGTCATCGCCTCGTTGAGGTACGCCAGGGCGATCAACAAGACCGCGCCCGCGGTGGCGAACACCCCCAGCCAGGTATTGAACAGGAAGATCACGAACAGGTAGATGGGGAACCAGGGCGCATCGAAGAAGGCGAACAGCGCAGGCCCGGTGACGAACTGGCGGATATGGGTCAGGTCGCCCAGGGACTGCCCGGCATGCCCTTCGCCGCGAAACAGGTTGCGCTCGAACGCCGCCTGGTAGACCCGCAGGTTGAAACGCCGCTCCAGCTGGCTGCCGATGCGGATGACGATGAAGCTGCGCACCACCTCCAGCAGGCCGATGAACGCGAAGAACCCGACCACCATCAGCGACAGCATCGCCAGGGTGGTTTCGTTCTGCGAGGAAAGTACCCGGTCGTAGACCTGGAGCATGTAGATCGAGGGGACC
The DNA here is from genome assembly GCF_052044735.1 of Pseudomonas sp. 22526. Lineage (NCBI taxonomy): Bacteria > Pseudomonadati > Pseudomonadota > Gammaproteobacteria > Pseudomonadales > Pseudomonadaceae > Pseudomonas > Pseudomonas sp. 22526. The sequence goes on from NZ_JBQENK010000001.1 coordinate 507,665, forward strand.
AGCATCAGCACGTTGATCAGGGCGGTGAAACACCCGACGCTGATCAGAATGCCTTTGTAATCGCCCAGTGCCTTGAACAGCGGTGCAGTGGTCTTCGCCATCTTCATTGGTCTTTCCTGAGCTGTATATCCCGTGCCAGGGGCGCAGGACAAATAAACCGCCCGTACTTGAGTCGGGACATTATTGGATTAATTGTGGCGGACAGGCGAAAGGACTCTACCGCCAGACGAAACGGAGTTCTAGTTATTTAGTTGTCTTTAATCGAACGAAGGACATCGCGTATATGGCACTGCCTTATACGCTTATCCATACAGATACATTTAAAGATGCATACAGCCGCGATTATTCAGGGTGCACGCTGCAATATAATGGTGATGCCTGATTTCAAAGTGCCTTGATATAAGCCTTCTTTCTGGCGACTTAGAAAGATGATCTTCGAGCCTTCTTTGCCGGTCACGGCAATACCATCCGGCTCGGGAAACCAGCCGATGGCCGAATCGCCCAACCAGGCGGAAAAACACTCGGCGCCGGCGCCCAGGGTGCCGTTCAGCTCGAGGTCCAGGGCACAGTGGTTGGCAGGTTGTGCCGGCTGCGACAGTTGCCAGTGTCCGGCCAGTTCCGCGGGGTCCGCCAATCTCAGGCTGCTTGCCATGCTTGTCTCTCCATAAAACATCATCAGCGTCGCGATCAGGTACGCGCCGGCCTTAGCGATCAAGGCAGTTCGAATCATAGGGGGGGTCACTCCGGGCCACAGCCTCAGGCAGTTCGCCAGTCAATGCAAGGTCAGAGGGCGGCGCCTGAGCGCCACCCTCCTCCTTTTATCTTACCGCAAGGACTCAGGCGACGATGTCGGTGTAGGCCGCCTGGCCGACGGTGCTGACCAGGAAGTCCGCCACGCCGTGCCCGGAGAAGTCCACCGACAAGGTGCTGTTGCCAGCCGAGGTGCTGAGGATCGCGTCGCCGGCATTACCGGTGAACGCGCTCACGAAGTGCAGCCCAGCGCCCTTGGTGATGCCGGTCAGATCGATCTTGTCCAGGCCGCTGACAAAATCCAGGATCTGGTCGGCCGCGCCCGGAGCGGAGTCCGAGCTGGCACCGAAGACGAAGGTATCGGCACCCGCGCCGCCCCAGAGTTTGTCCGCCCCGCCAGCGCCGTAGAGGATGTCGTTGCCGGCACCGCCCTTGAGCTCGTTGGCCACCTGGTTGCCGATCAGCAGATCGCTGCCGGAACCGCCGATGGCGTTCTCGACGGTGACGCCCTTGGCGATGGACACGTTGCCCACCAGGCCGCCAACGTCGGAGAACGAGGTCTCATTGAGGTTGATCTTCTGGTTTTGGGTAAAACCGGAGAAGTCCAGGGTGTCCTTGCCGCCCGCGTCCCACACCGAGAACACCAGCTTGTCCGCCGACGAGGTCGCGCTGAGGAAATCGCGACCGGTGTTGGAGTTGAAGCCGTAGGTGGTGTCACCGGTACGGGTGGTGGTGTTGGCCCCGTAGAGCTTCTGGATCGCCGCGATATCGTCCATCAGCGGGCCGGACGAATAGGCTTCGACGCCGGCCTTGCTGAAGTTCTGGCTGGTATTGCTTTCGCTCCAGTAGCTCATGACGCTGTAACCGCGGGTGTCCTGTCCATATTCCGCGTCGTTATAGGTCGGGTTGCCGTTCCCGGCGTTGTAGTCGCCAGGGTGGGCCAGGCCCAGAGAGTGCCCGATCTCGTGGGTCAGCGTCTGCCGGCCGTAGTTGTTCAGATCGGGGTTCTTGTTCTGGGTGTAGCTGCTGTTGATCAGGTACCAGGACGTACCGTCGTAACCAGCGCCGGTGCCCGGCAGGTAGGCGAAGGCCGCCGCGCCGTCCTGACCGCCGCTGTAGTTGCCGAAGGTCATGTGACCGTCACCACCGGAAGCCTTTTCGGTGAAGGTGACGTTGGCCACATCGGCCCAGGATTGCATGGAGAGCACGGCCTGGGCTTTCTGCTGGGTGCTGAACTGGCTGAACCCGGAGATGCCATGCTTGTACATGGTGCTCGAGGAGGCCGAGGTGAGGAAGGTATAGGTCAGTTCGATCTTGCCGCTGCCGTTGAGGTCCTTATAGGAGGCACCGTCACGCAGTATCTGGGTAGCTGCTTGATCGACTGTGTAGGAGGGTTTGCCATTGACCGTCAGATTGCCACCCCGGTCATACTGATGGCTGAAGCTATTGATCTGGTTGTACGCTGAACTTGCCGCGGCCAAGGGCACGAGTTCTTGTTCGGCGGTCACAATAGCTTTCGCTTTAACTTTCGACATAAACACACTTCCTTGTAATCAATGGAACAGTTTTTGTCCGATAGCGACAATCCCTGGCGAGATCGTCCTATCACTCGCCCTATCCGGGCGTAAGCAACCTGACACAATTTGAAATCAGGCGTCCACTACTTTTTGACGCCTGATTTTCGCTGTTCCAGCAAACTCCCGAAAACAATGACTGGTGAGTCGAAATATTCTTTAAGCCTCAATACTCGCTGGTAATTGTCGGACAATCTCGAATTTAAATATTAAATAACAGTACAGATAGTTTTGTAGACTGCGTCGCAGTTTTTAGTTGATCAGGGTTTGTTCCATCCAGTTAGTTTCATGGCTTCCAACAAGGTTTCCCCGGTCAGTGCCGGAACGCTCGCGCCACTGTCGGCAGTCATCGGCTCGCCCGCCAGCAAGGCGTTGACGATGGCCTCCTCCACCGCCTCGGCGGCGGCGCTGAACAGGGCCGAGATGTAATCGTTGTTGAGCATCGCCAGGGGCGTGCTGAACGGCACGCCCTGGCGCCCGTAGGCGGCAGGCGGCAGGTCGCGGTTGCCGGTGGCGAAGGCCAGGAAGATATCGCCGCTGGAATCCTCGGTGCCGCCGCCGGTGCGGGCGATACCGATCGACGCGCGCTGCGCCAGGCGCTGGCACTGGTGCGGCAGCAAGGGCGCGTCGGTGGCCAGGATCACCACGATCGAGCCCATGCCCGGCGTGCCGCGCTGGGCGAAGGGCGACGGGATACCGGTCAATTGCCGTCCCACCGGATAGCCGTCGACCCGCAACTCCTCGCGCTTGCCGTGGTTGGCCTGGACCAGCGCGCCGACCGTGTAGCCGCCCTGCTCCCCCGGCACCCGGCGCGAGGCCGTGCCGATCCCGCCCTTGAACTCATGGCAGATCATTCCAGTGCCGCCGCCCACCGCGCCCTCGCGCACCGGCCCGGACTCGGCATTGTCCAGGGCCTCGCGCACCTGCTGCGGGCCGACATGCTGGCCCCAGATATCGTTGAGCAGACCGTCGTAGGTCTCCATCACCACCGGCATGCACCAGTACTCCGAGGGGTCCGCCAGGCTCCGGTGTTCCTCGGCGATCAGCGCATCGCGCACCACGCCGACGCTGTGGGTGTTGGTGATGGCCAGCGGCGTGGTCAGCAGGCCCGCCTCGCGGATCCACTCCAGCCCGGTGGCATCGCCGTTGCCGTTGAGCACATGGCAGCCGGCGAAACAGGGTTGCAGCCGGGCAAACCCTTCGCGGGGCTGGATCAGGGTCACCCCGGTACGCACCTGCTTGCCGTCGACCGTCGTCCTGAGGGTGCTGTGGCCCACCCGTACCCCCGGAACATCGGTGATGGCATTGAAGGGGCCGGGAGTACCCAGGCCCAGGCTGATCCCCAATTGACGTGCGCGCATGACTTCTCCTTAGAGTTTCTGGAACGCCGGGCTGAACCGGCCGTTGGTGCCATACAGGATCACCGACAGCGCCAGCAGGCCGACGATCACCATGATGTCCCTGAGCGAAGCGTCCAGGAACAGATTGAACAACAGATAACCGGCGCCGATCACCGCCAGCAGCGCCGGCAACGGCCACAGCGGCATGCGGTACGGATGCTCGCGATTGTGCAGCAGCACCCGGCTCATCAGCGCACAGAGGGCGACGATCAGGTACACCAGCATGATCAGCAGCACACTGAACGAGGTCAGGTCGGCCAGGTTCGAGCTGAAGCTGAGTACCGCCGAGGGAACGGCGAGGAACAGCGTGGCCAGCCACGGCGAGTCCCAGCGCGGATGAATCCGCGTGAACAGGCGATTGATGCCCGGCGTCCACAAGGCATCGCGGCCGCTGGAGAACACCACCCGGCCGATCTGGATCACGATGGCGACAATGGCGTTGAACACCGAGAGGAAGATCCCGGCGCTGACCACCCGCGCCAGGGTTTCATTGCCGTGGCTGGTGAGCAGGTAGCCGATGGGATCGGGACTGGCGAGCATGGCGCTGAGGGACGGCGCGCCGATCAGCAGCGCGGTCAGCGGCACCAGCTCGATGATCACCACCAGCGCCAGCGACCAGAGCACCGCCTTGTGCACGCCCTGCCCCTTGCATTTCATGTCTTCGGCCAGCAGCACCGCCGGGCCGTAACCGTTGTAGGAAAACAGGCCGATGCCCACCGCGCCGATCACCAGGGCCCAGGGCGCCAACTGCAGCACGCCGTTCTCGACGATCTGCGGCTGCAGCAGGATGCTCGCCGGCTGCGAGGCATTGCCGAAGCCCAGGAAGACGATCACCAGCAAGGCGGCAATCTCCAGCAGCAGACAGGTGCCGGTGATCCAGGCGTTGAGCTTGATATTGAGGATGCCCAGCGCATAGCTGCAGATCACTATCACCAGGGCCACGGTCTGCGAATCGAAGCGCGTGCCCAGGGCATTGTTCAGGTAAGTCGCAGCGCCAGTGGCCAGCACCGGCGGAATGAACAGTAGCATCACCAGCACCGTGAGAAAGGTCGCGTACCCGGCCATGCCGCCGAACACCCGCTTGGCGTACACATATTCGCCGCCGGCGCTGTTGTGGGCGCGCCCCAGTTCGGCGTAGCAGAAGGCGAACATCAAGGCCAGCAGCCCCGCCATGACAAAGGCCAGGAACACCCCGCTGCCGGCCTGGTGAATGGCGAACGGCGCGATGACGAAGACCGAACTGGCCGGGGTCACGCCCGACACGGTAATGGCCACTACATCGAACACGCTCAGCGTGGGTTTCAGGGCGCCTTCCGGCGCGCAGGGAGAGCTCATGTCGTTATCCTCGTGGTTATTTTTGGTTTGAGGCAGAAACGAAGAACGTCAGGCGGATGCGCTCTGGGTCGCACTTGATGGAGGCCACTTTAGGCAGCCGGGGGCACAGGGCCAATTCCCCTATTGGAGTACTCCCCCTTGACGTGGCCGGGCAAATCGCCGAAACCGTGCTTCCAGCTGGCGCAAAGCAGCACGCCAGACCACACGGCATCAACGCGGAGCCACTTATTTGATCACTCTGTTCAGGGAAATCGGCATGCATGCCGGACTCGGGCGCACCCTCTCGCAGATCGGCGGCGAGCGCTTCTGGAAGCAACTGGTGCTGTTACTGCACCAGGCCTTGCCGTTCGATAACGCCCTGGCGATCTTCTATCCCCACAACGGCCTGCCCATCGCCCTCGAGGAATACGATGCCGAGCCTTCGGACAAGCCGGCGTCGATGCTCACCTACCTCAACGGCCTGTACCTGCTGGACCCGTTTTTCCAGGCCTGCCGCGAGGGCTACCCCAGCGGCCTGTACCGCCTGGAGGAAGTGGCGCCGGACCATTTCCGGCAGACCGAGTATTTCTCCAGCTACTTCCACGACAACGTGCTGGAGGACGAACTGCAGTTCATCCTGCAGATCCCGGTGGCCGGCACCCTGTCCCTGTCGCTGGGCATGCAGCGGCCGTTCAGCGCCGAGGAAATCGGCCAGCTCACCACCTTCTCGGCCTGGGTCCTGCCGTTGATGCAGCAGCACTGGCAGCAAAGCCACCAGCGCCCGCCAGCGCCCGCCGCGGAAGAAATGGCCAGCCAGATCCGCGACGCCCTGAGCCATTTCGGCTGTGGCGTGCTGTCGGATCGGGAAGTGGAAATCGCCCGGCTGATCCTCCGCGGCTTTTCTTCCAAGGCCATGGCCGAGCGGCTGAAGATCTCGCCGGACACCATCAAGGTGCACCGGCGCCATCTCTACGCCAAGCTGGACATCTCCTCACAGCCGGAACTGTTCTCACTGTTTATCCAGTCCCTGGGGCACGACCTAGAGAATCCGTAAGGCATCACCGGTTTTGTCGCGAGCAAGCTCACTGGCTCCTACAGGCAAACCAGCCCAATTGTAGGAGCGAAGCTTGCTCGCGATGGCGATCCTGCGGGCGACAACCCTGTTGAATGCACCGGCCCTATCGCGAGCAAGCTCGCTCCTACAGGATTGGGGTTGATCGGACCTCAGGCGTTCAGCGAACGGGCCCGGTAATCCCGCGGCGACTGTTCGAAATGCTTCTTGAAGGTACGACTGAAGTGCGCCGAATCGGTGAATCCCCACTTGAAGGCAATGTCGGTGATCGACGCGTGGCGCAGGCACGGGTTGCTCAGGTCCGCCGCGCTGCGGTCGAGGCGCGCGCGCTGGATGAAACGACAGACGCTGTCGCCCTGCTCTTCGAACAGCCGGTACAGCTGGCGCACCGAGATATTCATCTGGCTGGCCAGTGACACCGGGGTCAGGTTGGGCTCGGTGAGGGATTGGTTGATCAATTGCCGGGCCTGGCTGCGCAGGCAACCGCCGTGCTGGCTGTCGTAACCGTCGAGGCTCGCGCCGGGAGTCTGGCGCAGGGTCGGACCGAGCAAGGCGATCAACGCTTCCTGCAACGCCTGGCCTTCCTGCTGGGCGGCGCAACCTTGCAGTTCGTCGCCACAGATCTGCTCCACCAGCAGGCGCATCAAGCGGCCACTGGCGCAATTCTGCGAGAGCTTGCCGAACTTGCGCTGCTGCGCCGGCAAATGGCGATACACCTCGTCCCGGGACAGATGCAGCGAGGCATGTTCGATCAGGCCGTGAGGAATGATTTCGCAGGCGCCAGCGGAGTCCAGCAAAGCCATTTCCCCCGGCGCCAACTCGATGCGCTCGCCGCCCTGGCTGATCTGGGCATGGCCGCTGCGCTGCATGATCAGGAAACAGTGCCGGTCGTCTTCATGATCGACGCTGGTGCTTTTGCGCGAGATCAGTCCGGCATTGGTGCGGATCTGCGCCACCTCGAGGCCGGCGTAGTCGCGCAAGCCGACCTCGCCGATAAACAACGCCGAATTCAGCGCCTGGCGAGCGTCGAACCGACCACAAACCCCCTGCAATGCGCCGACCCAGGAACCGAAACTATGCGAAGCAAGCACTGTGCACCTCCAGAAGCCGGTTGAGACCGCCTTTGTTGTTATGGCGATATCATTAACATGTTATCTATTTGCCGGGCAAGGAAGCCCGGCGCAATGGATAGTTTGTTATAGCCTAAGCACGGGCTATGCCAGCACGGGTGGGAATACTTCAGTGATCGCTCAACAGTGAATGCAGGCGTTTGAAAGCCGCCAGCAAGGCGCCGCGCTGCTCGGCGCTCAGGCGGATATAACGGCGGAAACCGGGCAACCGGTTGACCACCTCGCTGGCGCCGAAATGCTCCAGGCGCACCAGCCAGCCCTGCTCGTCGCGCTGCAATTGCAGGCGCTTGAAGTCCAGCGGCAACAGCGCCGCCAGCAGCTGCGGGTCGCTGTGCAACTGCTGCAACAGCCCTGCCCAATCTTCCTTTGTACCCTGCTTCAGACTGGTGGCCACGCCCTGGCGACGGATCGCGCCGGTATGGTGGATATCGATCCGCGCCTGTGGCCCCGGCGAACCGGGAATGCGCAGGCGAAACTCGCAGACCACCAGGTGCATCAGGAACTGCGCCTGTGGCAGCTCCTGGACCTCGAAATCGAGATCCTCCTCAGCCCAGGTGAAGCGCGCCAGCCCGGGTGCCTGCGCTGCACAGTCGAGCCCCGACAGGTCGCGGCACAACTGGTTCAGGGTCACCCCCGGGCGATAGCCCGAGGGTGGCCGCCGCCAGAACTCAGAGAGGTTTTGCCGCCAGCTTGTACTGTTCATCGGGCTTGGCTCCAGGCAGGGTCTGCGCTTGGGTTTCAGCTGGAGACTCCAGGTTGAAGGCGTTCTCCAGCACCTCTTCCACCGGCACCGGGCGGAACGGGTTGACCTTCTGCACGAAGACCGTCCAGACCAGCGCATAGAGTGCCGTCAGGCCGAGCATGCTGCCAAAGGGCACATAGATGTCCCGCGGGTTCATGCCCGGCGGCGTGATGAACCACATGCCCAGGAGGATGCCGATGGACGAGACGATCTGCGGCAGCGGGAACCAGGGCGACTTGTAGGCCCGCGGCAAATCCGGGCGACGGATGCGCAGCACCACCACCGACAGAGTCACCAGCAGGTAGGCGGTGCTCCAGGCACAGACCGCGGCCAGCACCAGGTGCATGATGTTGTCGGTGCTGCCGCCCAGCCACCAGGCATGCAGGCAGGGAATCAGCACCGCCACGGCGATGCACAGCAGCGGCGTCTTGAAGCGCGGGTGCAGGTAGGTGAAGGCCTTGGGCAACGCACCGTCCAGCGCCATGCCGTAGAGGATCCGCGGCAGCCCGGCCATCAGGGTGTTGATGGTCGCCGCCCCGGCGAACAGCAGGCCGACGCCCAGCCAGATCCGTCCGTAGGGTCCCATCACCTGCTCGGCGAACTGCGGGATGGCCATGGGCGTGTCCAGCAGGTGCACGCTGCCGTCTTCGCTCAGCGCACTGTTCGCCACCTGGCGCTTCATCGCCGCGCCGTAGATGAACATGCAGGTGGCCACCCCCACCAGGCCCAGGGCCATGGCCCTGGGAATGGTTTTCGCCGCCTTGCGCACCTCTGGCGTCAGCGGCGTGACGAACTCGCAACCGACGAACATGAACATGGCCATGCCCACCAGCGAAAGAATGGTGGTCAGGTCGGTGCCGACCATCGACTCGCCGAACCAGCCGCTCAGCTCCACCGCCGGCGCCTTGAACACCCCGACCACGCCGAAGATGATCAGGGTGGTCCACATGCCGAAGGTCAGGATCACCTCGGCGCGGCTGAACGCGGTGATGCCCACGGCGTTCAGCAGGCCGAAGAAGATCACCAGCCCGACACCCACCAGCCAGGCGCTGCCGCTCTGTTCGAGCAGGGTGTTGAGGGACTCGAAGTTCACCAGGGCCATGACGCCGCTGAGGATGGTTTCCGCCGTGCCGGCGAACACATGCACGATCAGGTAGGCGGAAATGGTCCCGGTGATCGCGAAGAAACGCCCCAGGCCGCAGGCCAGGTAGTCGTACACCGAACCGGTGGTGGGAATCATGCAGGCCGCTTCGGCGAAGGTCGTCGATTGCGCGAGCATCATCAGCATCGCGATCAGCATGGCCGCGGCGAACGCCCCACCGCCGATGCCGAAGCCGGTGGTGGCGGTGAGGATCACCGGGCTGGCCATGATCAGGCCGACGGCGCTGGCCAGGGCCGTGGGAAAGCCGACCACGCCCTGGTTCAGGTGGCGGGTGAGTCTGTCATTGAAAGACATGGTGCTGGACCTCGAAAGCATGGGTGATGTTGTTGTTCTAGGCATTTCAAGGGCACGCCGGGCGGGCGTGTTTTACCTGGCTGTCTGCGCAGCCTGGAGTCGCCGGACGAGTGTATCCGTGTAGCCGCTGCCGCAGGCTGCGATCGGCCGGAACGGCCGTGGCGTACTTAANAGCGGCTACAGGTCAGAACGCGATACACACCGACTTGTTCTCGGTATAGGCCTCGATCGCCGCATGGCCCATTTCGCGACCGATGCCCGATTGCTTGTAGCCGCCAAAGGGCATCGACGGGTCGAGCATGTTGTGGGTGTTGACCCAGACCGTGCCGGCCTTGATCCGCGGGATCAGGTCCATGACCTTGGCCAGGTCGTTGGACCAGATGCTCGCCCCCAGCCCGTACTGATTGTCGTTGGCCAACGCCACCACCTCATCGATCTCGTCGAAAGGCGTGGCCACCACCACCGGGCCGAAGATTTCCTCGCGCACCACCTGCATGCCCGCGTGCACGTCGGCCAGTACCGTCGGGCGCACGTAGAAGCCCTGCTCGCCATAGGCGACCCCGCCGCACAGCACCCGGGCGCCGTCGGCCACGCCCTGGCCGATCATGTCCAGCACGCGCTTCTGCTGCTTGGCAGAAATCAGCGGGTTGATCTGCGCCTGTTCGTCCAGCCCGGGGCCGATGCTCAGGGAGCCGGCGATGGCCGACAAGCGTTCCAGCACCTGGTCGAAGATTGCCCGCTGGATATACAGGCGCGAACCGGCGGTACAGACCTGGCCCTGATTGAAGAAGATCGCCCCGGCAGCGCCAGCGGCCGCGGCCTGGGGGTCGCAGTCATCGAGCACGATCACCGGTGACTTGCCGCCCAGTTCCAGGGAAAACCGGGTCATGTTGTCCACCGCCGCATGGCCGATGACCTTGCCGATCTGGGTCGAGCCGGTGAACGCCAGCTTGTCGATGCCCTTGTGCGCAGCCAGGGCCGCGCCGGCCTGGGCGCCGCTGCCGGTGACCACATTGACCACCCCCGGGGCGATCCCGGCTTCCAGGCACAGCTGGCCCAGGCGCAAGGCGGTCAGCGGGGTTTCGTCGGCCGGCTTGAGCACCACGGTGCAGCCGCAGGCCAGGGCTGGCACTATCTTCCAGATGGCCATCAGCAAGGGGAAATTCCACGGCACTATGGCGCCGACCACGCCCACCGGCTCCGGCACCGTATAGGCGCGGTACCGGGCGCCCGGGACGGCGGCGATGGACAGGTCCAGGCTCTTGCCTTCGATCTTGGTCGCCCAGCCCGCCATGTAGCGGGTGAACTCAGCGGCGGCGCCGACTTCCAGGGCCCGGGCCAGGTGGATCGACTGGCCGTTGTTGAGGGTTTCCAGCTGCGCCAGCTCTTCGCCGTGGGCTTCCAGCAGATCGGCCAGTTTCAGCAGCAGGCGCTCGCGATCCGCCGGGCGCTGCGCCGCCCAGGGCCCCTCGAAGGCCCGCCGAGCGGCGGCCACGGCCAGGTCGATATCGGCGTCGGCACCGGCGGCGACGCTGGTCAGTTCTTCGCCGGTGGCCGGGTTGAACACCGGCATCTGCGCACCGGACAACGCCGGCTGGCTGCGCCCGTCGATCAGCAGACCGTGCTGACTGTCGATAAAGGCGGCGACACGTGGGTCGATGGCAATACTCATGGGCAATCCTCGCTAGTTGGCCTCATGGCTCGAACTCTGAGACCAATGCCGGCCAGCGTCTTGATCCTGGCTGCCGCGAAACTTGCCACTGGCTGCCAGCCCCACGGACCGTAGGAGCGAGGCTTGCCCGCGATGGNCGATGTGCCCCAGATGGAATGCGGCGGCTGGCTTTGGGGCTGCTGCGCAGCCCATCGCGGGCAAGCCTCGCTCCTACGGGGACGGCGTTATCCTCCTGGCAGTGGCGATCAAGTACCTGGCACACAGAGGCAAGCAGGCAACCGGCAAAGGGCGCACTACTATGTCCCACGCTGTCCGTGCGTTTTCAGGAGACTCAACGTGAGCGAACCAAGCCGCTTCTGGCATCCCATGCTGCACCCCAACGAAATGCAACAACGCGAGCCGATTCGTATTGTCCGTGGCGATGGCTGCTATGTGTACGACGACCAGGGCCACCAACTGGTGGATGGCGTCGCCGGGTTGTGGAACGTCAACGTCGGCCACAACCGCAAGGAAGTGAAGGCGGCGATCACCGCCCAGCTGGATGAGCTGGAATACTTCCAGCTGTTCGACGGCGTCAGCCATCCCCGCGCCGAAGAGCTGTCGCGGGTGGTGATGAACCTGCTGGAACCCGAGGGCATGCGCCGCGTGGCCTTCAGCTCCGGCGGCTCGGACGCCATCGAGACCGCGCTGAAACTGGCCCGCCAGTACTGGAAGCTCGAAGGCCAGGCCGACCGTACCAAGTTCATCTCGCTGCGCCAGGGCTACCACGGCACCCATTTCGGCGGCGCGTCGGTCAACGGCAACACCGTGTTCCGGCGCAACTACGAGCCCCTGCTGCCCGGCTGCTTCCATGTCGACACCCCGTGGCTGTACCGCAACCCCTACAGCCAGGACCCGGAAGAACTCGGCAAGATCTGCGCCGACCTGCTCGAGCGGGAAATCCAGTTCCAGAGCCCCGACACCGTCGCGGCCTTTATCGCCGAGCCGATCCAGGGCGCCGGTGGCGTGATAGTGCCACCAGCCAACTACTGGCCGCTGATCCGCGAGGTCTGCGACAAGTACGGCGTGCTGCTGATCGCCGACGAAGTGGTGACCGGTTTCGGCCGCAGCGGCTCGATGTTCGGCAGCCGCCTGTGGGGCGTGAAGCCCGACATCATGTGCCTGGCCAAGGGCATCACCTCCGGCTACATCCCCCTGGGCGCCACCGTGGTCAACGAGCGGATCGAATCGGCGTTCAGCAAGAACGGCAACTTCACCGGCGCGATCATGCACGGCTACACCTACTCCGGGCACCCGGTGGCGTGCGCGGCGGCCCTGGCCAGCCTCGACATCGTGGTCAAGGAAGACCTGCCGGCCAACGCCGCGAAGATGGGCGACTACATGCTGGGCAAGCTGCTGCCGTTCGCCGAGCGCTTCGACAGCGTCGGAGAGGTACGCGGCAAGGGCCTGATGATTGCCCTCGACCTGGTGGCCGACAAGAGCACCCGCGAGCCGATCGACCCCATGGGCGGTTATGCCAACCAGGTGGCGCAGATTGCCCGCGACAACGGGGTGATGGTGCGTCCGGTGGGGACCAAGATCATCCTGTCGCCGCCGCTGGTGATCCAGCCGCCGCAGATCGACGCCATAGTCTCCGCCCTGGAGCTGGGCTTCACCCAGGCCCGCCGCTGAGGCCTTAATAGCCGCTGCCGTGTTCCTCGCCTCCCGGGCGTTGGAACCGGCAGCGGTTTTTTGCCCTCCGGCAATCCCGACAATGTCCATACTGCATCGCTACTTGCCCGCTTCTTCTGCCCATTGACGCGAAGCCGTCAGTATTCGCCAGGAGCCCTTCGATGATCAGTACCCATAGCCTCAACAGCCCTCTGCCCAACGCCCATGAACTCGGCCAGCGCTGCATCGGCGCCTTTACCCGGGTGGTGCCGGCGACCCTGTGCGCCTTCTACCGCATCGACGCCCAGCTACAGGCCGAGCATTTCTCGCTGTACCACATGAGCCCGCAGATGCATGAGGCCTACCTGCAACGCTACCGCCACTACGACCCGCTGCGCCCGCGCAACTGCGTGGCGGCGGGCCGCCCGGTGCTGTCACTGCACATGGGCATGGCCCAGCAGGGACGGCATGAAACCGAGGTTTACCAGGGTTTCCTGCAACGCCACGGGGTGCGGGATGTGATGGAGATCCTTGCGTGCAATGCCAGCGGCAGCCCGATCGCCGGCCTGTCCCTGCTGCGCGATGCCAGCCTGGGCCCGTTCCGGCCTGACGAACTGAGCACCCTGCAGGCGCTGCAAGGCCTGCTGGAAATCGCCGCCCAGGCGCCCTATTCGCGCCACGACGAACGCCTGGAGGCCCTCACGCCCCGGGAACGGCAGATCGCCTGGCTGCTGCGCGACGGCGCCTGCAACAAGACCATCGCCCAACAGCTGGCGCTGGGCCTGCCGACGGTCAAGACCCACCTGATCAACCTGTTCCGCAAGGTCGGGGTGAACAACCGCACCGAACTGGTGAGCGCGCTGTTCCTGTAAAAAACCGCCACGCCTCAACCATTCGGTTGATGGGCAACAAGGGCTTGCACGATGAACATGAGGTTCTCCTTCATCGACAAGAACCGCCCTCATGAACCTGCAACCCGAATGGATTACCGTTGGCGCCCTGGCCGAAGGCTTCGCCGCCGACAACCATATCCTGCCCAGCCTGGATGACCTCAACGGCCGCAGCCTGACCCTGCACTTCGCCAACGGCTGGCGCATCGAACACCTGTTCGGCTCGCAGTCGCTGCATTGGCAGGACACTGAAAGCGACGCCCGCGGCGAGGCTATTTATCGAGCCACTTCAATACGTTCCGGCATTTACCTGGTGGACTTTCTCAAGTCGGAGAACGGCCAGACCCACTCGGTGAGCTTGATCCTCGACCTGGGCCGGAACATCTTCACCGCGGTGATCGGGCAGATGCCGAGCCAGGCCGAGACCCGGGTCGACCTGTTCAGCCGCGCCCTGTCCGGCCGCGAGCTGACCAGCGTCCAGGCCCAGTTCATCCACGGCAGCATCGACGCACCGCACAGCGCCAGCAGCCCGCAACACGCGCTGACCGAGGAACTGGTCGGCCTGCGCAACCAGTACATCTACAGCGCCACCGAGGCCTACGAGCACCTCTACCTGAACCGCAATTTCTACAGCTGGCAGTGCCTCAAGGGCGTCGAGCAGGGCCTGGCGGACACCGACCGCTGCCATTACTACAAGATTGCCGAACAGCTGTACCTGTTCGTCTGGCGCGAAAAGATCGTGCCGACCCTGGGCCTGGTGCTGATCGACCTGCAAGCGGGCAGGACCGACGGCAAGATCTTCGGCTACCAGGGCACCGACTTCGCCAGCCCCAGCAACTTCCCGGTGGGCGCCCTCGCCCATGTGCTGAACCGCACCACCTACATCTGATGCCGACCTGTAGCCGCTGTAGCCGCTGCCGAGCGCCAGCGAGGCTGCGATCGACCGCGCAGCGGTCGCAATCCGGCCAGCGTGTTCCGCCTGACACACCGCAAGCTCAGGTTTCGCGGCAACTGCGTTGCCGATCGCAGCCTCGCGTTGCTCGGCAGCGGCTACCCAGGCATCGCCTTCCCCCTTTAGATCCCACAGGACTCCAACCATGACCCTCGGCCTCAACCTCGACCGCGTCGCCCGTTGTTACCAATCCGAGCTGCAACTGTTCGCCGAACGCCACCCGCGCTCTGCCGGTTTCTATCGGGAAAACCTCAAGCACTGGCTGTACGGCGCGCCGCTGCACTGGATGCAGCAATGGCCGGGGCTGTACCCGATCCTGGTGGCCGACGCCCAGGGCGCGACGCTGACCGACTGCGACGGCAACCGCTACGTCGACTTCGCCCTGGGCGACACCGGCGCCATGTTCGGCCATGGCCAGCCCGCCGTGGCCGAGGCCATCGCCCACCAGGCCCGGCACGGCTCGACCCTGATGTTGCCGACCGCCGACAGCCTGTGGGTCGGCCAGGAATTGGTGCGGCGCTTCGGCCTGCCGTTCTGGCAGGTCACCACCTCCGCCACTGACGCCAACCGCTTTGTGCTGCGCCTGTGCCGGATGATCACTGGCCGGGAGAAAGTGCTGGTGTTCAACTGCAACTACCACGGCAGTGTCGACGAGTCCCAAGTCGAGTTCGACGCCGACGGCCAGATGATTCCCCGCGAAGGTGTGCACGCCAATGGCCTGCGGCACGACGCCACCACCCGGCTGGTGGAGTTCAACGACCTGCCGGCGCTGGAGGCGGCCCTGGCCCATGGCGACGTGGCCGCGGTGCTGACCGAACCCTTCATGACCAACGTCGGTATGGTCCCGCCCGCCCCCGGCTTCCACGATGGTTTGCGCGAACTGACCCGGCGTTTCGATGTACCGCTGATCATCGACGAAACCCACACCATCTCCTGCGGCCCGGCCGGCTACAGCGGCGAACACGGCCTGCAACCGGACTTCTTCGTACTCGGCAAATGCATCGCCGGCGGCATCCCCACCGCGGTCTGGGGCGCCAGCCAGGCCATGGCCGAGCGCATCTGGCAGGTGCTGCCGCACTTCCAGCCCGGCCAGGCGATCAACCACTTCGGCTTCGGCGGCACCCTGGCCGGCAACGCCCTGCAGATGGCCGCCATGCGCGCCACCTTCAGCGAGGTCATGAGCGCGGCCAACTACGCGCACATGATCGCCCTGGCCGAACGCCTGCGGGCCGGGGTCCAGGCGCTGATCGCCAAGCATCGCCTGCCCTGGCATGTGACGCGGATCGGCGCCCGGGTCGAATACCTGTTCATGGACCACGCGCCACGCAACGGTGGCGAAGCCCACCATGCCCGCCATGGCCTGATCGAGGCCTACCTGCATCTCTACCTGCTCAACCGCGGGGTGTTGCTGACCCCCGTTCCACAACATGGCGCTGCTGTGCCCGGCGGCCACCACCGAGGACGTCGACCTGCACAACCGCCTGCTGGACGAATGCCTGGGCACCGTCACTCAAGGAGAAACCCGATGATTTTCGACCTCACCGGCCGTGTCGCCCTGGTCACCGGCTCCGGCCAGGGTATTGGCCGCGCCATCGCGCAAGTCTTCGCCGCCCAGGGCGCCAAGGTACTGCTCGCCACCCGCAGCGAAGCCTCGGGCGCCGAAACCCTGCGCCTGATCCGCGAAGCCGGCGGCAGCGCCGAGCTGCTGACAGTGGACCTGAGCACCCGGGCCACGGCCAACCAGGCGGTGGCCGCCACCCTCAGGGCCTTTGGCGGGCTGGACCTGCTGGTGCACAACGCCGCGGTGTTCCCGATGGAAAACCTGCGCGACCTGAGGGACGAAATCCTCGAGTCGACCCTGGCGGTGAACCTCAAGAGCTGTTTCTGGCTGACCCAGGCGGCGCTGCCGGCGTTGTGCCAGGCCGAGCATCCGCGCATCGTCATCACCTCCTCGGTGACGGGGCCGCGCACGGCGATTCCCGGGCTGTCCCACTACGCCGCGTCCAAGGCCGGGGTCAACGGCTTCATCCGCGCGGCGGCCCTGGAACTGGCCGAACACCGGGTCACCGTCAACGGCGTCGAACCCGGCCTGATCGCCACCCAGGCCATGGCCAACCTCGGCGACGCCCCGGCCCTGGCCGCCGGCATCCCGCTCAAGCGCCTGGGCAGCCCGCAGGACATCGCCCACGCCATGCTGTTTCTCGCGTCCGAGCAGGCCGGCTATATCACCGGGCAGACCCTGATCGTCGATGGCGGCGCCCTGCTGCCGGAAAACACCCAGTTCACCTGAGGCCTGACGCCTTACCCGCGGCGCCCGCCCGGGCGCCTGCACCATCAGCTGTTCGTTTCCGGCGCCGCCCCGCCCGGGCATTTCGCCCAGCGGGATCGGCCACTGAATGACCTCATGGGTAGAACGCAACATCCCGTTTTTGTCGATTGACTTGAAGTCAACTTTAACTTTTACAGTCGGCTCCGACCCATTGGCGCGCCGCACCCCGGCCATCCTCGCGCGCCTGCTTTCGGAGAAGCCCATGACATCAACCAAGCCAGGCAGCCTCAGCTACGCCGTTGCCGATACCGCCTATTGGCCTGCCGTGTTCAATGTGCTGTTCGCCAGCATCGCCGCGGCGCTGCATATCGGCAAGGCCACCATCGCCCTGCCCGAGTTGCAGCAGGAATTCGGTCGTTCCCTGGAGTCCCTGAGCTGGATCATGTCGGCCTTCCCCTTGGTCGGGGTATTCGCTGGCATCGCCGCCGGCATCCTCGTGCAGCGCTGGGGCGATCGTTATCTTCTGGCGTTGGGCCTGCTGATCATGTGCGCCGCCAGTGCATTGGGTGCCAGCCTGCACGACTTCCATGGGCTGCTGGCCACACGTTTTGTCGAAGGTTTGGGCTTCGTCATGGTGGTGGTCGCGGCGCCGGCGGTGCTCAATCGCCTGGTCCCGGCGCACAAACGCAATCTGGTGTTCGGCATCTGGAGCACCTTCATGGCGTTCGGTATCGGCACCTCGATGCTTATCGGCCCGTTGCTGGGGGGCTGGCAACAGAGCTGGATCGCGGGCGCGGCCCTGACCCTGCTGGCGACCCTGCTGTTGCCGCTGACCACACCCAGGGACCCGCTGGCGCTGCGCCACCAGACGCAATCCGGCTTGCGCCACTCCCTGAGCAGTGTGCTGCGGGCCCGCCAGCCGCTGCTGATGGCGCTGATTTTCACCGCCTACAACCTGCAGTTCTTTGCGGTGATGGCCTTCCTGCCGGTATTCCTCATGCAGCGCGTCGGGCTGTCGATCACCAGCGCCGGGCTGGTCAGCGCCGCGGTGGTGGCGGTCAATATCATCGGCAACATCGGCGCCGGCCTGCTGCTGTCACGCGGCGTCCGCCCGCAAGTCCTGCTCGGCGGCACCAGTATCGTCATGGGGCTTTCCGGGATGGGCATCTTCCTCTCGGCCACTCCGACCGACCTGGTGATCCCTCTGTGCTTCTTCTTTTGCGCGGTGGCCGGCATGCTCCCCGCCACCATCCTCGCCAGCACCTCGCTGACCTCGCCGCAGCCCGCGCTGGTCCCGCTGTGCCTGGGCCTGGTGATGCAAGGCAACTACCTGGGCCAGGTGCTCGCGCCCATCGCCCTGAGCGCCGCCGTCGCCTACGCCGGCTGGTCCGCCCCGGCGGCGCTGGTGCTGGCCGCCGCGCTGCTGGGCGTGCTGCTGGCGGCACGGCTGAAGCTAAAACCCTGAAGGCCGCGCTCCCCGCCGGCGGTCGCCAGAACGGGGAGCGTGGGTGATGCCTCAGCTGCCGGTGCGGATCCGGTCGATATCCAGCGGCATGGCTTCCAGGGCGAACAGCTTGCCCATCATGTCCGGGCTCGGATAGACCTTGGTTAGGTTTCGACAGTTGATATGGGTCATCACACCTTCACTGGATCGAGGTGGTCGGTTGCGACGCAGGCGATGCCAGCAACCCTTTGACGGCCGCCGAAAAACTCTCCACCTGCAGCGGGTATTCCTGCCCCATCAACCGGCCTTTGCCATACCAGACGATACCGCCCTGGCTCAGGACCAGACCGTTGCGGCCGAACTCGAATACGCTACCGACGGAACTGCTGAAGAGGAAGCGGCTGTCGTCCATTTGCAGCAGCTTGTACTGCGTGTTCGCGGGTGGCAGTTGCTCCTTGATGCGCTGCAGGTAAGTCGGGGCCAGACGGGTAAACAACTGCCCGGCCTGTTCACGGAATTGCGGTATCGTCAGACCTGGACTGCGCTGCAACTCGACGGCGATCAAGGCGAATACATCCGCGTTGGCACGCGCCACGGCCAACTTGACCGACAGCGCCGACGTCAGCAAAGCGTTATCAATCTGCAACGACGATTTCTCTGGCTGGCCGTTGGCGGCGGGTACGGTGACGGGGCGCATGAACTCGGCCATATTGACAGTCGACAGTACCGTCGTCGCCAGATACGCCGCACAGGCCGAAGCTTGCCCAGGCTGATCACCATTGACCAACAACGAGTACGGACTGCCCTGTGAAGGCAAAGTCTGCGCGTCGATCCCCTGCTGCTTGAGAGAGGCGTTGACCTGTTCCTGTTTCACTTCGCCTCGCGCCAACGCGCAAAGCTGTTCCATCATCAGTGTTTTACGCGGCTCGTCGAACCTGGGCGACAGCTGGAAAATCGCATCCTGAATCACGGGTAACGCAGGGATGCGCAGCCAGATACGCGGGTTATCCGTCGGTCTGTCTTTCAGAAATATGTCGTAACCGGCCAGCGCCACCAGCGTGATCAGGAGAGCGACGGAAATGGATTTCATGTTCATGGTTTTCTGCCTGAAAAAATTGGATTGAGACCTGCACAAGACCCATCAACGGGTCACCACTGATAACCGATACCCACCGCTAGCCCCACTTTGCGCTGGGTGTCGGTGCTGCCCTGCAATTTGGTCACCCACCGGCCATTGCCGGACATATGCGACACACCGAAGGCAAGCGACGCTTGACCGCGATAGGTGCTCGCAGCCACCGTCGTCATGCTGGAACCCGGCGAGTACGACTGCGGCAGACTGGCCATGGCCATCGCACCGGCAATCCCCGCACTGAGAATTTCGTCCTGCTGCTTGAGGTCGTTTTTCAGCTCCATATAGCGCTGGTCGGTGTAGGCATTGGCACTGCTGGTGATGTCCGCCACGCTTCGGGTCAACTGCTCGAGGTTCACCGCATCCGTGCCGCGAGTGCCCGCCGC
Organism: Pseudomonas sp. 22526; assembly: GCF_052044735.1. Lineage (NCBI taxonomy): Bacteria > Pseudomonadati > Pseudomonadota > Gammaproteobacteria > Pseudomonadales > Pseudomonadaceae > Pseudomonas > Pseudomonas sp. 22526. The sequence goes on from NZ_JBQENK010000001.1 coordinate 527,498, forward strand.
GAGGTTGGTGATCTGCCGCTCGTTGCCAGTGCTGCCGACCGACACGCTGCTGTCGCGATCCGCCACCGAGTTGGCACCCAGTGCCGTGGCGTTCCTGGCCGAAGCCTTGGCCCCGTTACCCAGAGCAACCGAGTTTTCCCCGGTGGCCTGAGACCTTGTGCCGACCGCCGCGCTGTTGTTGCCCGACGCTACAGCCCCCGCACCTCCGGCGCTCGAGTCGACACCCGTGGCTTTCGGTTTGGCCGCTGCGCTGCGGTTGTTCACCTGGAACATGCCGTCGGTGCCGTTCTTGATGTTGGAGACATCGTCTGCGACGGCGGTAATGCGGCCATCCTGCTGAGCCGCATTCGTTCCCAGATTGGCAATCGAGGTGTCCGTGTATTGCTTGGCTTCAACCACCGCACCGTCGAGTTGGCGCACATTGACCGCATCATTGGCGTTCTTGCCGTCGGCAACGTTGCTGACCGTTCGGGTTGCGCCGGTGGTGGCGTTACCCACCGAGACCGTGCCCGCGGTCGCGTTATTCGCCCCCGAATACTTGCCGCTGTAGGTTTCTGCACCGCGTCCGTCATCGCTCGAGCCACTGCCCACGGCAACACTGCCGTCGGCAGAAGTCGTTGCACCGCTGCCCATCGCCACCGAGCCATTGCCCGACGCCTGGGCCTGGGCACCCAACGCCATTGCGTCGGTACCGGTGGCAGCGGAGTCGGCCTTGGTCGAGTTGACGTGCAGATACTTGATGCCGCCTCCCGCGCCGATCAGGGTTTCAAGCCCGCCGATCCGACCGCCCAGGTGGGTGATGTCCGTGGTGTTTTGATCCACTTGATCGCCGACCAGCTTCAGTTGAGCCACGTTGACCGCGTCGTTGTCTTGCGAGCCAGCCGCCAGCCCGGTGAGCTTGCGATTGCCCAGTGCCGTGCCGATGCCGATCTCACCGACTGACGTCTGCGGTGCTGCCAGTCGATAGGCGCTGTAACCCGTCTCGGCGCCGACCCTGGTCAGCGAACTCGAACCCAGCGCCACGCTCATGGCGTGGCTGGCATTGGCCCCGGCGCCCAACGCAACCGATTGCTCCGCCGCTGCCTGGGCCGCGCTGCCCAAGGCAATGCCGGACGCCAGCAACACCTGGGTATTGCGACCGATGGCGATGCCACCCGCGGCGGCCTGACCGACACTGGCCTGATTGCCCAGACCAATGCCGTTGTCGCCATTGACCACGGTGCCCGGACCGACAGCGATTGACTCCGCGCCGCTGGCGAGTGAGTCCACCGGGTTGGTCGAATTGGCATGGAAGAACAGCGTGCCGGTTGAGCTCAACGAGCCCATCGCTCCAGTCAGTTGACGCAGGGTCACGGCGTCGTGATCTTCGGTAGCGTCCGCCACGTTGGTGATCTGCCGGTAGCTGCCGGCCTTGCCCACCGAAACCGAGCCGAGCAAGGTGGCATCCGAAGTGTCGTAGATGATCGTCCCGCCGCCGGCGGCAATCGAACCCGTGCTCGGTGCCAGGACCCGATCGGCAACCGAACCTTCACCCAGTGCGATCCCCCCCGCCACCTGGGTCTGGCTCAGATGCCCCAGCGCGAGACCGCCATCAGCCGCCACGTTGGCACCCGAACCGACGGCGAACGAATGGGCGCCTGCGGCAATGGACTGTGGCCCGATGGCAACGCTGTCCAGACCTGTGGCTTGCGAGTCGGCCAGTACCGAGTTGCTGTGGAAGTACTTGATGCCGGTGCCGTTATTGACGAGGTTGTCGACGGTCTGGTTGGTTGCGAAAAGCTGCGAGCCGTTCACCGCGTCGGTGCTGCTGGCGTTCAAGGCACCGACAGCGATGTTGGTCAACTTCACGGCGGTTCCAGCCGGGTTGAAGGTCACCTGGGTTTTAGTCGCGGCATCGTCATATTTCACTGCCACAGCGGCGGTGTTGGTCAGGCTGGTGTTTAGATTGGTCAGTGCTGCGCCAACGTTTGTGCTGACCAGTGGACCGGTGTTGGCACCGACCGCGTTGATGCTGTTGGTGGAGTAACTGGGCGCCGTCCATGTCCCGGTGGTCGCATCAAGCGCCGCACCGCCGCCCAGGGCCGTTGCCGTGTCCTGCCCCACCTTATTCAGTTGACTGACGTTAACCGCATCGGTCGCCGAACTGCCCGCCGCCAAACCGGTAATACGCCGTCCATCAGCGCCGTTGGCAATATTCACTTCACCCCCAGTCGCCGCCCCGCCGACACCATAAGCCGCATTGGCCAACGTCGCGCCTGTGGCAGAAGAGCCGGAGCCCAGGGCAACGCTGTTGTCGAAGCTGGCGGTGGCGCCATTGCCCAACGCGACGCTGTTGGCACCTCCGGAAACGGCGGCTGGCCCCATCGCCACGCTGTCCTGCCCCATCGCGCTGCTGTCGGCAAGGATCGAGTTGCTGTGGAAGTACTTGATGCCCGCGCCGTTGTTGACGAGGTTGTCGACGGTCTGGTTGGTTGCGAACAACTGCGAGCCATTCACGGCATCGGTGCTGGTGGCGTTCAGGGTACCGGCCGCAACATTGGTCAACTTCACCGCAGCCCCTGCCGGGTTGAAGGTCACCTGGGTTTTAGTCGCGGCATCGTCATATTTCACTGCCACAGCCGCGGTGTTGGTCAGGCTGGTGTTTAGATTGGTCAGTGCTGCGCCAACGTTTGTGCTGACCAGTGGACCGGTGTTGGTACCGACCGCGTTGATGCTATTGGTGGAATAACTGGGCGCCGTCCATGCTCCGGTGTTCGCATCAAGCGCTGCGCCGCCGCCCAGGGCGGTCGCCGTGTCCTGACCGGTTTTATTCAGTTGGCTCACGTTGACGGCATCCGTTGCGCTGGAACCGGCAGCAAGGCCAGTAATGCGCCGTCCATCAGCGCCATTGGCGATGTTCACTTCGCCACCGGTTGCTGCACCACCGACCCCATAAGCCGCATTGGCCAATGTTGTCCCCGTGGCCGACGAGTTGGAGCCCAGCGCCACACCATTGGCAACAGTCGCACTCGCGAGCGGGCCGATGGCCACGCTGTCCTGACCGGTCGCGTTGCTGTCGGCAAGGATCGAGTTGCTGTGGAAATATTTGATGCCGGCGCCGTTGTTGACGAGGTTGTCGACGGTTTGGTTGGTCGCGAACAATTGCGAACCGTTCACCGCGTCGGTGCTGGTGGTGCTCAAGGTTCCGGCCGCGACATTGGTCAACTTCACCGAGGTGCCTGCCGGGTTGAAGGTTACCTGGGTCTTGGTGGAGGCATCGTCGTACTTCACTGCCACAGCAGCGGTATTGGTCACGCTGGCATTGAGATTGGTCAGTGCCGTGCCGACGTCACCGCTCACCAATGGGCCGATATTGGAACCATTCGCGCTGATGCTGTTGGTGGAGTAACTGGGCGCCGTCCATGCCCCCGTGGTCGCATTGACTGCCGCACCGCCGCCCAGTGCCGCTGCCGTGTTCTGGCTGGTCGCAAACAACTGGCTGCCATTCACGGCATCGGTGCTGGTAGCGTTCAACGTACCTCCAGCGACATTGGTCAACCTCACCGAAGTCCCTGCCGGGTTGAAGGTCACCTGATCTTTAGTCGCGGCATCGTCGTATTTCACTGCCACAGCGGCGGTGTTGGTCA